>JAFIHF010000026.1 GCA_017848855.1 Rhodanobacter denitrificans | reverse complement strand
CGGGGCCGGAGCCGGCGCCGGAGCCGCTTCCACCGGGGCCGGAGCCGCCGGCACCGCGCCGAAGCGCGACACGATGCTCAGGCCCAGGAACCAGTCGCCGTAGCCGCTCTTGTTGGTCTGGCTCTTGTTGTCCCAGTCGTAGCGGTAGCCGCCTTCCACGCGCACGTCCGAGCTGTCCGTCACGGCCTTCGCCACGCCCAGACCCAGTTCGGCCGCCGGCGCCCAGCCGCTGTCCGCCGGGTTCTTGTGGTGGCTGCCCATCACGCCCGCCAGCAGGTACGGACGCCACGCGGTGCTGCCCAGGTAGTAACGCACGGCAGCGCCCACGTTGTTGCTGGCCCAGTTGCCGGCATGGTGGTCGATCTTGCGCTTGGTGCGGTCGAAGAACACGTCCACCGAGGTATTGGACGAAATGAACTTGCCCACGCCCAGGCCGTAGTAGAACTGGCGGCTGTTGGTGTTGCGGTCGGTGTCGTTGTAGTAGCCGCCGATGGTCGGCGCGATGTACCAGCGATCGTCGAAGCCCTTCGGCCACGCCGGCGCGGCGGCGCTGTCGCTGCTGCCCGTGGTCGCCGCCGTGCTGTCCTGCGCGTGGGCGGCGCCGATGCCGCCCAAGGCCAGGGCAACCATGAAATAAAGGCCCTTGTGTTTCATCAGGTCTCTCCCTTTCGTTAATTGAAACAATCGCACCGGCTTGCTGATGCGGCGACTTCTTGCGCGACTCGGCCGAACATTCGGCTTTACGCAAATCTAACACAAGCCGCGCATCGTGACAATTTACGATGCCGGTTTGTTAAGCCCTGCGGTTCCGACAAGATTTGCCGCCACACCGTGTTCAGAGCGCGAACAGGCCGAGGAACTGCTGGATCGGCATCGCATCCAGCTTCGCCGGATCGCTGGTGGCCTCCAGGATCGCCTTGACCTTGTGCGCCGGCAGGTGGCCGCGCATGGCCGCCTCGAATTTCTTGAGCAGCACCGGGATGCCCTCGGCGCGGCGCTTGCGGTGGCCGATCGGGTAATCGATGGACACCTTCTCGGTGTGGCTGCCGTCCTTGAAGAACACCTGCACCGAGTTGCCGATGTAGCGCTTGTCGGGGTCGAAGTAGTCCTTGGTGAACTGCGGGTTCTCCACCACCGCCATCTTGTTGCGCAGCGCGTCGATGCGCGGGTCGGCGGCGACGTCGTCGTTGTAGTCGCTGGCCACCAGGCGGCCGAAGATCAAGGGCACCGCCACCATGTACTGGATGCAATGGTCGCGGTCGGCGTAGTTCGCCAGCGGGCCGGTCTTGTCGATGATGCGGCAGCCGGCTTCCTGGGTCTCGATCACCACCTTGTCGATCTGGTCGAGCTTGCCGGCCACCTCGGCGTGCAGCTTCATCGCGCACTCCACCGCGGTCTGCGCGTGGAACTCGGCGGGGAAGCTGATCTTGAACAGCACGTTCTCCATCACGTAGCTGCCGAACGGACGCTCGAACTCGAACGCCTTGCCCTTGAACGCCACGTCGTAGAAGCCCCAGGTCTTCGCGCTGAGCGCCGACGGGTAGCCCGCCACGCCGCGGTACACGGCGTTGATCGCATGGGTGACCGCGCGGCGGCAGGCGTCGCCCGCGGCCCAGCTCTTGCGCGGCCCGGTGTTCGGCGCATGGCGGTAGGTGCGCAGCGCGCCGTTGTCGATCCAGCTGTGCGAGACGGCGGTGGTGATCTGCTCCTTGTCGCCGCCCAGCATGTGCGTGGCCACTGCGGTGGAGGCCAGGCGCACCAGGATCACGTGGTCCTGGCCCACGCGGTTGAAGCTGTTCTGCAGCGCGTAGCAGCCCTGGATCTCGTGCGCCTTGATCGCGTAGCCCAGCACGTCGCGCACGGTCGGCGCCTGGCCGCCTTCGCGCTCGGCCTTGCGGCCCAGCCAGTCGCCCACGGCGAGCACGGTGCCGAGGTTGTCGGACGGATGGCCCCACTCGGCGGCCAGCCAGGTGTCGTTGAAGTCCAGCCAGCGGATCTGCGTGCCGATCGCGAACGCCGCCTGCACCGGGTCGAGCTCGTGGCTGGTGCCCGGCACGCGCGCGCCGCCCGGCAAGGTGGCGCCCGGCACCAACGGGCCGAGGTGCTTCACGCACTCGGGGAATTTCATCGCCATCATCGCGGTGGCCAGCGAATCCAGCAGCATGTAGCGCGCGGTGTCGTAGGCTTCTTTCGACTCGATCCGGTAGTCGGCCACGTAGTTGGCGATGTCGACCATCGGCTGGTCGGGATCGGGGCGAACGGCGGAACGGATGTCGTGGGCGCTCATGGCGGGATCTCGCGGCGTGGAAAGCGCCCATTCTATCCGGCGCGGGCCGCCTTCCGGTATGCGCTCATCGGGCAATTGACCCCATCCCCGCCCGCCGCGACAATGGCGGTACTACCGCCCAAAGGGGAGTAGTTCCGGATGCAGCCACGCATCCGTGCGGTGTTCGTCATCACGAGCGATGCCTCGCTCCGGACACCGCGGCGGCCGATGCCGCGAACGAGACTTTTGCGGCGACGACGGGTCTGCGCGCGCCCGCCGTCGCTGCATCGCCTCGACGCGCCGGACCCTCGCATGGAACCCCTCGGCAGCTTTCTCTCCGGCCTGCTCACCATCGTCCTGCTCGACCTGGTGCTGGCCGGCGACAACGCCATCGTGATCGCGCTGGCCGCGCGCAGGCTGCCGCGCCGGTTGCAGAAGAAAGCCGTGTTCTGGGGCAGCCTCGGCGCGGTCATGGTGCGCATCGCGCTCACCGCCGTGGTGGTCTGGCTGCTGGAGCTGCCGGGCCTGATGCTGATCGGCGGCTTGTTGCTGCTGCCGATCGCCTGGAAGCTGCTGCAACAGGACGACGCGCCGCACGAGGTCGCCGCCGCCGCGGATTTCTGGTCGGCGCTGCGCATCATCGTGGTCGCCGACGCGCTGATGGGCACGGACAACGTGCTGGCGATCGCCGGCGCATCGCACGGCGACTTGCTGCTGGTGGTACTCGGCCTGCTGATCAGCGTGCCGCTGGTGGTGTGGGGCTCGACCCTGATCCTGAAACTGATCGAGCGCTTTCCGGTCATCGTCTACCTCGGCGCCGGCGCGATCGCCTGGACGGCCGGCCGCATGGTCGCGCACGACCAGCTGCTGCACCACTGGTTCGCCGCACGCAGCTGGGCCGGCTACCTGCTGGATGCCGTGCTGGTCGCCGGCATCTGCGGCGGAAGCTGGTGGCTGCGGCGCCGCCGTACCGATGCCTGAGCACAGAGCCTGCTCACGATCTCCACATGGCCCGCGCCGGGAGCTGTTTGCACGCAGGTCAAGGAAGAACGAAGGAGTGGACGTCCGTCCACGACTGAGTGATGACGCAGACATGCGGGCAAACAGCCCCGGCCCTTCGGGTTGCCTAGCCGTGGCCGCCATGCGGCAGCGCGCGGCTTGACCCCCGCTTTCGCGGGGGCAGGCTCTGCCAGCCGGGCAGGCGCTGCGCCACGCGCCACCACCTGACGGCCACGGCAAGGCAACGCGGGCCATGCGGAGAGCGTGAACAGGCTCTGACTCAGAGCGTGATCGGCACGCGCACCGTGAGGGTGACGTCCGGCGTGTCGCGGGTCACGCCGACGCCCAGGGCGACGTTCAAGGTCCGCTTGTCGCTCATCCGGTAGGAGCCGCCGATCAGCAGGGTGCCCAGCACGCTCCTTGCCGAACCGGCCACGGTGTGCCCGTTCTGCTTGGTCGTGCCGACGAAGCTCTGGTCGTAACCGAGGCTGATGGACGCCTTCTCGTTGAGGGCGAAGCCCATGCCCACGCTGACATCGACCACGTTGCCGACCTTGACCGTGCCCAGCGGCTCGGTGCCGCCCTGCAGCACATGCCGGCGGACGTTGTGGCGCGCGAAGTTGTACAGGTAGCTGACGTTGCCGAAGAACACCACCGGGTCGGACGGCAGCAGCCAGGTCACGCCCGGCTGCAGCGAATAGAAGCCCGACCCCGTGGGCACCTGCAGCGGCAGGCCGGTGCCGGTGGTGTTCTGCACGCAGCGGGTGACGCAATCGGTGGTCACCTCGAACGGATCGGTGCCGGTGCGCGATTTGAAGCGCAGCCAGCCGATGTAATACGGCTTGTCGGCGCCGCCGTCGTTGATCTGGTAGCGCGCCGTGGCCTCGATGTCGCCGAGGCCATGGCCGCTGCTCGAGAACACCCGGTCCTCGGCGCTGCCGGTGAAGATTTCGCGGCTGATCGTATCCGTGTGGTTGTACTGGTACGGCGCCCGCAGCTCCAGTTCCAGCCGGTTGGTGATGCCGTAGCGCACGGCGAGCGCGGCGGTCTGCGTGGTGGTCTTGACCTGGCGCGCGTCGATCAGGCCGATCAGGATCGCCGGGATCACCGTGTAGCCGATCAGGTCCACGCGGTCGGCCGACGAGTAGCCGAACTGGTAGGACGGCTCCACGACGAACTTGCCGCCCGGCGTGAGCACGCCCGGCTGGCTGAAGATCGGCGCCACCGCCGGCGGCGCGGACGAGCGTTCGGGCGCCTGCCCCACCGGCACGGGCTGGCTGGGCGTCTGGTTCGTGGACGCGGCGACCTGGACCGCGGCGGTCCCCGGCTGGGTCGCCGCCGGCGTCGCTGCCCCCGTGCCGGCCGCCCCCTCGCCGGTACCGCGCTGGCTGGCGAGCACGGCCTGGCTGGCGGGCACATCCATGCCGACCGCATGGCGCAGGTTGAGGTATTGCGACTCCTGCACGGCCAGCTCGCGTTTCATCTGGTCGATCTGCGCGATCTGCGCGGCGATCTGGCTGCGCATCGCATCCAGCCGCTCGCCCTGCGCCTCGATCGTGCGCCGCATGTCCGCACTCAGCGCGGGCGGGTTGCCGGCAGCATTCGCGCCGGCGGCATTCGGGCTGGCGGCGTTTTTCCCGGGTGCGGCGGCAGCCGGCGCGCTTGCCGGGGCAGTTTGCGGAGCCGTGGCATTCTGCGGAGCCGGTGCGGCATCCGGCGCGCTCACCGCGACATCCGGCGCATCCACCGCGACACCCGGCAGACTCATCGCGACGTCGGGAGCGCTTACCGCGATATCCGGCGCGCCTGTCGCGGCATCCGGCGCATTCGCCGCGTCATCCCACGCGTTCGTTGCGTCGTCCGGCGCACTCGCCGTGGCGTCTGCACTCGCGATGACGTCCGCAGGGTTCGCCTCGGCATCCGGCGCCACCTCGCCCCATGCGTTCGTTGCGGCATCCGGCGGCGGACTGGGCGCGGCATCCAGCGCGCTCGCCACGGCATCCCGCGCGGTCGCCATGCCGCCAAGCAGCACCAGGCCGGCACAACCCGCCGAACATCTGCTTCGCCACGATGATTTCGCTGCCATCACCCTTCCCCGTGAATTGAACATCGTGCAAGCGGATACCGTCCCGATGTCTGGTCGTCAGGCGACCGCGCCGCATCGTTTCGCCGGCGCCGGCATCAGTGCCCCAGCGAACCGATCAAGGCCGACTGCAGGCTCTCCGCCAGGCGGCTGCTGCTGAACTGGCCCAGGTTGTTCACCGAGGCGTTGATCGTGGTGAGGCTCTTGATGTCCTGGTTGTTCAGGCTGTTCTGGATCACCGTCGCCGCCGTCGTGCGGTCGAGCATGGCGGGCGCGAACGAGTTGCCCGCCCCGTTCTGCACCACGCTGACGTTTCCGGTGGCCGTGGCCAGCGCGCTGGCCTGCGCCGCCGTCATGTTGGCGATGTTCGGGATGTTCACGCTGCTCTGCGCGACCAGGTTGCCGTTGATGTAGACCACGCGTTCGATGCCGAACGACGCCAGCAACCCGTTGCCGAAATCGAAGCCGCCGCGCATGGCATCCAGTTGCGCGTCGCTCACGGCCTTCCACGGCATGGACTGCGCGTCGCTCGCCGCGATGGCCGGCGACGGCGCGACCGTTGTGCCGGCGCGCGCTGCATCCTGCGCGTGTATCGGGCCAGGCCAAGTCTGGGCCCCTGCGACCAACAACAGCAGCAGCGCGAGATCCGCATGTGCGCGTTTCATCGAAATCACTCCCTTGCGCTCAAATGTCTCCGGGGCCGCGTTTGGGCAGCGTGATGCCTTCCAGGCCAGCGCGGTTGACGCCGGAGCCCAGCGGCGCCAGCGGCGCGGCGCGCCAGTCGTCGGGGTTGTTGAACACGGCCAGCAGGCGCCGGTTGTGGATCACGAACAGCAGCCCGTTCGTCCATTCGCGCCGGAACTGCGCCAGCGCCATCGCACGCGTGCCGCGGGCCGGGTCGCCCACCAGCACGCGGCCGTAGGCGAGCCCCTTGATCACCACGAAATGGTGGTAGCCCTTTTCGTTGATCAGCACGATCGCCGGCACGTGTTCCTGCTGCAGCTTCTCCAGCGGCACGAGAAACCCGTCCGCCACAAAGCCGTTGGTTTGCAGGAAGCGCTTGATATCCAGCAGCGAGAAGCCTTCCTTGCGGATCTTCGCCTGGTCGCCGTGCGCGTACATCTGCTCGAACACCCACTGCTCGTCGACCGGATAGCCGTACTGGTAGGTCAGCAGGGTGGCCACCGCGGCCGAGCCGCAACTGAAGTCGTACTGCTGCCGGATCGTGTTGCGGAAGCGCGCTTCCTTCAGGCTGGTGAGGTGGATGGTGTAGCTGTTGCCCTGCAGGCCGGGCACCGACATGGTCGCCGCAGCCGCCGCTCCGAGCGGCAGCAGCGCGACCAGCAGCAGCGGCAGCAGGCGATGTTTCATGGCCGGAACTGCACGTTGACGATGGTGGCGTTCTGGATCAGCACGTTGTTGCCGGAGTTCTGGATCACCATCGGCACGCCGGCGGCGCCACTGAATGCGTTGCCGTCGATCAGGTTGGATCCGGTCACCACCTGGTTGTCGGTGTTGTGGTCCACCGAGCCGGTGAGCGTCATGGTTTCGGTCACCTGGGTGCCGCCGCGCAGCTGCGCGAGGGCGGAACCGCTCACGCTGGCGCCAAGGCCGGCGACATAGGTGGGTTGTGCCGGCGCCGCGGCAGCCGCCCGGGATGCGGGCGCGGCTGGCTTGGGCGCTTCCGCCGCCGACACGCCGAAGGCCGCAAGGCAAAGCAGCAGGCAGCCCGAACCGATTCGGAACGTTTGCATGGTTCTTACTCCCGCCGCGACCGCCTGCCGCGAACGATGCCCCGTGCCTTCCCCGGCACCCGGCATCCCGGCACGCAGCCGCCGCAAAACCGCGGTGGAGCGCAGGCGCTCCACCGCGGGAGGTTCCATCAATGAACCGTGAGGTTGGCCTGCACGTTCACGCTCTGCTGCAGCAGCGAGGCGGCGCCACTGTTCTGCGCGATCACCGCGATGCCGGCCGCACTCTGGGCCGTGCCGCTCATCTGGTTGGCCATGTCGAAGCTGCCCGCACTCGCCGAGGCCGTCCCGCCATTGCCGCCCACCCCACCCGTGCCGGAGCCCGAGCCGCCCGAGCCGCCGTTGCCGCCCGCACCGCCGGTGCTGCCGCTACCGCCGCTGCTGCCGCCATTGGCCGATGCACTGCCGCTGCTCGGCGAGACATTGCCGCTGCTCGCGTTGCCGGAGTGATGGTCGGCGCTGGCCATGCTGGACCCGCCCAGCGCGGCACTCAGGCCGAGGGCACCGCCGCCATCGCCGCTGTAGCTGTGCGCATTGCCGCCGTGGCCGCCCGGAGCGGAGGTGGCGCCCACGCCCAGGCCGATACCGCCGGCGCCGCCGCTGGCGTCACTGGCGTTCATCGCGTTGTTGCCGATGCCGGAGACGCCGACACCCGACACCGAGCCGTTCAGCACGCTGTTCGCCACGACGTAATTGGTCGAGGGGTTGTACGAGTTGCTCGTGTTGTGGGAGTTGGCCGTGTTGGCCACGTTCTGCAACGCCAAGGCCAAGGCGTTGTCCTGTGCGTTGGTGCCGCCGGAGTTGTTTTGATTGTCGGAGCCGGCCACGGCCGAGAAGCTGAAGCCCAGGCCCAGGCAGATGGCGGTAACGATGAGTGTCTTGCGCATGATTCGTTCTCCTTGGGAAAGCCTGATCAGGCTTTGCATCGTCAATTCCGGCGGAGGCCGGAACCGGTTGCCTGCAGCGCCAGACCACACCGCCACGTTCCGGCATGCGTCGGGTTGCGGATCTGTTCGGGAATCCCCTGGTGGACTTGGGCTATCCCGCCTAGTCTCGCGTGTGCAGCAAGCTGGACCAGCAAAGGAAATGCCAGCCGAACAATCCCGATCAAATCGTTGCCGATCAATAACTTGGCGATTACTGCAGCAACGATTCGGCATCGGCCGCCGCATGCACTGTTCCAATTCCGTTACAGCCGGCGACAGGCGGAAATCCCCGAAGCCCGCCCGATCGCGTCGGCACCGGGCTTTTCGCCGCACGACCCGCGATGCGGGGGCTGTATCAGGTTTGCAACACCTGTAACGGCCGCATGCGCCACCGGCACGGGGAGGGCGTCATGTCCACTAAAAAGGGAGCCTTGCGGCTCCCTTGCGGTTTCGGATCCCCGGCGCCTCAGCGCTTGTCGATCGGCACGTAGGCGAGGTCTTCCGGACCGGTGTAGTTCGCGCTGGGGCGGATGATCTTGCCGTCCTGGCGCTGCTCGATCACGTGCGCGCTCCAGCCGGAGGTGCGCGCGATCACGAACAGCGGCGTGAACATCGCGGTGGGCACGCCCATCATGTGGTAGGTGCTGGCCGAGTACCAGTCGAGGTTGGGGAACATCTTCTTGATTTCCCACATCACCTTCTCGATGCGCTCGGAGACGTCGAACAGGGTCGGGTTGCCGCCCTCGGCGCAGAGCTTGCGCGAGATTTCCTTGATGATGACGTTGCGCGGATCGGCCACGGTGTAGACCGGGTGGCCGAAGCCGATCACGATTTCCTTGCGCTCGACGCGGGCGCGGATGTCGGCCTCGGCCTCGTTCGCGTTGCGGTAGCGCGAGATGATCTCCATCGCCACCTCGTTCGCGCCGCCGTGCTTGGGGCCGCGCAGCGCGCCGATCGCGCCGGTGAGGGCGGAGTACATGTCCGAGCCGGTGCCGGCGATCACGCGGGCGGTGAAGGTGCTGGCGTTGAACTCGTGCTCGGCGTACAGCACCAGCGACTTGTCCAGCGCGTTCGCATGCAGCTCGCTGGGCTTCTTGCCGTGCAGCACGTGCAGGAAGTGCGCGGCGATGGAGTCGTCGTCGGTTTCGGTCTCGACGCGCTTGCCGTTGTGGCTGAAATGGTACCAGTACAGCAGCATCGAGCCGAAGCTCGCCATCAGGCGGTCGGCGATCTCGCGCGCGCCGGTGACGTTGTGGTCGTCCTTCTCCGGCAGCACCGTGCCCAGCACCGAGCAGCCGGTGCGCAGCACGTCCATCGGATGGGTGGCGGCCGGCAGCAGCTCCATCGCCGCCTTCACCGGCGCCGGCAGGCCGCGCAGGCGCTTCAGCCTGGCCTTGTAGTTCTGCAGCTCGGTCCAGGTCGGCAGCACGCCGTGCACCAAGAGGTAAGCCACTTCCTCGAAGCAGCCCTTGGTGGCCAGGTCGTGGATGTCGTAGCCGCGGTAATGCAGGTCGTTGCCGCTGCGGCCCACCGTGCACAGCGCGGTGTTGCCGGCGGCCACGCCGGACAGGGCGACCGATTTCTTGGCCTTGGGAAGGACTTGCTCGCTCATCGGGTGTCTCCTGTGATGCAGGGATATCGAACGGTGGAACGATGTATCTCGGTAGGAGCGCACCCTGTGCGCGAACGCTTTTCGCGCACAGGGTGCGCTCCTACATGGCCGGCGTCAGCCCTTGCGGGCGAACAGCGTGTCGAGCTTGTCCTCGTAGGCGTGGTAGCCGAGGAAGTCGTACAGCTCCTCGCGGGTCTGCAGCCGGTCGATGATGTTTTTCTGGGTGCCTTCGCGGCGCACGGTTTCGTAGAAGCCCAGCGCCGCCTTGTTCATGGCGCGGTAGGCGCCGCAGCAGTACAGCGCGATGTCCACGCCCGCGCTCTTGAGTTCCTCGGTGGTGAAGAACGGCGTGGAGCCGAACTCGGTGAGGTTGGCGAGGATCGGCACCTTCACCGCAGCCTTGAACTTGCGATAGTCGTCCAGCGACTTCATCGCCTCGGGGAAGATCATGTCGGCGCCGGCCTCGACGTAGGCGCAGGCGCGGTCGATGGCGGCGTCGAGGCCTTCGTTCGCGGCGGCGTCGGTGCGCGCCATCACCACGAAATCGCGGTCGGTCTTGGCGTCCACCGCGGCCTTCACGCGGTCGACCATCTCCTCCTTCGGCACCACTTCCTTGCCGGGGCGGTGGCCGCAGCGCTTCTGGCCCACCTGGTCCTCGATGTGCACGGCGGCCACGCCGATACGCTCGAAATTCCTGATGGTGCGCGCGATGTTGAAGGCGCCGCCCCAGCCGGTGTCGATGTCGACCAAGAGCGGCATGCCGGTGGCGTCGACGATGCGGCGCGCGTCGATCAGCACGTCTTCCATGGTGGAGATGCCGAGGTCGGGCATGCCCAGCGAGTTCGCGGCCACGCCGCCGCCGGAGAGGTACAGCGCCTTGTAGCCCACGCGCTTGGCCATCAGGCCGGCGTAGGCGGTGATCGCACCGATCACCTGCAGCGGGGTTTCGGCGGCAAGGGCGGCGCGAAAGCGCGCGCCGGCGGATTCGAGTACGGGCATACGGGTTCTCCGAAACGCACAGTTTAGGCGATGCGCCGTGCAGGCCATGCCGCAACGCATCGGATGCCGCCTACTCTGCGCCCGCGAAACATATTGATCAATCTTGACCGATACGATCAATATGTCGGCATGCAGACCGGCTACCTCTCCGCCCACGACGCCGCCGCCAGACTCGGCATCAGCCTGACCACGCTGTATGCCTACGTCAGCCGCGGCAAGGTCGATTCGCGCCCGGGCGCGGACGGCCGCCGCCGCGAATACCTGGCCGAGGACATCGAGCGCCTGATCGAGCGGCGCCAGGCCGGCCGCGGCGCCGCGCAGGGCGCCGCGCACAGCCTCACCTGGGGCCTGCCGGTGCTGGAGACGCGGATCACGCTGATCCGCCCGCACGGCCACTACTACCGCGGGCAGGCGGCTCTGGCGCTGGCCGAGTCCGGCGCCGAGCTGGAGCACGTGGCGCGCCTGCTGTGGGCCTGCGGCGACGCCGACCCGTTCGCCGCCGCGGCACCAAACGGCTGGTCGCCCGCGGTGCGCGCCTTGCTGGGCCGCGAGCTGCCGCCGCTGGAACGCACCATGGCCGCGCTGCCGCTGCAGGGGCTGTCCGCGCCGCACGCGCACGGCGCCGATCCGCTGCGGCAACGCGAGGGCGCGGCGCGGCTGCTGCACGAGACGGCCGCCCTGCTGTGCGCGGCCAAGCCGGAGCGCAGCCCGATCCATCGGCAGTTGGCCGCCGCCTGGAACTGCGCGGACGCGCGCACCCAGGCCTTGCTGCGCAGCGCGCTGGTGCTGTGCGCGGACCACGAGCTCAACGCCTCGGCCTTCGCCACCCGCGTGGCCGCCTCCACCGGCGCCAGCCTGCATGCCGCCGTCTGCGCGGGCCTGGCCGCGCTGTCCGGCCCGCGGCACGGCGGCGCGGCGGCGCGCGCGCATGCGCTGATCCGCCAGGCATGGCGCGAGCGCGACCTGCCCGCCCACGTGCGCGAACGCCTGCGCCACGGCGGTGAACTGCCCGGCTTCGGCCACCCGCTGTACCCGGACGGCGACCCGCGCGCCACGCTGCTGCTGCGCATGCTGGCGTCGTCGCACCCGCGCCCGGCCGGCGCGGCGCGGGTGCAGCGCCTCGTCGACGCCGTCGACGCCTGCTGCGGCCGCGCGCCCAACCTGGATTTCGCCTTGGCCGCGATCGCCTTGCTGCACGGCCAGGGCGCCGAGGCGGCGCTGTCGCTGTTCGCCGCCGGACGCATGGCCGGCTGGCTGGCGCACGCGCTGGAGCAGCAGGAAGCCGGCGGCCTGATCCGTCCGCGCGCGGACTACGCCGGGACGATGCCCGAACGCCTGCGCTGACGGCCTCGCCGCGGCAGGCGGCAGCGGCGCCTTCGTCGATAGCCATGTCCTATGGCATCCATCCCCACAATCAATTTGAACAATTCAGTACACCCCCTAGAATTGACCCCATCGATTCAACCCATCACCCACAACGGAGGCTGCAGATGTCATTGATCAATACCGAAGTGAAGCCGTTCAAGGCGCAGGCGTTCAAGGCCGGCAAGTTCGTCGAAGTGACCGAGGCCGACCTCAAGGGCAAGTGGTCGGTGGTGTTCTTCTACCCGGCCGACTTCACCTTCGTCTGCCCGACCGAGCTGGAGGACCTTGCCGACCATTACGCCGAGTTCCAGAAGCTGGGCGTGGAGATCTACAGCGTCTCCACCGACACGCACTTCTCGCACAAGGCGTGGCACGACACCTCCGACGCGGTGAAGAAGATCGGCTACACCATGGTCGGCGACCCAACCCATGCGATCAGCCGCAACTTCGAGGTGCTGATCGAGGACGCCGGCCTCGCCGACCGCGGCAGCTTCGTGATCGACCCGCAGGGCAAGATCCAGATCGTCGAGATCACCGCCGGCGGCATCGGCCGCGACGCCAAGGAGCTGCTGCGCAAGGTGAAGGCCGCGCAGTACGTCGCCAGCCACCCGGGCGAGGTGTGCCCGGCCAAGTGGCACGAAGGCGAGAAGACCCTGGCGCCCTCGCTCGACCTCGTCGGCAAGATCTGATCCACCGCGACACCGCCGTACCGGAACCGGGCGCCCGCCGCCCGGTTCCCTTCGAGGATGCTTGTGCCAGCGGCCTGCGCTGTGCCGCTCCCCCTCCCGGCAGCCTTCCTCCCCTGCGGCGCCGGCCGCTGCCACAAGCCTCCCCCTCCCTCCTCCATTCCTGCCGGAGCGCTCACCATGCTCGACGCCGCCATCAAGGCCCAGCTCGCGGGCTACCTGGAAAAACTCACCCAGCCGATCGAACTCGTCGCCGCGCTGGACGACAGCGCGAAGTCGCGCGAGCTGGACGAACTGCTGCACGAGATCGCCGCGCTGAGCGACAAGATCAGCCTGCGCCGCGACGACAGCGAACCGCGCAAGCCGTCGTTCGCGATCCACCGCATCGGCACCGACATCGCCGTGCGCTTCGCCGGCATTCCGCTCGGCCACGAGTTCACCTCGCTGGTGCTGGCACTGCTGCAGGTGGGCGGGCATCCGTCCAAGGCCGCAGCCGAGACCATCGCGCAGGTGCAGGCGCTGGATGGCGAGTTCCGTTTCGAGACCTACTTCTCGCTGTCCTGCCAGAACTGCCCGGACGTGGTGCAGGCGCTCAACCTGATGAGCGTGCTGAACCCGAACATCCACCACGTCGCCATCGACGGCGCGCTGTACCCGGACGAAGTGGCCGCGCGCCAGATCATGTCGGTGCCCACCGTGTACTTGAACGGCACGCTGTTCGACCAGGGCCGCATGAGCCTGGAGCAGATCGTGGCGAAGCTCGACACCGGCGCCGCCGCGCGCGCCGCCGAGCAGATCAAGGGCAAGGCGCCGTTCGACGTGCTGGTGGTGGGCGGCGGACCGGCCGGCGCCGCGGCGGCGATCTATGCCGCGCGCAAGGGCATCCGCACCGGCGTGGCGGCCGAGCGTTTCGGCGGCCAGGTGCTGGACACCATGGCGATCGAGAACTTCATCTCCGTGCCCTACACCGAGGGCCCGAAACTCGGCGCCGCGCTGGAGCAGCACGTGCGCGACTACGACGTGGACATCATGAACCTGCAGCGCGCCACGAAACTGATTCCCGCCGACGCATCGGCCAGCGGCTTGATCGAGGTGGAGCTGGAAAACGGCGCCCGCCTCAAGGCGAAGTCGGTGGTGCTCGCCACCGGCGCGCGCTGGCGGCAGATGGGCGTGCCCGGCGAGAACGACTACCGCAACAAGGGCGTGGCCTACTGCCCGCACTGCGACGGCCCGCTGTTCAAGGGCAAGCGCGTGGCGGTGATCGGCGGCGGCAACTCCGGCGTGGAGGCGGCGATCGACCTTGCCGGCGTCGTCGCCCACGTCACCCTGATCGAATTCGACCACCGACTGCGCGCCGACGAGGTGCTGCAGCGCAAGCTGCGCAGCCTGCCGAACGTGGACGTGATCGTCGGCGCGCAGACCACCGAGGTGCTGGGCGACGGCCAGAAGGTCAGCGGCCTCGTCTACAAGGACCGCAACGACGGCCTGATGCACAGCCTGGAACTGGAAGGCATCTTCGTGCAGATCGGCCTGCTGCCGAACACCGAGTGGCTGCAGGGCACGCTGGAGCTCAGCCCGCGCGGCGAAATCGCGATCGACGCCCGTGGAGCGACCTCGCTGCCAGGCGTGTTCGCCGCCGGCGACGCCACCACGGTGCCGTACAAGCAGATCGTGATCGCGATGGGCGCGGGCGCCACCGCAGCACTGGGCGCGTTCGATCATCTGATCCGCACGTCGGCGCCGGCGGCGGCGGCGGCGGCGGAGACTGCCTCGGCGTAAGGCTCTTGACCAAGCCCCTCTCCCTCCGGGAGAGGGGTTGGGGTGAGGGTTCGGGCGAAGCGAAACATTACGCTCCGCCCGAACCCTCACCCGCCTGGATTCGCGCCATCCTTGGCGCTCACCCCTCCGGGGCCAGCTTCGCTGTTCCGCAGGCGCCTCAGCGCCTGCAGGTCGGCACCCTCTCCCGAAGGGAGAGGGATTCTCCCATGCAGGCCAGCGGTTACCCGGATGACTCAGCGTCAACTCCCCTCATCCGGCCCCCGCTCCAGCGCCTTGCGGATCTCCTCCAGCGCCGCGGGGTCGTCCAGCGTGGACAGGTCGCCGGGATCGCGGTGCTCGGCCAGCGCCTGCAGCGAGCGCCGCAGCAGCTTGCCCGAGCGGGTCTTGGGCAGCGCGCCCACCACGTACACCCGTGCCGGTTTCGCCACGCTGCCGAGCTGGTCCACCACGCACTGCTGCATGCCGTGCGCGATGTGCGCGGCGTCGCTGCCGGCGTCCTGCTTCAGCGTGGCGAACACCACCGGCACCTGGCCCTTGAGGTCGTCGTGCACGCCGATCACCGCCGCCTCGGCCACCGCCGGGTGGCCGGCCACGGATTCCTCGATCTCGCGCGTGCCGAGGCGATGCCCGGCCACGTTGATCACGTCGTCGGTGCGGCCGAGGATGAAGGTGTAGCCGTCGGCGTCGCGGATCGCCCAGTCCAGCGAGCTGTACAGCAGCTCGCGGAAGTGGCTGAAGTAGCTGTGCACGTAGCGGTCGTCGTCGCGCCAGATCGTGCTCAGGCAACCCGGCGGCAGCGGCGGCTCCAGCACCAGCACGCCCTTCTCGCCCGGCGGCACCTCGCGGCCGCTGTTCTCGTCGATCACCTTCATCTTGTAGCCGGGCGCCGGCAGGCCGGGCGAGCCGAGCTTGGCCGGCTTCATGTCCAGCCCCGGCATCAGGGTGATCACGGGCCAGCCGGTTTCGGTCTGCCAGTAGTTGTCGACCACCGGCACGCCCAGCTCGGCGTTGATCCACTGCGAGGTGGGTTCGTCCAGCGGTTCGCCGGCGAGGAACAGCCACTTCAGCTGCGACAGGTCGTGCGCGTGCAGGAAGCTGGCGTCCTGCTTCTTCAGCACGCGGATCGCGGTGGGCGAGGAGAACATGCTGCGCACGCCGTACTTTTCGCACAGCCCCCACCACACGCCGGGATCGGGCCGCGTGGGCAGGCCTTCGTACAGCAGCGAGGTGGCGCCGCCGATCAGCGGGCCGTAGACGTTGTAGGAATGCCCCACCGCCCAGCCCACGTCGGAGGTGGAGAACATCACCTGCCCCGGCGCGATGTCGAAGATGCAGCGGACCGACATCGCCATCGCCACCGCGTAGCCGCCGGTGTCGCGCTGCACGCCCTTGGGCTTGCCGGTGGTGCCCGAGGTGTAGAGCAGGTAGCTCGGCTCGTTCGACTCCAGCCACGCCACCGGCACCGTGGCGCCTTCGTGGCGCGCGCGCAGCTCGGCGTAATCCACGTCGCGGCCGGCGACGCGGACCATCTGCGGATCGAGCCCGCGGTCGACCAGCAGCACCTTCGGCGGCGGCGCCGAGGCCTCGTTCAAGGCGGCGTCCACCAGCGGCTTGTACGGAATCACCTTGCCCGCGCGCATGCCCGCGTCGGCGCAGATCAACAGCTTCGGCTGCGCGTCGTCGATGCGCAGCGCGAGGTTGTGCGCCGCGAAGCCGCCGAACACCACCGAGTGGATCGCGCCGATGCGCGTGCAGGCCAGCATCGCGAACACCGCCTCGGCGATGTTCGGCAGGTAGATCACCACGCGATCGCCACGGCCCACATCCAGCGACTGCAGCACCGCAGCGAACGCGTTCACCTCGCGGTGCAAGGCGCGGTAGGTGAACTCGCGGGTGACGCCGGTTTCGCTGGACACCGCCACCAGCGCCAGCTGCTCCGCGCGCTCGGCCAGGTGCCGATCCACCGCGTTGTGGCAGAGGTTGGTGGTGCCGCCCACGAACCAGCGGCGGAACGGCGGCTTCGACTGGTCGAGGATCTGCCGCGGCGGCGTCTCCCAGTGGATGCGCCGCGCCTGCTCCGCCCAGAACTGCTCCGGCTGCTCGACCGACTGCCGGTAGAACGACTCGTAGTCCATGCCCGCCTCCCGTGCCGACTTCGGCTTAGCCTAGCCTCGGCGCCCCGGCCGCCGCATCGCGACCATGGTCGCAGGCGACCAAGGTCGAAAACAGAAAGGGCGGCCGAAGCCGCCCTTTCCGCTCACGCATGTGCCTGCTGTCCGCTTACTTCGCGAACAGGTGCTCCACACCCGCGCGTTCCTCGCGCAGTTCCTTCTCGGTGGCGTCGATGCGCGCCTGCGAGAACGCGTTGATTTCCAGGCCCTGCACGATGGCGTACTTGCCGTCCTTCACCGTCACCGGGTAGCCGAAGATCACGCCCGGCTTGACGCCGTAGGAGCCGTCGGACGGAATGCCCATCGACACCCAGTCGCCCTCGGCCGTGCCCAGCGCCCAGGTGCGCATGTGGTCGATCGCGGCGGAGGCGGCGGAGGCGGCGGAGGAAGCGCCGCGCGCCTTGATGATCGCCGCACCGCGCTGCTGCACGGTGGGGATGAAGTCGTTCTCGTACCAGGCCTGGTCGACCAGCGACAGCGCCGGCTTGCCGTCCACGGTGGCGTGGTGCAGGTCGGGGTACTGGGTGGAGCTGTGGTTGCCCCAGATGGTCATGCGCTTGACGTCGGTGTTGTGCTTGCCGGTCTTTTCGGCGAGCTGGCTCATCGCGCGGTTGTGGTCCAGGCGCACCATCGCGGTGAAGCACTTCGGATCGAGGCTGGGCGCGTTCTGCTGGGCGATCAGCGCATTGGTGTTGGCCGGGTTGCCCACCACCAGCACCTTCACGTCGCGCTTGGCGTGGTCGTTCAGCGCCTTGCCCTGCGGGGCGAAGATCGCGCCGTTCGCTTCGAGCAGATCCTTGCGCTCCATGCCCGGGCCGCGCGGGCGGGCGCCGACCAGCAGCGCGTAGTCCACGTCCTTGAAGGCCACGTTGACGTCGTCGGTGGCGACCACGCCGGCCAGAGTCGGGAACGCGCAGTCGTTGAGTTCCATCACCACGCCCTGCAGCGCGGGCAGCGCCGGGGTGATCTCCAGCAGGTGCAGGATCACCGGCTGGTCGGGGCCGAGCATGTCACCGGCGGCGATGCGGAACAGCAGGGCGTAGCCGATCTGGCCGGCGGCACCGGTAACGGCAACTCGAACGGGGGCTTTCATGGGGAACTCCTTCAACGGGCAGGATCAGGTAGGAGCGCACCCTGTGCGCGATTGTTCTCGCGAAAACATCAATCGCGCACAGGGTGCGCTCCTACGGGTAGGTGGTTTCAGACGAGTTCGGCGAAGAACTCCTGGATGCGTTGCAGGCCCGGCTGCAACTGCGCGGCCGGGCAGGTGTAGGAAATGCGCAGCGCGCGCGGCTCGCCGAAGGCGGAGCCCGGCACGCAGGCCACGCCCTTGGCTTCCAGCAGCGCGGCGCACAGTTCCACGTCGCTGGAAATCTTCGTGCCGTTGTGGCTCTTGCCGAACGCCACGGAAATGTCGGGGAACGCGTAGAACGCGCCCTGCGGCCGCGGGCAGGTGACGCCGGGGATCGCGTTCAGCGCGGCGACCACGGTGTCGCGGCGCGCGGCGAATTCGGCGCACTTGGCCTGCGGGATGTCCTGCGGGCCGGCGAACGCGGCCACCGCGGCGGCCGTGATCACTTCCGGCACGCTGGTGATGTGGTTGGAGTTGAGCGTGGTAACCGCCTTGGCCACCGACTCCGGCCCGGCCAACAGGCCCACGCGCCAACCCGGCATGCCGTAGGTCTTGGACACCGAGTCGACGAACACCAGCCGCTCCTTCAGCTCGGGCCGGGCGAACACGAAGTTGTGGTAGCCCAGCCCATCGAACACCATCGCGTTGTAGATGTCGTCGGTGACGATCCAGGTGTCCGGGTGCTTCACCAGCACGTCCGCCAGCGCGGCGATTTCCTCGCGCGTGTAGACCATGCCGGTGGGGTTGGACGGGTTGTTGAACAGGAACACCTTGGGCTTGCGCGCCAGCGCGGCGTCGAGCTGGGCGGGCGTGAGCTTGTAGTTCTGCTCCGGCCCGCAATGCAGCACGTTGGCCTTGGCGCCCACGATGTCGGCGATGTCGCGGTAGGTGGTCCAGTACGGCGCGGCGAAGGCGATCTCGTCGCCCTCGTCCAACAGCGCCTCGGCCAGGTTGTACAGCACCTGCTTGGCGCCGATGCCCACCGACAGATTGGCGTGGCCGTAGCCCGTGAAACCCAGCGCTTCGATGTGCTTGAGGAACGCGTCCAGCAGCGCATCCGCGCCGCGGTTGCTGCCGTACTGGCCGCTGTCGTGCTTGAGCGCCTCGCGCGCCGCCGCGTACACGTGCTCGCCGGGCAGGAAGTTCGGCACGCCGATCGAGAAGCTGATGATGTCGCGGCCTTCGGCCTTGAGCTGCTTCGCCTTGCTGGCGATCACCATGATCGCGCTGGGCTTGGCGCGGCCGACACGCTGGGCGAGCTGGGGCATGACTTCCTCGGTGGCTGGGGGACGGAAGCGGCAAACTCGGCAATTTTAGCATGCGGCCATGCAGCAACACGCACGAACGCAAGAGCTTGCGCCGTCACGATCAGTGGATGCGGACCTGCGCCCGGGGATGGCATGATGCGGTCGCTGCCATGCACTCATCGGCACGCAGGGCAGCGAGCCGCCAGGACTCACGGCTGCGCACTCTCCAGGGGAACTTCATCCACCACGCAGAGGACACACGGATATGCATTGGCTCTGGGTCATCATCATCGGACTGATCGTCGGCGTCATCGCCAAGTTCATCCGCGGCGGTCAGGACTCGATGGGTTTCATCGTCACCATCGTCATCGGCATCATCGGCTCGGTCATCGCCACCTATGTGGGCGAAATGCTGCACCTGTGGGGCGCCACCGGCTTCGTGCACTTCCTCGCCTCGATCGGCGGCGCAGTGATCCTGCTGGCGATCTACCACATGCTGTTCAAGCCGGCCTCGTCCTGAGGCCCTGCGACGATGCGGGTGGAGCCTTGCGCTCCACCCGCACCGCGACCATCACTTGCCGAACAGCTTGCCGGCCAGCCCGGCCAGCGCACCGATATCGAAGCCGCCGCCCTGCCCCTGCGCCGGCACCTGGCCGTCCGGGGTGAGATGGTCCACCGCGTGCGGCAGCACCTGCGACAACTGGCCCAGCAACTGGCCCGGATCCATGCCCAGCTTGCCCGCCGCCTCCTGCACCACCGAGCTCAGGCCGCCGTTCTGCAGCGCCTGGCCCAGCTGTTCGCCCGACACCGGCTGGTTCGCGCCGGTGCCGATCCACGACTGCACCGCCTCGCCCATGCCGCCCTGGTGCAACATGTTGGCCAGGCCCTGCACGCCGCCGGCCTGCTGGATCAGCTGACCGGCCAGCGAAACCAGCGAACCGCCGCCCGCCGCATTGGCCTGGCCGCCGCCAAGCAGATCACCGAGTAAGGACATCGCTACGCTCCCTTGAGATGGATGAAAGTGGAAACCGCCCGGCGAATAGCACCGGCCTCGTGACGATACCGCGAACGGAAAGGCCGCCGTGGGGAACACGGCGGCCTGGCGCATGAGAAAAATCCGAAAGTGGCTCAGCCGCGCTGGTCCAGCACGCCGTTCCACTCCTTCACGCGGTCGGCCTTGGCGGCCAGCAGCGCATCCACGTCGCCCTCGACGCTGACCTTCTCGATCACGTCGTTCTGGCGGATCGCGTCGACCACCGCCTGGTCGCTCGCGTCCACCACTTCGCCGAACACGCTGTGCTTGCCGTCCAGCCACGGCGTGGCGCCGTGGGTGATGAAGAACTGGCTGCCGTTGGTGCGCGGGCCGGCGTTCGCCATCGACAGCACGCCAGGCTTGTCGTGGTGCAGCGCGGGGTGGAACTCGTCCTCGAACTTGTAGCCCGGGCCGCCCATGCCGCTGCCCTGCGGGCAACCGCCCTGGATCATGAAGTCGGCGATCACGCGGTGGAACTTCAGGCCATCGTAGTAGCCGCGCTTCGCCAAGTTCACGAAGTTCGCCACGGTCAGCGGCGCCTTGTCGTCGTGCAGGCGCAGGCGAATCGGGCCGCGGTTGGTGGTGAGGGTGACTTGGATGGCCATGGGAATCCTTGGATGTGAGGCGCACCGCAACGGCGCGGATGGGCCGCCAAGGATAACGCTGGAACCGTCAGTGCGGCAGATCCAGCATCTCCCGCGTCAGCGCGCCGGCGCCGCGCGGGCGGGCCGCCGGTGTGGGCACGCTGTCGGGCCATGGCTGGCCCGCGTGCAGGTGCGCCCACAGCCGGTCGAGCGCGACATAGCCGTAAGGCAGCAGCGGCAGGTGGCGTTCGCCGAAACCGGGCAGCGCGAGGAAGGCGTCGAAGTGCTGCGCGGTCGGCACCTTCCAGTACAGCGGCCGGCGGCCTTCGGCGCGCAACCAGTCCACGTAGGGCTCGGAGGTGAACGCGGTCGGCAGCAGGCCGTCGACGGCGCCGTGCACCACCCACAGCGGCAGCTCGGCGCGCGGCAGCCGCGCCGCCAGCGCGGCCACCGATGCATGCAGCGCGTGGGCATCGGCATCGTCGCCGGTCCACAGGGCGCGCAGGCAACGCAGGCCCGGCAGGGTGGGATCGGCCGACGCATCGGTGCCGCCGAACAGGCCCACGCCGTTGCCCGGTGGAATGCCGGCGGCGTCCGCCCACCACGAGGCGCGCTGCACCGGGTCGGCCGGCCCCGGCACGCCGGCGACGTTCGTCGTGCGATAGCTGTAGCCGCAGGGCATGCGGCCCACGCCGCGGCGCAGGTAGGCCGAGGCATAGCCCGCACCCACCGCGCGCCACACGTCGAACGCGGTGCTGCTGGCGCCGACGGCGATGACCTCGTCGCGCCAGCCGCCGGCGTGCAGCCAGTCCAGCGCCTCGGCCGCCTGCGCGGCGGGCGTGGCGGCGGCGAGCACGCCGTCCGCATGCAGGCTGGCGCAGCGGGCGAGGAAGGCCGGCGGCACGGCACCGCCGGCGCGCGCGAACGGCGTGTCGGCGAAGCGCGCATCGGCCAGCGCGCACGGCATCAGCAATGCCGCCTCGGTGGCGTAGTCGTACAGTGCCCGGCCGCGGCCGGGCACGTGCACGTTCGGCTCCAGCGCCACCACGCCGGCGAGCATGCCGTCGTCGTCCAGGCCCGCCGCCTGCAGCACCGCGCCGCCGCCGTTGGAGGTGCCGGTGGCGATGATGCGCGTGTTCTGCGGCGTGAACGGCGCCGCGTCGGGGTAGGCGCGATCCAGCATCGCCAGCCCGAAGCGCGCCGCCTGCAGCACGTGGCGGCCCCAGTCGGCCTCCGGGTTGTCGCCCGAATGCACGTGCTTCACCGCGATGCCCGCGTCGGCGGGCGCATCGGCAGGCGCGAATTCCAGCTCGGCTTCCCCGGCCTCGGCGCGCGTGCCGTCCAGCGCCACACCGGTGCGCTCGGCCGTGTCGTAGTAGCCCGCGCCGGTGCCCTTGTCGGTGTAGGCCACCGCGCAGCCCTTGGGCAGGCCCCAGGCGCCGGCCAGCGCGATCGCGCCGTAAATGCCGCGCGAACCGGACGAAGCGGCGACCACGAGGCAGCGCGCCCGGCGATCGAACCCATCCGGCGCCTGCAGCAGCACGCGATGCGGCGCCTGTGCGCCGGGGATCCGTGCGAACGCGGTGTACTCGCGCCCCGGCACGTCGGGCACCGCGCCATACACGCTGCCGTAGCCGCCCAGCGGGCCGAGGTCGGCGATGCCCTTCCAACTGGTCTGGATCGCGCGCCGGCGCAGCTCGGCCGCGGTGGGATGCAGCGGATCGGCATGCGCCGAAGGCGCGCCGCGCAGGCCGGCCAGGCCGAGACCGGCGCTGAGCAGGTCGTCGCCGCCGCGGTGTGCGGTCTCGCGCACCGGACTGACCACGAAGGATGGCGTCATGGCATTTCCTCTCTGCGGTGACGATACGGCGCAGCCTGCCAGCGCGAGCGCGGCGGCGAGGCAGGACAGGCGGGCGACGGATGGCATCCGCGCACGATAGCCGGCCGCCGCGCGTCCGCCATGGGACGAAAGTCCGATGCAACCGCCGCACGCTGCCGCTACGCTCAGGCCGGATATCCCGCGAAGACCGCTCCATGCCGCGCCTGCTGATCGCCGACGACCACCCGCTGTTTCGCGCCGCGCTGCACCAGGCCGCGCGGGCGGCGCTGGACGAAGGCAGCATCGGCGAGGCCTGCGACCTGCCGGCCACGCTCGACGCGCTGGGCAACGAGCCGGACACCGACCTGGTGCTGCTCGACCTGCACATGCCGGGCAGCCGCGGCCTGTCGGGGCTCGCCGCGCTGCGCGGGCAGTTCCCCGCGGTGGCGGTGATGGTGGTGTCCGCGCACGACGAGCCGCAGGTGGTGCGCCGCGTGCTCGACCACGGCGCCGCCGGCTTCATCTCCAAGAGCGCCAGCCCCGACGAGATCGCCGCCGCGATCCGCACCGTGCTCGACTGCGGCGAATGGGTGCCGCCGCACCTGGGCGAGAGCGTGGCCGCCCTGCCCTCCGACCCGCACGACAGCGAACTCGCCGCGCGGCTGGCGCGGCTCACCGGCCAGCAGTACCGCGTGCTCGGCCTGCTCGCCGAAGGCCTGCTCAACAAGCAGATCGCCGACCGTCTGGCGATCCAGGAGCGCACCGTGAAGGCGCACGTCACCGCGATCTTCGAAAAGCTCGGCGTGCGCAACCGCACCCAGGCCAGCCTGCTGCTGCGCTCGCTGGACCTGGTCGATCCCGCGCGGGTCGATTGAAGCGCCGCGTCAGGCGTCAGGCCGACGCCGTTTCGCGCGCCGCCATGTGATGCTGGATCAGCTGGCGCAGCGCCAGCGGCTTCAGCGGCTTGTACAGCACCTCGACGCCCGCCTCGAGCAGGCGCTGGCGCAGCGCCGCGTCGCGGTCGGCGGTCAGCACCACCGCGGGCAGCGCGCCGAAGCGCGCGCGCAGGCCAGCCAGCGCGTCGAGCCCGGTGAGGCCGCCGTCGAGGTGGTAGTCGAGCACCAGCAGGTCCGGCGCCCACGGCGCGGCCGCCGCCTGCGACGGCGTGCGCGCCGCGTGCACCTGCCACTGCCAGCTGGCGAGCAGCGCGTCCATCGCGGCGAGCGCGGCCGGTTCGTTGTCCAGCACCAGCGCCCGCCCCTGCGGCAGGCGCCGCGCCGGCACGGCGGCGAGCTCGCGCGGCACGCGGCCGGTGGCGCTGCGCGGCAGTTCCACCGCGAACACGCTGCCGCGCCCCGGCCAGGAGCGCAGCGACAGCCGATGCCCGAGCAGGCCGGCCATGCGCTCGGCGATCGCCAGGCCCAGCCCGAGTCCCTGCCCGCTTGCCGCGCTGCCGCGGCGGAACTCGTCGAAGATGAGGCGCTGTTCGTCCTCGGCGATGCCCGGGCCGCTGTCCCACACCTCGATGCGCCATTGCCCGCCGCGGCGCCGGCAGCCCAGCAGCACGCGGCCGTGCTCGGTGTAGCGCAAGGCATTGGCGAGGAAGTTCTGCAGCACGCGGCGCAGCAGCTGCGGATCCGAATGCGCCCAGCCGCGCGTGCCGACCACGCGCAGGCGGATGCCGCGCTCCTCGGCCAGCGCGCGGAACTCGGCGGCCAGCGGATCGAGCACTTCGGCCAGCGCGAAGCCGCGCGGACGCACGTGGAAGCGGCCGCCCTCCAGCTTCGCGATGTCGAGCAGGCCGGCGAGCAGGTTCTCGGTGGCGGCCAGCGCGCCGTCCAGGTGGCGCGCGGTGGCGGCGGCCTCGTCGCCGGCGAGGCGCACCTGCAGCGCGTGCGCGAACAGCTGCGCGGCATGCAGCGGCTGCAGCAGGTCGTGGCTGACCGCGGCGAGGAAGTGCGTCTTCGCCTCGTTCGCCCGCTGCGCGGCCTCGCTGGCCAGCGCCAGCTCGCGGGTGCGCGCGGCCACGCGCAGCTCCAGCGTCTCGTTGATGCGCTTCAGCTCGCGCTCGGCGTTGCGAAACGCGGTGACGTCGGTGTAGGTGGCCACGTAGCCGCCGCCCGGCATCGGGCTGCCGCGGATCTCCACCGCCACGCCGTGCGGGAACTGCCGCTCCGAATGATGCGGCGAACCGGCTTGCATGTGTGCCAGCCGACGCCGCACGTCCTCGTCGATGTCGCCGCCGCCGGCCAGCCCCGCGGCGAGGTTGTGCCGCATCAGCTCGGCCACCGGCCGGCCGACCTGAAGCAGGCCCGGCGGATAGTCGAACAACTGCTCGTAGGGCCGGTTCCACGCCACCACGCACAGCTCGGCGTCCACCACGCAGATGCCCTGGCTCATGCTGGTCAGCGCCGCGGCCAGCACGCGCTGGTTGAAGCGCAGGTCCTGCGCGGCCTCGCCCACGATGGCGGCTACCGCGTCGAGATCCTGCCGGTCCTGGTGGCGCATCACGTCCAGCAGCAGGCGCGCGGACGCCGCGCCGATCACCGCGGCCAGCTCGTGCTCCACCGCGGCGATGCGCGGCGGATCGGCCAGCACGCGCTCCGGCGCGTCGCGGAACAGTTCGCGCACGCGCGCCGCGGGCAGGAAGCGCTGCGCCAGCGCGCGCAACTCCACCAGGCTCACGCCGCCGCCCGGCGCCGGCGCCGCATGCGCATGGCGCGAACGCGCCACCAGCGCCAGCACCGCCACGTTCGCCAGCAGGCTCAGCACCACCGCGCGCGCCAGCCGGCTCCAGTCGTCCAGCCCGAACAGATGCGAAGGCGCCAGCCAGGTCACGCCGAACGGCCCCGTGTGCACCCAGCCCGGCTGCGGCGCGAACAGCGCCGGCAGCAGCGCGTACAGCCACACCAGGGTGCCGGCCAGCAGGCCCGCGCCCACCGCGCGCGCGCCGAGCTGCGGCCGGTACACCGCGGCCAGCGTGGCCGGCGCCAGCCCGGCCAGCGCGGAGAACGAGATCGCGCCGATGTCGGCCAGCGCGTCGCTGCGCGCCAGCACGCGGCTGTAGGCCCAGGCCAGCAGCACGATCGCGAGGATCGCCAGCCGCCGCTGCGTCAGCACCGCGCCGCGCAGGTCGCCCCGCTCGCCGCGGCCCCAGCCCGCGCGCACCAGCAGCGGCGCCACGAAATGGTTGCTCACCATCAGGCTCAGCGTGAGCGTGGCGACCACCACCATGCTGGTCGCCGCGCTCAGGCCGCCGAGGAAGGCGATCAGCGCCAGGCCGTGCTCGCCGCGCGCCAGCGGCAGCACCAGCACGTACAAATCCGACGGCACGCCGACCGGGCGCAGCCAGCTGTCGCCCAGCCGCGCCAGCGGCAGGATCGGCAGCGAGATCAGCAGCAGGTACAGCGGGAACAGCCAGCGCGCGGTGCGTATGTGGCTGCCGTCGCGGCACTCCACCACGCCGGCGTGGAACTGGTGCGGCATGGTGAACATCGCCAGCGCGCCGAGCAGGATCAGCGCCGGGAAGCTGTTGTTGTCCTGCGGCGGCGGCGTGCCGATCGCCGCGGCCGCCGGCACCGCGGTGAACAGCAGCGTGCCCAGCGCCAGCATCGCGCCCAGCTTGAACAGCGACTCGAACGCCACCGCCAGCACCAGCCCGCGGTTGTGCTCGGTGGCCGCCGCGCGGCGCGTGCCGAACAGCATGGCGAACGCCGCCATCGCCAGCGCCACGTACAGCGCGCTGTCCTGCCACGCCGGCGTGCCCTCGTAATGGCCGCGGCTGAGCACGCCATAGCTCATCGCCACCGCCTTCAGCTGCAGCGCGATGTACGGCACCATGCCGATCAGCATCACCGCGGTGACCAGCGCCGCCAGCCCCGAATGCCGCCCCAGCCGCGCCGCGATCAGGTCGGCCAGCGAGCTGGCGTTGTACTCGCGCGCCATCTGCACCAGCCGCTGCAGCCAGCCCGCCGCGAACAGGTAGACGAGGATCGCGCCGACGAAAGTAGGCGGCAGCCACCAGCCCGAACGGCTGGCCTGGGTCACGGTGCCGTAGAACGTCCACGAGGTGCAGTGGATCGCCAGCGACAAGCCATACACGATCGCCCAGCGCTTGTTGAACGCCTGGGTGTGGCGTTCGCCGTAGAGTGCGACGGCGAACAGCAGGCCCAGCCACAGGAGGGCGGCGGCGGCGATCCAGGCGACGCTCAGCATGGGGCGCCCTTGTTGCTCCCCTCTCCCGCTTGCGGGCACGCGGGGAGGCGCCATGGATGGCGCCGGCTTTGAGGAGCGAGGAGAGGGGTTGGGGGAGAGGGGTTCTTACTGTTCTTCTCGCGAGACTCAAAGCGGTTTCGTGCGCCTGCCGGCGCCCGAGCTACTTCTCTTTTGCTTGTCCAAAAGAGAAGTAGCCAAGAGAAAACGACACCCCGCGGCGGCGCTTGCCGGGCGTCCTGCCCGGCAAGTCCGTGAGCCGTGGCCGGGCTTTTCGGCCGGGCCTCCTGCCCGGTCGAAAAGGCGAGCCCGTCCGTGGGCTCGCCCGCTGCGCGGCCTGATCGTCCCCGGCTCACCGCCGCCGAGGGGCCCCGGAACAGCAGGCGCGCTCCTGCGCGCCAGAAGCCAAGCAAAGCAGAGCAAAGCCGAAGCGCACGCCGCACCAACTCCCTCTCCCCCAAGCTCCGCTTGGGGGAGAGGGTCGGGGTGAGGGGGCGCTGTTGCTT
>JAFIHF010000025.1 GCA_017848855.1 Rhodanobacter denitrificans | reverse complement strand
GGCGCGATGCGGGATCGCCACGCCCTTGGGCCGGCCGGTGGAGCCGGAGGTGTAGATGACATAGGCCACCGATGCAGGGTCGATGGCGATGCCCGGTGCCGTGGTCGGCAGCGCGTCCCAGCCGGCGGGCGGCGCATCGAGCGCGATCACCGGGCGATCCGGCAGTGCGAAGCGCGCGGCCAGCGACTGCTGCGTAAGCAGGGCGGCGAGCTTGGCGTCGGCCACCATGTAGGCCAGCCGCTCGGGCGGAAAGCCGGGATCGAGCGGCACGTAGCCGGCGCCGGCCTTGAGCGTGCCGAGCAGGGCGGCAAGCATGGCGGGGCCGCGTTCGAGCGCGATGCCGACGAGGTCGCCGGGCCGCACGCCTTGCGCGACGAGGCCGTGGGCGATGCGGTTGGCGCGTTCGTCCAGCGTGTGGTAGCTCTGGGTTTCACTGCCGAAGCGCAGTGCGATGCGTTCGGGCGTTGCCTGCGCCTGGCGCTCGAACGCGCCGTGCATGGTGGGCACCGGAATCGCCGCGGCGGTGGCGTTCCAGCGCTGCAGCTGCGCCAGTTCGTCCGCCGGCAGCAGCGGCAACTGCGCGATCGGTTGCCGCGGATCGGCCAGCGCGCCTTCCAGCAAAGTCTCGTAGCCGCGGCGAAAGCGCGTGGCGGTGGCCGGCTCGAACAGGTCGGCGTTGAAGCTCATGCCGCCGAGCAGGCCGTGCTCCTGTTCGATGAACCACAGGCCCAGGTCCTCGGCGCTGCCGCGCTGGAACACCGGCAGATGCTCGTGCTGCAGCGCGCCCCACGACAGCGCGCGGCCGCGCACGTCCTGGAACGAGAACATCGCCTGCGCCAGCGGCGGGCGGCTGTCGTCGCGCGGCAGGCGCAGCTCCTTCACCAGGTGCTCGAACGGCACGTCCGGGCAGGCGAAGGCGTCGAGCACGACGCCGCGCACCGCGCGCAAGGTATCGAGGAAGCCGGCCTCCGGCTCGATCGTCAGGCGCAACGGCAGCGCGTTGACGAAGAAGCCCATCACCGTCTCCAGCTCCACCGCGTCACGGCCGCGCACCGGCGTGCTGACGATCAGGTCGCGCTGGCCGCCCAGCCGGTGCAGCAGCGCGTAGTACGCGGTGAGCAGCACCATGAACGGCGTGGTGCCGGCCTGGTGCGCCAGCGCATGCACCGCCTGCAGGCGTTCGGACGGCAGGCGGATCCATTCGGTGGCGCCGGCGCCGGACATGCGCGCCGGCCGTGCGTGGTCGGCGGGCAGCGCCAGCGGCTCGGGCGGGTTTGCGAGGCGGGCGAGCCAGTGCCGGAGCTGGCGCTGGAGTTCCTCGCCGCTCATCCATTGCCGCTGCCACGCGGCGAAATCGCCGTACTCCACCGCCAGCGGCGGCAGCGGATCGGGCTGGCCGGCGCAGCACGCGGCATACAGCGCGCTCAGCTCCCGGTACAGCAGGTCGAACGACCAGCCGTCCCAGATGATGTGGTGGGTCATGAAGAAGAACACGTGTTCCTCGTCGCCCAGCCGGAACAGCTGGGCGCGGAACAGCGGCGGCGTGGCCAGGTCGAACGGTTCGGCGATCAGCGCGTCGAGCCGGCGCATCAGCCAGGCGTCGCGCTCGTCGGCGGGCAGCTGGGAGAGATCCTCCAGCGGCAATTCCACCTCCAGCGTGGCGTGGATGCGCTGCACCGCGCCGGCGGCGTCCGGTTCGATGGCAGTACGCAGCACCGGCTGGCGCCGCACCATCGCCTGCAGCGCCCGTTCGAAGGCGCCGCGGTCCAGCGGGCCGCGCAAGCGGTGGGCCGACGGCGTGTGGTAGGCCACGCCGCCGGGATGCAGCTGTTCGAGGTACCACACGCGCTGCTGCATCAACGACAGCGGCGCGCGCTCGCGGTCGGCCAGGCGCGGGATGATGTGCGGCGTCGGCGCGTCGGCGGCACGCGCCGCGCGGATCGCCGCCGCCAGCCGCGCCACGGTCGGCGCTTCGAACACGGTGCGCAGCGGCAGCGCGAGGCCCAGCTCGCGGCCGAGCCGCGCGGTGAGTTGCGCGGCGAGCAGCGAATGGCCGCCGTGCTCGAAGAAATCGTCGTCCAGGCCTGGCTCGACGCCGCCCAGCGCCGCGGCCATCGCCTGCGCCACCTGGCGCTCCAGCTCGTCGCGCGGCGTGGTGCGCACGGCGGCCGGCGCGCCGGCGGCGAGCGGGGCCGGCAGGCGGGCGCGGTCGATCTTGCCGTTGGGCAGCAGCGGCAGCGCGGCCAGCACCACGAAGTGCTGCGGCAGCATGTATTCGGGCAGGTGCTCGCGCAGGCGGCTGCGCAGCGCGGCTTCGTCCACCGGCGTTTCGCTGGCCAGGTAGGCGACCAGACGCGCATCGCCGGGGCGATCCTCGCGCACCATCACCAGCGCCTGCGTCACCGGCGGATGGCCGGCCAGCTGCGCCTCGATCTCGCCGGGCTCGATGCGGAAGCCGCGGAGCTTGATCTGGAAGTCGGCGCGGCCGAGGTGTTCGAGGGAGCCGTCGGCGCGCCAGCGGCCGCGGTCGCCGGTGCGGTAGAGCCGTGCGCCGGGTTCAGCGGAGAATGGATCGGCGACGAAGCGCTCGGCGGTGAGTTCC
>JAFIHF010000024.1 GCA_017848855.1 Rhodanobacter denitrificans | reverse complement strand
AGGCCATTTCTCTTGGTTACTTCTCTTGACTCCGGGCATCCTGCCCTCCGCCCTTCGGGCCAGCTTCGCTGTTCGCCACCGCTCCTGCGGTGGCGTGGGCCAGCAAAGAGAAGTGACTCGGGCGCCGGCAGGCGACCGAAACCGCCTTGTTCCTTGCGGAAGCGCGAGAGCGAAAGCCCCTCTCCCCCAACCCCTCTCCCACCAGTGGGAGAGGGGAAAAGCGCGCTGCGGCAGGCGTCCGAAAGCCCGCCGCAGGCGAGCCAAGGTGCGGAATCCAATGGTTCTCGCGAGCACCCGTCCCGGAGGGAGAGGGGAGCAGATCACCGGCGAAATATTCCGGACAGCAGTGCGCGCAAGCGGGAATCCATGGTCTTTCGAAGTCACTGGATGACCAGCTTCACTGTTGTGAAGCGCCTCCCGCTTGCGTGGGAATGACGAACAAAAACCATCGCGGCTCCATCGCCTCCAACCGCTTCGTTGATCCGCATCAACTCGCGCGCGGCGATGGGCGGGAATGCTGTCGTTCGATACCTGCGAGGGATGCCGCGAGATGCCCCAAACCCTGCCGTCCCTGACCGTCGTCCGGCGCGAGCCGCGCTACGGCTGGCGCGACCTGGTCATCGCCGCGCTGGTGCTGGGGATGTTCGTGCTGGTCGCCACCGGCATCCGCGGGATCGCCGCCCCGTTCGAGGCGGCGCAGGCGCCCGCCATCTCGCTCGATCCGTCGCAGCTGCCGGGCTACGCGCTGCGCACGGTGATGCGCATGCTGGTCGCCCTGCTGCTGTCGCTGGTCTTCACGCTGGCCTACGCGACGCCGGCGGCCAAGAGCCGGCGCGCGGAGGCCGTGCTGATTCCGCTGCTGGACGTGCTGCAGTCGGTGCCGATCCTGGGCTACCTGTCGTTCACGGTGGTGTTCTTCCTCGCGCTGTTCCCGCATCGCGCGCTGGGGCCCGAGTTGGCGTCGATCTTCGCGATCTTCACCAGCCAGGCCTGGAACATGGCTTTCAGCTTCTACCAGTCGCTGAAGACCATGCCGCGCGACCTCGACGAGGCCAGCCGCAGTTTCCGGGCGTCGGCATGGCAGCGCTTCTGGCGGCTGGAGGTGCCGTTCGCCCTGCCCGGCCTGGTGTGGAACATGATGATGTCGATGTCGGGCGGCTGGTTCTTCGTGGTGGCGTCCGAAGCGATCTCGGTGGGCAACGTGCAGGTGGCGCTGCCCGGTGTCGGCTCCTACGTCGCCGTGGCGATCGGCCGGCGCGACCTCGCGGCGATCGGCTGGGCGATCGTGGCGATGACGGTGGTGATCGCGCTGTACGACCAACTGCTGTTCCGTCCGCTGGTGGCGTGGGCCGACCGCTTCCGCTACGAGCAGACCGCCGCGCAGGTCGCGCCGCGCAGCTGGGTGCTCGACCTGTGCCGCCGCTCGGCGGTGGCGCGGCGCGCGGTGGCGCCGCTGTCGGCCGCCCTTCAGCGCGCCGCGCGCGCACGGATGAGCTGGCACTTCGGCATGCCGCACAACGCGGCCGCGGCGTGGCGGCGCCTGCAGCTGCCGCTGTGGCTCGGCGTGCTGGCGCTGGCCTCGGCCTGGCTGGTCTGGCAGGCGCTGCATGCCGCGCGCGCCACGCTCTCCTGGCACGACGCCGGAGTGGTGGCGATCAACGGCGCGCTGACGCTGGCGCGCGTGGCGGTGCTGGTGGCGCTCGCCGCGCTGGTCTGGGTGCCGCTGGGCGTGATGATCGGCCTGCGTCCCGCGTGGGCGGCGCGGGTGCAGCCGGTGGCGCAGTTCCTGGCCGCGTTCCCGGCCAACCTGCTGTTTCCGGTGGTGGTGTACCTGATCGTGCACTTCGGCCTTTCGCCGCGGATCTGGCTGCCCCCGCTGATGATCCTGGGCACGCAGTGGTACCTCCTGTTCAACGTGATCGCCGGCGCGAGCGCCTATCCGGGCGACCTGCGCGAGGCCGCGCGCTGCTTCCGCATCCGCGGCTGGCGCTGGTGGAAGTACGCGATGCTGCCGGGGATCTTTCCCTACTTCGTGACCGGCGCGATCAGCGCCTCGGGCGGCGCGTGGAACGCCAGCATCGTGGCCGAGGCGGTCAGCTGGGGCCCCACCCGGCTCAGCGCCGGCGGCCTCGGCGCCTACATCGCGCAGATGACCGGCGCGGGCGACTACCCGCGCATCGGCCTGGGCATCGCGATGATGTCGCTGCTGATCATCCTGACCAACCGCCTGCTGTGGCGTCCCCTGTATGCCTATGCGGAACGCCGCACGAGGCTGGCCTGAGCCGACCATGACCACGACCTCTACCCCGGCTTCCGTGCTTTCCATGCAAGGCGTCTGCATGACCTTCGCCACCGCCGGCGGCCGCCCGCTCAAGGTGCTGGACGGCATCGACCTGGAGCTGCGCGAGGGCGAGATCCTCGGCCTGCTGGGCCGCTCGGGCTCCGGCAAGTCGACGCTGCTGCGGATCGCCAGCGGCCTGGTGCGGCCCAGCGCAGGCCAGGTGCGCTACCGCGGCGCGCCGCTGACGCGGCCCAGCGAGGGCATCGCGGTGGTGTTCCAGACCTTCGCCCTGTACCCGTGGCTCAACGTGATGCAGAACGTCGAGCTCGGCCTGGACGCCCTGCACCTGCCGACGCGGGAAATCCGCCAGCGCACCGCCGCCGCGATCAACCTGATCGGACTGGACGGCTTCCAGTCGGCCTACCCGCGCGAGCTGTCCGGCGGCATGCGCCAGCGCGTCGGCTTTGCCCGCGCGCTGGTCAGCCAGCCCACCCTGCTGCTGATGGACGAGCCGTTCTCGGCGCTGGACGTGCTGACCGCCGAAACGCTGCGCACCGACTTCATGGACCTGTGGACCTCGCGGCAGATGCCGACCAAGGCGGTGCTGCTGGTGACCCACAACATCGAGGAGGCGGTGCTGATGTGCGACCGCATCCTGGTGCTGGGCGCGCAGCCCGGGCATGTCGCGATGGAGGTGCAGGTACCGCTGGCGCAGCCGCGCAACCGCTTCGAACCGGCCTTCCGCGCCGTGGTCGACGAGATCTACGCCACGCTCACCTCCCGCCTCGCCGAGACCGTCGGCCGCCACGCCGGCGCGAACGGCGCGCTCGCCCGGCAGCTGCCCAAGGTGTCGGCCGGCGGGATCGTCGGCTTCGCGGCCACGCTGGCGGCGGAGCCCTACTTCGGGCAGGCGGAACTCGCGCGCATCGCCAAACAGCTGGCGCTGGCGATCAACCGGCTGCTGCCGGTGGCCGCGGCGCTGCACCTGCTCGAACTGGCCGAGCTGTCCGGCGGCGCGATCCGGCTGACCGCCGCGGGCACGGTGTTCGTGAACGGCGATGCGGAAGAACAGAAACGCCTGTTCAAGGAACACCTGCTGCGCTTCGTGCCGCTGGCCGCGCACATCCTGCAGGTGCTGGAGGAACGCGAAGACCACCGCGCGCCGATCGAGCGCTTCGCGTTCGAGTTGCAAGATCATCTGAGCCAGGCCGACGCCGACAGCACGATGCGCACGATCACCGACTGGGCGCGCTACGCGGAGCTGTTCTTCTACAACGACCGCACGCGCGACTACACGCTGGTCAAGGCACCGGCGGCGCCGGAACCGCTGGCGCCGGGGGATGCCTGAGCTGGCGGATCATGCGGATGGCGCGCGCCTTTGTTGACGACGATCAACTCCGCGCCGGGCCGCCGCGCTAGAACAGCCCACACGGAGTCGCGCATGAACACTTCCCATCCCGAACCCGGCGACGACGGCGAGCTGCCCGAGCTGACGATACCGCCGTCCACCGTCCGCTTCCTGATCGACAAGCTGCGCGAATACGACGCGCAAGGCATGGAGGCGCTGTCGCGCGACGAAGACGAGCCGGAATCCCCGTTCGACGCGCCCGACTACGACGCCGTGCAGGCGCACGAAACGGACTACCTGGACGAGCCGCTGCTGCAGGAGCTGCGCTCGTTCATGGACGACCTTTCCGACGACGAGAAGATCGACCTCGTGGCGATCGCCTGGACCGGCCGCAACGGCCTGCAGGCGGACGACTGGCCCGGCATCCGGCAGGAAGCGGCGGATTCCTTCAACGACCGCAGCGTCGACTACCTGCTGGGCACGGCTGGCGTCGCCAATCTGCTCGACGACGGGTTGGCGGCGCTTGGCTATGCATCGGCGGAGGCGGCGCCGGATGGCGAGGGGAATGGTGCGCCGGGTGCGGGGGAGTGAGTCGCTCCGCCCGAGCCCTCACCGCCTGCTGGCAGCCTCTCTCGGAGAGGGGGCTTTTGCCCTCGCGCTTCTTACGCAAGCGACAGAGCGGTTTCGGACGCCTGCCGCAGCGCGTTTCTCCCCTCGCCCGCTTGCGGATGCGGGGAAGGGCCATGGATGGCCCTGCTTTGAGGAGCGAGGAAGAGGGGTTGGGGGAGAGGGGCTTTTGCTCTGATGCTTTCGCAAGGAACAGAGCGGTTTCGGTCGCCTGCCGGCGCCCGAGTCACTTCTCTTTGCTGGCCCACGCCACCACAGGAGTGGTGGCGAACAGCGAAGCTGGCCCGAAGGGCGGAGGGCAGGATGCCCGGAGTCAAGAGAAGTAACCAAGAGAAATGGCCTGTTCAATCCGCCGACCCTACAAGCAGGCTGTGTCGAAGATATTGGATCAACGCTCGTCGACACGTCGCCCCACAGCGGCCACCCCGCGACGTATCTGGAAACTGAGGAACACAACGCTCGTCGCCCCAGCGAAAGCTGGGGCCCAGTGCCTTTGCTTTGCTCTTGCGGTGCTTTGGGTTTGGCTCTGGCCGTTGCTTCTGCGCGCAGGAGCGCGCTGCTTTTCCCGGGGCCCCTCGGCGACGGTGAGGCGGGGACGATCAGGCCGCGCAGCGGGCGAGTCCATGGAGGGGCTCGCCTTTTCGACCGGGCAGGAAGCCCGGCCGAAAAGCCCGGCCCCGACTCACGGACTTTCCGTCCATGGATGGACGGAAAGCGTCGCCGCGGGGTGTCGTTTTCTCTTGGCTACTTCTCTTTTGGACAAGCAAAAGAGAAGT
>JAFIHF010000023.1 GCA_017848855.1 Rhodanobacter denitrificans | reverse complement strand
GTAGCGTGGGCCGAGGAAGATGTGCGTCTCGCCGAACGCGATGTGGCCGCCGGTGAGCTGGGCGGTCTGCACCACGATGAACAGCGAGTCGCCATAGGCCTCGATCTTGGTGCGCTGGTGCGCGCTGCGCGCGTCCTCGATCGCGAGATCGTGCAGGTCGAACTCCTCCTGCAGCTTCGCCAGCAGGGCTTCGTCCGGTTCGTGCAGGCCCACCCACACGAAGGTGTCCGGCTCCTTCAGCACCTCGCTGATCGCGTCGATGCCCACATCGCCGATGCGCCGGCCGTCGTTGCGGTAGGCGACGCAGTTGACCACCGTGCGGGTGTCGGTCGGGGCGATTGTGGCGGAGGGGGAGGTGGGCATGCCGGCATGATGCCGCCCCGCTGCGTATGGGGGCAATGCCGTCGAGGTTTTGTGCAACCGTCGATTGCGGCACGTTTCGCGCGGCGAGCGATTCGGTGGCGATTGCTGCCCTGTACTATCCCGTGGCGATATTCAGAACAGGACAGGGGCGAGGAATCGATGAAGGGACACGATTACCGACTGGGTTACCGGGCCGATCTGGAGGGCCTGCGCGCCGTGGCCATCCTGCTGGTGGTGGCGGTGCATGCCGGCGTGCCATGGCTGCGCGGCGGCTTCGTCGGTGTGGATGTGTTCTTCGTGCTGTCCGGATTTCTGATCACCGGCTTGCTGGTGCAGGAGGTGTCGGATACCGGGCGGCTGCGTTTCGCGGAGTTCTACGTGCGCCGCCTTCGACGCCTGTTGCCGGCCCTGCTGGTGATGCTGCTGGTCGTCGGCGCGCTGGCTGCGTTGCTGTTGGCGCCGGCGGAGCAGCGCGAGCAGTCGTCCGCGGCGGCGATGGCGGCGTTGTGGCTGAGCAACATCCATTTCGCCTTCGCGCGGCTGGACTATTTCGCTCCCGGCACCGAAACGAATCTGTTCCTGCACACCTGGTCGCTGGGCGTGGAGGAGTAGTTCTACCTGATCTGGCCGGCGCTGCTGGTGTGGCTGCTCGGTCGGGATGGCGAACGTGGTGTGGCACGCCTGAAGGCCGGCATGTTCGTGGTGGCGATGGCCAGCTTCGCGGCGTGCGCGTGGCTGAGCTACAAGGCGCCGCAGCTGGCCTTCTACATGATGCCACTGCGCGCCTGGCAGTTCGCCGCCGGCGCGCTGGTATGGCTCTATTTCAAGGTGCCCGGGGCGACGAGGGGCACATCATGGCGGGAGCGCCATGCGGGGGCGCTGCGTGCCATCGGCTGGCTGGGGTTGGCGCTGATCGCCTTGGCCGGCGTGTTGTTCAGCGCGGACATTCCCTATCCGGGTGGCTACGCGTTGCTGCCTACCCTGGGCGCCGTCGCCGTCGTTGCTGCAGGCTCTGTGGCCGCGCAGCCGGTTGGCGTGGCGCGGCTGTTGTCGTGGCGGCCCTTGCAGTGGATCGGTGGCATCTCCTATTCGTGGTATCTGTGGCATTGGCCGATCCTGCTGCTCGGTCATGCCATCACGGGCTCGGACGCGCCGCTGTATCGCTTTGCCTGGGTGTTGCTGTCGCTGACGCTGGCTTGGCTGTCGTGCCGGTTGATCGAGTCGCCGATCCGCAACCGGCGACAGTGGCTGGCGCGCCCGCGCATGGCGGTCTTCGGTGCCTTGGCACTGATGCTGCTGGCCAACAGCCTGTGCGTGGGCTGGAACAACCGTGCCGTCGAACGGATGCGATTGCCTGCCATGCAGCGTTACGCCATGGCACATGGCGATGCACCGGCGATCTACGGCATGGGCTGCGACGACTGGTACCACAGCGATCGGGTGCGTATCTGTGCCTTCGGGCCGGCCGACGCGGCGCATACCGCCGTGCTGATGGGCGACAGCCACGCCGGGCAGTGGTTTCCCGCCGTCGCCAAGGCATTCGATCGGCCGGGCTGGCGCCTGCTGGTGCTCACCAAGTCGTCCTGCCCGATGGTGGACGAGCCGTTCTTCTACGAGCGCATCGGCAAGGAATACACCGTGTGCGCAAGCTGGCGCGCACAGGCCTTGGCGCAGGTCGCCAGGCTCAAGCCCGACGTGGTGCTGCTGGGGACTGTGGGTGGCGGCGGATACAAGTTCTCAAAGGCGCAGTGGATAGATGGCACGACGAGAGTGCTTGATGTACTTGGTTCGGTAACTGGACATGTCTATCTGTTGCGCGATACGCCGCACCTGCCGTTCGATGGTCCGGATTGCCTGGCGGAGCACGAGGGACGACCAGCGTGGTTTGGCCTGCAACATGCTTGCCGTGCACCGGCGGATGACCCGCACGCGGATCAGGTGTACCGATGGCTGGGTGAGGCGGCGAATCGCTTCGCCAACGCCAGCATGCTGGACTTGAATGCGCATGTCTGCCCGGATGGTGTGTGCTCGGCAGAGCTAAACGGACTGGTGGTGTTCCGGGACAATCAGCATCTGACCGGCAGCTTTGCGGCCTCGCTTGGCTCAGCGTTGGCCGGAAAGCTGGCCATCGGCGCAGCGGCTACAGCGGACAACATCAACGCATCTCAGATTTCGTCACGTTGACGGCGTGGCGTCGGAGGTCGTGCACGAGGTTTGACGCAGGCTCCACGCCAGCGCCAGCCACACCGGCAGGGCGAACAGGATCCACGGCTGGTTCTGCTGCACGGTGCCGGGCAGGAGGTGCAGCAGCACGGCGATGAGCGCGGCGAGCAGTTGCAGCATGAGTGCCGCGTTGGCGAATCGCGTGGGCGCGAGGCCGCGGCGCGCGCGCCACAGCGCGGGCAGCAGCAGGAAGGCGAGCGGGCTGAAGATGAGCAGGTTGGCGTTGGCCCAGGCGGAGTGGTGGGCGGTAAGCGTCCACAGCACCAGCAGCAGCAGGCCGACGAGGCCGGCGGCGACGAGGTAGAGCGTGCCGAGCAGGGCAAAGCCGGTGCGCCAGCGGCGTGCGGCCAGCGCGAGGGCGATGGCGAGGAGCAGGCCGGCGGCACCCAACGGCAGGCGCAGGTCGGGCGCCTGCGCGGGCGGCACCGGCAGGCGATTCGGCGAGAGCAATTCCTCGCCCTGCACCAGCGGCTGCGTGCCGCCGTGGCCGTCGGGCACGCGGATGCCGCGCAGGTTGGCCTGCAGCTCGTCGGGCAGGAAGCTCTCGCTCCATGCGGTCATCGGCTGGTCGGCGTAGGGGCCGAGGCCGAGGTCGAGCAGCAGCATCAGCCAGGGTTGCGCGCTCATCAGGCGGTCGGTCTGCTGGCGATACGTCATGCCGCCGGCCTGCGCGGCGAGGCGCGCCTTGAGGATGCCGCCCAGCGCCTTGTCCAGCGCGTCGCGCACGCGGGTGGTGCAGTTGTCGACGTAGTAGTCGTAGGGGTAGCCGGCGTTCTCGGGGCGCAGGTTCCAGAACAGGAAGTCGCGCAACGCGGCGGCTTGTTCCGGCGTGAGCGCGAGGCGCTGGCGGGTGATCGAGCGGCCCGCCTGCACGTACCAGGCTTCCTCCGGGCCGGTGGACTCGGCGTCCATCAAGTAGCGCATGCGGCCGCGCGCAAAGTTGAGGAAGAAGTTCTTCTCGTTGAAGTCGAACACGCCGTAGTTGAAGTTGATCGCTTCGCCGCTGACGCTGTCGCGCAGTTCGATGGCGTCGTGGCCGAATCGCTCCCAGTAGATGTCGCCGGGGCCATAGGTGACCAGCGCGACTTCGAGGTTCGCGCCGGGGGCGTTGGCGACGCTGGCGTGGGCCGGGGCGATGGCCAGCAGGATGAGGGCGAGCAGCAGGGCGATGATGGGGCGCATGTCGGATTTGCCGCAGGTGTTCCTGGTAGGAGCGCACCCTCGGATCAAGTCCGGGGCAGGCTCTGTGCGCGATGGCTTTTGCCCTGATCGGAGCGCAAGGCAATCGCGCACAGGGTGCGCTCCTACCGGGGTGTCGAGGTATCAGGCGTCGGGACGGCGGGTGACGCGGAACTGCTGCACGCGGCGGTCGTCGGCTTCGGTGACGTGGAACAGGAAATCGCCGGCGCCGGCTTCCTCGCCCGCTTCGGGCAGGTGGCCGAACTCGGCGGTGATCAGGCCGCCGATGGTGTCGAACTCCTCGTCGGAGAACGCGGCGCCCACTTCCTCGTTGAAGTCCTCGATCGGGGTGAGCGCGCTGACCAGCCACGAACCGTCGGCCTGGGCGTGGATCTGCGCGGGTTCTTCCTCGTCGTCGTGCTCGTCGTCGATCTCGCCGACGATCTGCTCCAGCACGTCCTCGATGGTGATGAGGCCGGCCACGCCGCCGTATTCGTCCACCACCAGCGCCATGTGGTTGCGGCTGCGGCGGAACTCGGCCAGCAGCACGTTGAGGCGCATCGACTCGGGGATCAACACCGCGGGGCGCAGGATCGCGCGGATGTCGAAACCCTCGCCGTTGCCGAAGTACTTCAGCAGGTCCTTGGCCAGCAGGATGCCGAGGATCTCGTCCTTGTCCTCGCCGTGCACGGGGAAGCGCGAATGGCCGGATTCGACCACGGCGGCAAGGATGTCGGCGAGCGGCGCGTCGGCGGCGATCATCACGATTTGCACGCGCGGCACCATCACGTCGTCGACGGACAGCTCGGTGACCTTGAGCGCGCCTTCCAGCATGGGCAGGGTGTCGGCGCCGAGCAGGCCGTTGACCTGGGCGGTGCGCAGCTCGTCGATCAGTTCCGCGCGGTTGCGCGGCTCGCCGGAAAACAGGTGGCCCAGTCGATCCCACCATTTGCGATGGGCCGGGCCGCTGGTACTGCCGGGGTCGTCGTTCATTACTCGGTGTGCAACTGCCCGGAGCCGGGCGGGAATGCGAGTTTAGCGGAAAACCCGTGACGATTCAGGGGGTAGGAGCGCACCCCCGGATCAAGTCCGGGGCAGGCTCTGTGCGCGAATGCTCTGGCGCTGGCCGGAGCAAAAGCAATTCGCGCACAGGGTGCGCTCCTACGGCGGCGTCAGGCGTAGGGATCGGCCACGCCCAGCCCCGCGAGAATGCGCGTCTCCAGCGCCTCCATCGCCTCGGCCTCGGCTTCCACGATGTGGTCGTAGCCGAGCAGGTGCAGGGTGCCGTGCACGGTGAGGTGGGCCCAGTGGTCGCGCGCGCGCTTGCCCTGTTCGGCGGCTTCGCGCGCCACCACGGGGGCGCAGATCACCATGTCGCCGATCAGCGGCAGCTTCAGGCCTGGCGGCAGCTCGGCTTCGAAGGAGAGCACGTTGGTGGCGTAGTCCTTGCCGCGGTAGTCGCGGTTGAGCGTGCGGCCTTCCGCGGCGTCGACGACGCGGATGGACAGCTCGGTGGCGCGCCGCCGCTTCGCCCCGCGCAGCGCGGCTTCCACCCACAGGCGGAAGCTTGCGGCCGAGGGGATGCCGGCGCGCGGCACGGCGTAGCCCACATGTACCACGGCGGGACTCGGGACTCGGGACTCGGGACTCGGCAGAGCGGCGCGCGGCATGGCGTGATTTCCAGCGGGCATGGATGTTCAGGGTGCAAGCTGTGGCTTTTCCCGAGTGACTTGCCGCATCAGCGGCTCGCCCTACGGGCCATCGGCTGCGCCGATGTTCGCTCCGGCATCCTGCCTGCGCGAGCCGAGTCCCGAGTCCCGAGTCCCGGCTTCTTCCTCAAACGCCTCATACGCCCGCACGATCTTCGCCACCAGCGGGTGGCGCACCACGTCGCGCGAGGTGAAGAAGGTGAAGCTGATGCCGTCGATGCCGCGCAGCACTTCCACCGCGTGGCGCAGGCCGGAGCGTACGTTGCGCGGCAGGTCGACCTGGCTGACGTCGCCGGTGATGACGGCGACCGAGCCGAAGCCGATGCGGGTGAGGAACATCTTCATCTGCTCGACGGTGGTGTTCTGCGCCTCGTCGAGGATCACGTAGGAGTCGTTGAGCGTGCGGCCACGCATGTACGCCAGCGGCGCAATCTCGATCACGTTGCGCTCGATCAGCTTGGCCACCTTCTCGAAGCCGAGCATTTCGTACAGCGCGTCGTACAGTGGGCGCAGGTAGGGGTCGACCTTCTGCGTGAGGTCGCCGGGCAGGAAGCCGAGCTTCTCGCCGGCTTCCACCGCGGGGCGCACCAGCAGCACGCGCTGCACGCGGTTGGCCTCCAGCGCTTCCACCGCGCTGGCCACCGCGAGATAGGTCTTGCCGGTGCCGGCCGGGCCCACGCCGAAGTTGATGTCGTGGCGCGAGATCGCGTGCAGGTAGCGCGCCTGGTTGGGGCCGCGGCCCTTGATCACGCCGCGCTTCACCTTGATGACGACTTCCTGCGCGCCTTCGCCCGCATCGTCGGTGAGCGCATCCACGCCCGATTCGGCGAGGTGCAGGTTGATCTTCGCGCCGTTCAGCGTCTCCTTTTCGGTGACGGCGTAGAGCGCGCGCAGCACCTTCTCGGCGGCACGCGTGCCGGCCTCCTCGCCGATCACGCGGAACAGGCTGCCGCGGTGGTCGATCTCCACGCCCAGGCGCAGCTCGATCTGGCGCAGGTGCTCGTCGAACGGGCCGCACAGGTTGGCGAGCCGGGCGTTGTCTTCCGGGTCGAGGGCGAAATCGCGTTCGGTGGGGCCGTTGGTCATGGATGGGGCGAAGAGCTGGAAGGGTGAATCCTTCTCCCTCCGGGAGAAGGTGCCGGTAGGCGGATGAGGGTGCGGGCGGAGCGCTTCATCGAATGTTTGCGCAAGCGCCGAACCCTCTCCCCAACCCCTCTCCCGAAGGGAGAGGGGCTCTATTTCTGCTCAGGCCGCTGCCTCGGCCAGCGCGTGCACGCGCCCGCGCAGCGAGTTGGTCATGGCGTCGGTGATCAGCACGTCGACGAAGCGGCCGATCATGCGCGTGTCGCCGGGGAAGTTCACGTAGCGCATGTTCTCGGTGCGGCCGGCGAGTTCGTGCGGGTTCTTGGTGCTGGGCTTTTCCACCAGCACGCGCTGCACGGTGCCGACCATCGCCTCGTTGATCGCCTTGGCGTTGGCGTTGATCGCGGCCTGCAGGCGCTCCAGGCGCTGGTGCTTCACCGCCATCGGCGTGTCGTCGGCGAGGTTCGCGGCCGGGGTGCCGGGGCGCGGCGAGAAGATGAAGCTGAAGCTCTGGTCGAAGCCCACGTCTTCGATCAGCTGCATGGTCTTGTCGAAGTCGGCGTCGGTTTCGCCGGGGAAGCCCACGATGAAATCCGAGCTGATGCAGATGTCCGGGCGCACGGCGCGCAGCTTGCGGATCTTCTGCTTGAACTCCAGCGCGGTGTAGCCGCGCTTCATCGCCGCGAGGATGCGGTCGGAACCGGCCTGCACCGGCAGGTGCAGGAAGTTCGCGAGCTTGGGCACGCTGGCATAGGCCTCGATCAGCGAGTCGGAGAACTCCAGCGGGTGCGAGGTGGTGAAGCGGATGCGGCCGATGCCCTCGATCTGCGCGATCGCGTGGATCAGCACGGCCAGATCCGCGATGCCGCCGTCGTGCATCGGGCCGCGGTAGGCGTTGACGTTCTGGCCGAGCAGGTTCACCTCGCGCACGCCTTGCGCGGCGAGCTGGGCCACTTCCACCAGCACGTCGTCGAACGGACGGCTGATCTCGGTGCCGCGGGTGTAGGGCACCACGCAGTACGAACAGTATTTCGAGCAGCCTTCCATGATCGAGACGAAGGCGGTGGGGCCTTCGGCGCGCGGCTCGGGCAACTTGTCGAACTTCTCGATCTCCGGGAAAGAGATGTCCACCTGCGGCTGGTGGGTGGCGCGGTTCGCCTCGATCAGCTCGGGCAGGCGGTGCAGGGTCTGCGGACCGAACACCAGGTCCACGAACGGCGCGCGCTTGATGATCGCCTCGCCCTCCTGCGAGGCCACGCAGCCGCCCACACCGATCAGCACCGGCTTGCCGCCCTGCTTGAACTCCTTCCAGCGGCCGAGCTGGCTGAACACCTTCTCCTGCGCCTTCTCGCGGATCGAGCAGGTGTTGATCAGGATCACGTCCGCCTCGGCCTCGTCCTGGGTCAGCTCCAGGCCGTGCGAGGCCTTCAGCACGTCGGCCATCTTGGCCGAGTCGTACTCGTTCATCTGGCAGCCGTGGGTCTTGATGAAAAGCTTGCCGCTCATGGGTGCTGGTTACCGTGGTTGCGCGAGGCGCGGCGCGGGTGGCGCCGAACCGCGCAGTTTACGCCGACCGCCTGCCGGCTGCCAGCAATCCGGCCTGCCGGATCAGATACTTGGGGTGCTTTTCGCGTGGGCATGGCGCACGAAACGGTGCGTTTGCTCTTGGCGCGGACGCGGCGCGGCGGCACACTGCCGCCATGTTCGACGCCGCGCGCCACAGGGGGAGGGTCGGCCGGCCCGTCGCAGGCTCCCCGTTCTTCGGCACGATCCCGCCGCGGATCGCGCTGGGCTGCGTCCTGCTGGCCGGGTTGCTGTGGTTGCCCGCGGCGCACGCGGGCAACCTGTACCGCTGCACTGGCGCCAGCGGCGAGGCGGTGTTCACCGGCAGCGCCGCCGGCTATCGCGACTGCCGCAAGCTGGGCAGCTATGGCGCGCCGGCGCGGCGCGCGCCCGCGGCCTCGCTGCAGCATGTGCAGGGCGCAGTGGTGGGCAGCAAGCCGCAGGCCGATGCCGCAGCGGCCTCGCTGGCGGCCGTGCGCGGCAGCGTGCTGAGCACCGCGAAGCTGCCGGCAAGCGCTCCACTGCCGCCCGCCGCGGCGGATCCTGCGGCAGGGGCCGCCGCGGCGGTGCCGGCGGCCATGCGCGGGCGCTGGACCTACCGGCAGGCCAGCGGCGGCGCCGCTGCGCTGCCCGACCCGCTGGCCGCCACCGCGCCGGGCGACCGCGTGCTGCGCGGAGCGGTGTATCGCATCGTGCGCGCCGACGGCGGCGTGGAGTACACCAATATCCGCCCCGCCGGCCGCGCCGCGCAGGAGGCGAAGGTGTTGTTCACCTACATCGCCACCTGCTTCGCCTGCAACCTGCATTCGCCGATCCACTGGGGCAGCGTGCCGCTCAACCTCGACGCCTACGCCGACGCGATCCGCGCGGCCAGCATGGAGTACGGCGTGGACGAGGCGTTCCTGCGCGCGATCATCCACGCCGAGAGCGCGTTCAACCCGCGCGCGCTGTCGATCAAGGGCGCGCAGGGCCTGATGCAGCTGATGCCGGGCACGGCCAGCGACATGGGCGTGCTGGATGCGTTCGACAGCGGCCAGAACATCCGCGGCGGCGCGCGCTACCTCGCCTTGCTGTTGCGCGACTTCGGCGGCAACGAACACCTGGCCGCCGCGGCCTACAACGCCGGGCCCGGCGCGGTGCAGCGCTACAGCGGCGTGCCGCCGTACGCGGAGACCCAGGTCTACGTGCAGCGTGTGGATACCTTGCGCAAGCGCTACGAGGCGGCGCTGCACCCGCCGCTGGCGGTGGCCCGGCCGGGGTAGGAGCGCACCCGGATCAAGTCCGGGGCAGACTCTGTGCGCTAGAGCGAGAAGTGAGTGAAGAGGAGTGAGCAGATAGAGAAGGCATGAGCGGCGGTGCGCTGCTCCTCTCTCACTTCTCACTCCTCTTCACTCACTCCTGCCCGGTTCGCGCACAGGGTGCGCTCCTACGGGTTGCCCTCGGACGCGGCGGCTTCCACGTTCATCGGCGGGCGTTCGGTCAGCGTGGCCTCGGTGTGGAACGGGCTGCCGTTGCGCAGGCCGGAGAGTTCCACCGTGGTGCCGGGCTTGATCGCCGACTCGCGCCGGCGCAGGTCGGCCGGGTCGCGGATGTTGTCCTTGCCGATGCGCAGCAGGATGTCGTGCGGCTGGAGGCCGGCCAGCGCGGCGGGGCTGCCGGGATAGATGTCGGTGACCATCGCGCCGCGCGCCGCCGCGGGCAGGCCGCTGTCGGCGGCCACCGGCACGAAGGTGTAGTCCGCGCCCAGCCAGCCGCGCACCACGTGGCCGGTGGCGACGATCTGGTCGAGCACCCGCTTGGCGGTGCCGGCCGGGATCGCGAAACCGATGCCCTCGGCATTCGCGGCCTTGCCGATCAGCGCCGTGTTGATGCCCACCAGCCGGCCCTCGGCGTCGACCAGCGCGCCGCCGGAGTTGCCGAGGTTGATCGCCGCGTCGGTCTGGATGAAGTCCTCGGCGCTGGAGCCGTTCAGCTGGCGGCCCACCGCGCTGACGATGCCCATGGTGACGGTCTGGTTGAGGCCCAGCGGGTTGCCGATCGCCAGCACCACGTCGCCGGGGCGCGGCTTCTGCTCGGCGAGCCGGACCACCGGCAGGTTGCCGGCGTCGATCTTCAGCACCGCGAGGTCGGTCTCCTCGTCCGAGCCGACCACGGCGGCCTTGGCCACGCGGCCGTCGTACAGCAGCACCTGGATGTCGGTGGCGTGCGCGATCACGTGGTAGTTGGTCAGCACGTAGCCCTGCGCGCTGACGATCACGCCCGAGCCCAGGGTCTGCTCGCGGCGCGCGTAGGTGGTGAGGGTGCCGCCGAGCAGCTGCTGCAGGATCGGGTTGTCGTACATCTTGATCGCCCGCTCGTTGACGATCTTGTTGGCGTAGATGTTCACCACCGAGGGTGCTGCGGCGGCGACCGCGTCGGCGTAGGAGGCGGGGGCGGCCGCCGGCGTGCCGGACGCAGGCACGGCGGGCAGCCCCAGCCGGGCGCGCAGGCGTTCGCCGCTGCCGGGCCAGAACAGGCCAATCACGAACGCGGCGGCCAGGCCGACGACGGCACTGCGGGCAAGGAAGGCGAGCGTGCCGGCGGCATGTTTCATGTCGTGCTGCAATCCGTGACGGGCGGGCGGACGGTAGGGTAGGCTGGCCGTGCAGCCTGGGTCGGGCGAGCTTTCCCCAGCGTCGATACGCCGCGGTGGTTTTATTGTACGGTGCGGGGGCTGACGCTAGACTAGCGCGATTATCAGGGGTTCCAAATCTATTGCTGGGCGCGAGCCCTTCCTGACGCATCAAGTACCGGAGAGCCTGATGGCGAACGAAGTCGTCGATCACGGCCGCCGCCGGTTTCTCACAGCCGCCACTTCGGTGGTCGGCGGTGTGGGAATCGTCGCGGCAGCTGTGCCCTTCATCAAGTCGTGGGAACCCAGCGCGCGCGCCAAGGCCGCCGGGGCGCCGGTCACCCAATCCCTCAAGAAGATCGAGCCCGGCCAGCAGCTGATCGTGGCCTGGCGCAGCCTGCCGGTGTTCATCGTCAACCGCACGCCGGAACAGCTGGCGACGCTGCCGAAGCAGGACCCGCGCCTGGTCGACCCCAAGTCCGACGGCACTTCCGCCGAGCAGCAGCCGAAGTACGCGCAGAACGAGACGCGCTCGATCAAGCCCGAGTGGCTGGTGATGATCGGCATCTGCACCCACCTGGGCTGCGTGCCGGACTTCGTGCCCGCGATCAAGCCCGAGCCGTTCGACCCGAACTGGCAGGGCGGCTACTACTGCCCCTGCCACCACTCGCGCTACGACATGGCCGGCCGCGTGTACCAGGGGGTGCCGGCGCCGAAGAACATGGAGATCCCGCCGTACCACTTCATTGACGACACGACCGTGCAGATCGGCGTGGGTCCGGAGGGAGCAGCGTAATGGCCAAGGTATTCGCAAGCATCGGCGAGTGGGTCAACGAGCGGGCGCCGGGCCTCATGCCCGTGTACCGCAAGCACATGACCGAGTACTACGCGCCGAAGAACTTCAACCTCTGGTACTACTTCGGTTCGCTCGCGCTGCTGGTGCTGGTCAACCAGATCGTCACCGGCATCTTCCTCACGATGAACTACAACCCGAGCGCGGCCGGCGCGTTCGACTCGGTGCAGTACATCATGCGCGACGTGGAGTGGGGCTGGCTGATCCGCTACATGCACACCACCGGCGCCTCGCTGTTCTTCGTGGTGGTGTTTCTGCACATGTTCCGCGGCATCATGTACGGCTCGTTCAAGAAGCCGCGCGAGCTGGTGTGGCTGCTCGGCATGCTGATCTTCCTGGTGCTGATGGCCGAGGCGTTCATGGGCTACGTGCTGCCGTGGGGCAACATGTCGTTCTGGGGCGCCAAGGTGATCGTGTCGCTGTTCGGCACCATCCCGGTGATCGGCGGCCACCTGGTCGAGTGGATCATGGGCGACTTCCTGCCCGCCGACGCCACGCTGAACCGCTTCTTCGCGCTGCACGTGATCGCGCTGCCGATCGTGCTGCTGCTCTTGGTGGTGCTGCATCTGGCCGCGCTGCACGAGGTGGGTTCGAACAACCCCGACGGCGTGGACGTGAAGCACGGCCCGAAGGGCAACCGCTGGAGCCCGAGCGCGCCGGTCGACGGCATCCCGTTCCACCCGTACTACACGGTGAAGGACCTGGTCGGCGTGGGCGTGTTCCTGCTGGTGGCCGCGTTCATCATCTTCTTCGCGCCCACCTTCGGCGGCTGGTTCCTGGAGCACGACAACTCGATCCCGGCGAACAACCTGCTCACCCCCGCGCAGATCAAGCCGGTGTGGTACTTCACCGCGTTCTACGCGATCGTGCGCATGATCCCGTCGGCGTTCGGCACCGCGGTGTGGGGCGTGCTCGGCATGTTCGGCTCGATCGCGCTGCTGTTCGCGCTGCCGTGGATCGACGCCGGCCCGGTCAAGTCGATCCGCTACCGCGGCACCGGCTACAAGGTGGCGCTCACCGTGTTCGTGATCGCGTTCCTGTGCCTGATGACGATCGGCATGGACCTCACCGCCGAGTACTTCCCGAAGATCTTCGGCGCCGGCATCGACATCACGCTGTGGGAAAACGTCTTCGGCCGCTTCATGACGCTGACCTACTTCGGCTTCTTCGTGTTCCTGTGGCTGTACACGCACCTCGGCTGGGAGAAGACCAAGCCGGTACCGGAACGGGTGACCATGCATGACTAAGCGGATGCTCTCGATGAAACGGATCCTCCCCGCGGTGGCGCTGACCCTGGGCCTGCTGTTCGGCGCGCAGCCGGCGGCGCGGGCCGAGGGCGAGAACCTGATGCCGGCCAACGTCAACGTGCAGGACCAGGCTTCGCTGCAGCGCGGCGCGCACCTGTTCTTCAACTACTGCGTGGGCTGCCACTCGCTGAAGTACGTGCGCTACTCGCGGATGGCCGACGACCTCGGCCTCACCGAGCAGCAGGTGATGCAGAACCTCAACTTCACCGGCGCCAAGTTCGACGACCCGGTGGTCGCGCACATGCCGGCGGAGGACGCCGCCAAGTGGTTCGGCAAGGCGCCGCCGGACCTGTCGCTGGAAACGAGCGCGAAGGGCGCCGACTGGGTCTACACTTACCTCAACACCTTCTACCTCGACCCCAAGAGCCCGATCGGCTGGAACAACACCACGCTGCAGAACGCGGCGATGCCGTTCCCGCTGTGGGAGCTGCAGGGCCAGCAGACCGCGGTGATGAAGCCGGGCACCAGCGAGGTGGAGAAGCTGGAATTGGCCCATCCCGGCAAGCTGACCCCGGCCCAGTACCAGCAGGCGTCGCGTGACCTGGTGAACTTCCTGGAGTACGTTTCGGAACCGGCGGCCCTGCAGCGGCACCATTATGGCGTCTGGGTGTTGCTGTTCCTGGCGCTGTTCAGCCTGCTGGCCTATTTCCTCAAGAAGGAATACTGGAGAGACGTCCACTGATCTCCGGGAGCAACAACCACGGATGCGGCGGCCTTCCCGGGCTGCCGCATCCGTGCAACCGCAACAGGGAATATCGCGCATGGTTCCAAGCGCCCGCTCGCGTACCGCACTAACCCTCTACACCACGGCCGACGGCATCCAGTGCCACCGCGCCCGTCTGGTGCTGGCCGCCAAGGGCGTCAGCTACGAGCGCGTGCTGGTCGATCCGGGCAAACCGCCGGAAGACCTGCTCGACCTCAACCCCTACGGCACCACGCCCACCCTGGTCGACCGCGACCTGACCCTGTACGACGCCAGCGTGGTGTGCGAATACCTCGACGAGCGCTATCCGCACCCGCCGCTGATGCCGATCGACCCGCTCTCCCGCGCGCGCCTGCGCGTGGCCGCGGTGCGCATCGAGAAGGACTGGCTGACCGAGGTCGACATCATCCGCGCCGGCGGCCGCAGCGCCGAGCCCGCGCGCAAGCGCCTGCGCGCGCACCTGCTCGCCGCGCTGCCGCTGTTCAAGGCCTCCAGGTTCTTCCTCAACCCCGAGATGAGCTTGGCCGACTGCCTGGTGGCGCCGGTGGTGTGGCGGCTGCCGTGGCTGGGCGTGGACCTGGGCCGCGAGGGCAAGCCGATCGTCGACTACGGCGAGCGGCTGTTCCACAGCCAGGGCTTCGCGCGCAGCATGACCGAGCAGGAAAAGGCCATGCGCGCCTGAGGCGCGCGGCCGACGAGCGACACATGAGATGAGCGAAGTGACCCACCCGATGAGTTCCAATCGCCCGTACCTGCTGCGGGCGATCTACGACTGGATCAGCGACAACGGTCTCACCCCGTACCTGTTGATCGACGCCACCGGCGAGGGCGTGCGCGTGCCGCCGCAGGTGATCAAGAACGGCCAGGTGGTGCTGAACATCGCGATGCGCGCGGTGGCGAACCTGGAACTGGGCAACGAGTGGATCGGCTTTTCCGCGCGCTTCTCCGGCGTCAGCCATGCGGTGCGCATCCCGATCGGCTCGGTGCTGGCGCTGTACGCGCAGGAGAACGGGCAGGGCATGATGTTCCCCGCCGAAGAGGAAGGCGGCGACACGCCGCCGCCCGCGCCGGCACCCGACGAGCCGCCGTCCAGCCAGAGCGGCAGCGGCGACGACAAGCCGAAGCGCGGCGCCCCGTTCCTGCGCGTCATCAAGTAGGCGCGGTTGTAGCGCACCCCCGGATCAAGTCCGGGGCGGGCTCTGTGCGCGAATGGTTTTGGCAAGAGCGGTGCAGGAGCAGCCGGAGCGGCTTCAGCCGCGATCGCCTTGTAGTCAGTGCAACGTATCGCCACCACCCGAACGCCGCCGCGGCCGCAGCGGCACCACGTTGCTGCCCGATGCGGGCTCGCCCGGACGATCGGGCGTGGGCTCGACCTGCGCAGGCCGTGATGCCGTGCCGATCCCTGGCATCTCCGCCGCCGCCGCGGATTCCGGCGGCGTGAGCACCACGGTGGGCAGCCGCAGTTCGCTCAGCGTGTCGCCCAGCATCCACAGCGAGCCGGTTGCGCGATCCGCGCCGTCGATGCTCAGCTCGAAGCCGTAGCAGCGCTCCAGCCGCAGCCGGCCGGCCACGCGGCGCAGGCGCAGTGCGCGCAGGCCCACGGTCTCGTCCAGCAGTTGCAGGCCATGGCGTTCGCACTGCCGGCGCGCCTCCGCGCCCGCGCGCTCGCGCGCCGCGCTCTGCTTCAGCCACAGCGCGATCAGCGCGACCAGCGCCAGCAGTACCAGGAGATCGTTGACGTTGCCCATGCCGGCAGTGTGTGGGCGGCCGGAACGCTGCGCAAGCCGGGGCTGAAGCTATCGTCGTAGGAGCGCACCCTGTGCGCGAATGGAGCAGGAGTGAGTGCAGAGGAGTGAGAAGTGAGAGAGGAGCGGCACGTCGCCGCCCGTGCTTTCTCTATCTCCTCACTCCTCTGCACTCACTTCTCGCTTTCGCGCACAGGGTGCGCTCCTACGAAGAACCTCAACCCAGCCGCAGGCGCAGCGACAGGTCGACCGCGTGCACGTGCTTGGTCAACGCGCCCACCGAGACGTAGTCGACGCCGGTGCGCGCGTACTCGCCGATGGTCTGCAGATCGACGTTGCCGGACACCTCCAGCGGCACGCGCCCGGCGGTGAGTTGCACCGCCTCGCGCATCAGCGGCACGGTGAAGTTGTCGAGCATGATTCGGTCCACGCCGGCGGCGAGCGCCTGCTGCAGCTCGTCGAGATCCTCCACCTCGACTTCGAGCAGCAGATCCGGATGCAGGCGGCGCGCCGCCGCCACCGCCGGGGCGATGCCGCCGGCGGCGGCGATGTGGTTTTCCTTGACCAGGATCGCGTCGTACAGCCCGATGCGGTGGTTGTGGCCGCCGCCGCAGCGCACCGCGTATTTCTGCGCCAGGCGCAGGCCGGGCACGGTCTTGCGGGTGTCGAGCACGCGCGTGCCGGTGCCGGCCACGGCGGCCACGTAGGCGGCCGTGGCGGTGGCAGTGCCGGACAGCAGCTGCAGGAAGTTCAGCGCGGAGCGCTCGGCGCTGACCAGCGAGCGGGCGTGGCCGGCGAGTTTGCAGATCACCGTGCCGGGCGCCACGCGTTCGCCGTCGCGCGCCTGCCAGTCGATGCGCACCGCCGGGTCCAGGCGCCGGAAACAGGCGTCGAACCACGGCGCGCCGGCGAGCACCGCGTCGTCGCGGCAGGTGAGCGCGGCCTCGGCCACGGCGTCGACCGGCAGCAGTTCGGCGGTGGCGTCGCCTTTGCCGAGGTCCTCGGCAAAGGCGCGTTCCACGTCGGCGGCGATCAGTTCGGGGGAGGGTGGGTCGAACGGGAGCCTGGAATTCATTCGGTATCCGTGCCGGAAGGGGGCGTGCCGGGCTGGCGCAGGCGGCTGACGATGGCGCTCATCGCGCGGTCGAACAGCGCGTTGGTGGCCAGCACCTGGGCGTGGCCGCCGGCCAGCAGCACGGCCAGTTCCTGCGGCGCGTAATCGGCCACCTTCAGGCCGCGCCGGTTGACGAACAGGTAGCGGCCGCTCATCGGGCTGATCCACGACAGCTTGGCGCGCACCATCGGTTCGTCGGGCAGCTGGAACTCCAGCCAGACGCCGGGCTGCAGCGCTTCCACCTGCCGCCATTCGGGGCTGTCGGTGGCGACCGGCACGCTTTCCTCGGGCAGCTCGTCCGCCTCGGCCGGCGGCTCGACGATGGGCTGGATGCTTTCCGGAATCGCGACCGCGGCGGCCGCGGTGGCTTCGGCCGCCGGCGCGGCGCTGCGCGCCGGTTCGCCCAGCTGCTGGCCGTACCAGTCGCGCAGCTGCGCCAGCAGGCGCTCGATGTCCTGCGGCTGGAACGCCACGTTGACCAGGCCCTGGCGCAGCGCGCGCTCGATGCCGGGCAGCAGCTGGCGCAGCTGCTGGCGCGCGGCGGCGTCCTGCGCGGGCCGCGTGCTGGCGATGAAATCGTCCACGAAGCGCAGGGCGTCGCGGAACTCGGCCGACTCCTCGCCCTGGCGCAGCAGCAGCAGCACCAGGTGGTTGGCCCAAGCGCGCGCCAGCACCTCGTGCACCAGCGGCGGCAGCTTGCGGCCGTCGATGCGCTCGACGATCTCGCGCGCGGCGCGGCGGCGCGCCTGCTCCAGCTTTTCGCGGCCGCGGGTGGATTCGGCCACGCGCTGCTCGGCCAGTTCGGAGCGGCGCCGGTTGGTCTCGTTGAACTGCTGCAGCTCCAGCAGCAGGCGCTCGAAGATGCCGAGGTCGTCGTCGAATTCGTGCAGCAGCTGGTCGACGGTGTGCTTGACCATGTCGTGCAGGCGGCCGTCGCGGTCGGACTCCGGCGACCAGCCCTTGGCCTGCTCGGCCAGCGCGTCGAGCAGGCGGCGCGCCGGGTGCTGGCGGTGGGCGAACAGCTTGCGGTCTAGGATCGCCGCCTTGAGATACGGAATCTGCAGCCGCGCCAGCATCACCTGCATCTCGGCCGGCAGGGTGTGGTCGTCGAGGATGAACTCGAACAGCATGCCGACCAGGTCGATGGTGTCCTCGTCGATGCTGGCGACATGGCTGGGCCGCGCGCCGCGCAGCGCGCCGAGCTGGCCCAGCAACTGCTCCTTCAGTTGCGCCACGGCATCGCGGTCGAAGCTGCCGCTGCCGCTCACCATCGACGGCGCCGGAATGCCGCCGGCCGCCAGCTGGGTCTGCAGCACGCTGAGCGCGCCCAGCAGTTCGCCGACGGAAGGCGGCGGGCCGCCGGCGTCGCCGGCCTGGGCGAGCGATGGCGCAACCGCGCCGCGGCGCGCGACGAACAGGCCGTGCAGGGTTTGCAGCAGCTCGGCGGCGGCGGGGTCGGCGTTCTCGTCCGTGCCGGCGCCGGCCAGCGCGGCGGTGCCGGCCGGTGCCGCCTGGGCGCTGCCGCGGGGCGCACCGGCGGCACTGCGCGGCGCCACCGGGCGCAACTGCGGCAGCACGCCGGCGCGGGCCAGTTCGGCGTTGGCCTCGGCGTACAGGTCTTCCAGCGTGGACAGCACGTAGCGGTCGAACAGCTTGTAGATGAGCAGCTTGACGCGCATGTCCGCGCCCAGCTCCTTCAGCGCCTGGCGGAAGGCCTGCGACAGCGCCGCCGGGGCGATCGGGTTGCCGGCGTCGTCGATCTTGCGGCCGCCGCAGATCACCGAGAGGCGCTGGTTGGTAGCGAACAGGTCGCGCGCCAGCCGGCTCTCGTGCTTGCTGCTCATGCTGGTGATCGCCAGCGATTCCTCCAGCTCGGCGTCGGCCACCAGCGACAGCTCGGCCAGCGCCGGCGCAGGCGCCGCGGCGCTCGGCGCAGCGCGCCCGGCCAGGCCGCCCAGTTCGCGGTTGACCGCAGCGAGGAAGTTGCGCTCGATCGCCGGACGGCGCTTGCGCACTTCGCGCATGCCGTCGAAGTAGTGCGTCTGGGTGGCGTTGTTCTCGGCCTTCTCGGCGAGGTCGAACAGCGCGTCGTCGACGTGCTCGAACAGGTTGCCCAGGCATTGCTGCAGGCGCTTGCCGGCGATGCCGCGCACGGCGTTCAGCAGTTCGCCCACGCGCTCGCCGGCGGCGGCGTCGAGGCGCGGCGCCAGGGGCACGATCTTGGGTGGTTCGTGGGCTTCGTTCATGGCCACACCGGAAGTTGGTCGTTGGCGCTGCGGCGTCCTGCGGGCAAGTCGCCGGTCCGTCGGCAAGGGTTCGGGGCGTGGGGATCAGGGCGCGGCAGGGAAACCGTTCAACTGGGTGGTGCCGATGCCTTCCTCCGGCAGCATCACCGGGATGCCGTCGTCGACACGGTAGATCAGCTTGCGATCGATGGTGATCAGGCCTTCGTCGAGGCGCTCGCGCACCGGCTCGCCGGCCGTGGTGAGCACGCCGCCGGCCGCGATCGCGCCGTTCAGCGCGTCCAGCTCGGCGCGGCCGAGCAGGCGCACCGGCGTCTTGCTGACCGGGCAGCACAGGATGTCGAGCAGGCGCTTGTCCATGGGAAAAATCGTGGTGTTGCCGGAAAGCCCGTACAATAACCACTTTTGGACGGCCAGACCATGACAGCAACGACGGAAACGCCGCGGGTGGGCGTGGTGATGGGATCGCGTTCGGACTGGGAAACCATGGAGCACGCCTCGGGCGTGCTGACCGAACTGGGCGTGGCGCACGAGGTGCAGGTGGTCTCCGCGCACCGCACGCCGGACCTGCTGTTCCGCTATGCCGAGCAGGCGGCCGGGCGCGGCATCCAGGTGATCGTCGCCGGCGCCGGCGGCGCCGCCCACCTGCCGGGCATGCTGGCGGCCAAGACCCGGCTGCCGGTGCTCGGCGTGCCGGTGCAGTCCAAGGCGCTGAACGGCATGGATTCCCTGCTTTCCATCGCGCAGATGCCGGCCGGCATTCCGGTGGGCACGCTGGCGATCGGCCGCGCCGGTGCGGTGAACGCCGGCCTGCTCGCGGCGGCGGTGCTGGCGCTGCACGACCCGCGCCTCGCGCAGGCGCTGGAGCACTGGCGCGCGAAGCAGACCCAGGCCGTGCTCGACCAGCCGGACCCGCGCGCATGAGCGCTCGGCGACAGCCCGTGCTGGGCATCCTGGGCGGCGGCCAGCTGGCGCGCATGCTGGCGCTGGCGGCCGCGCCGCTGGGCGTGAACAGCCTGGTGGTGGACGGCGCCGCCGACGCCTGCGCCGGCCAGGTGGCGCCGCTGCTGCAAGCCGACTGGACCGACTACGCCGCGCTGGAGGATTTCGCGCGCAAGGTCGACGTGGTCACCTTCGATTTCGAGAACGTGCCGGCCGAAACCGCGCACTGGCTGGCCGAGCGGGTGCCGGTGTTCCCGAACCCGAACGCCTTGGCGGTGGCGCAGGATCGCCTCGCCGAGAAGACCCTGTTCCGCGAATGCGGGCTGGCCACGCCCGAGTTCATGGCGGTGGACGACCGCGCCGGCCTCGACCGCGCGCTGGCCGCCATCGGCGCGCCGGCCGTGCTGAAGACGCGCCGCCTCGGCTACGACGGCAAGGGCCAGTTCCGCCTGAAGACGGCGGCCGACGCCGACGCGGCCTGGGCCGAGTTGGGCGCGCAGGCGGCGAAGCACGGGTTGATCCTCGAAGCCTTCGTGCCGTTCCAACGCGAGCTGTCGGTGCTTGCGGTGCGCGGCCGCGACGGCGAATTCCGCACCTGGCCGCTCACCGGCAACTGGCACGTGGACGGCGTGCTGAGCCTGAGCCTCGCGCCCGCGCCCGACATCGACGCCTTGCAGCCGCGCGCCGCCGCGCTGGCGCGCACCCTGGCCGAGCGGCTGGACTACGTGGGCGTGTTCGCGCTGGAGCTGTTCGTCAAGGACGGCGAGCTGCTCGGCAACGAGATGGCGCCGCGCGTGCACAACTCCGGCCACTGGACGATCGAGGGCGCCCACACGAGCCAGTTCGAGAACCACGTGCGCGCGGTGCTCGGCCTGCCGCTGGGCGACACCGGCGTGCGCGGGCCTGCGGCGATGCTGAACTGGATCGGCGAACTGCCCGACCCGGCGCCGGTGCTCACCACCGCGGACGGCCACTGGCACGACTACGGCAAGTCGGCGCGGCCGGGGCGCAAGGTGGGACATGCCACGGTGTGCGCGCCGAATGCGGAGCGGCTGGCGGCGAAGCTGGAGACGTTGGGCAAGGCGCTGGGGCGCGAGGCGCAGGTGGCGCCGGGGATCGCGGCGCTGCGCGGGTAGGGCACCGCGCCCAGGGATGGGCGCGCGTCCAGCAGGCCGCCGGCCTGCTGGACGGAGCCGGGCTCGCGCTGCGAGCCCGGCGAGCCAAAAATGGGCAGGAGCCCATTTTTGGCATCAGGCACGGCGCTCTGGCTTTTGCTCTGGATGCGCAAGATTCGAATGTGCAAGACACGAAAAAGCCGCGGACGTCCGCGGCTTTTTCGTGTCGATGTAGGTGCCCGCCAAGAGCAGAAAAGCGCCGTGTTTGATGTCAAAAAAGGGGCTCCTGCCCCTTTTTTGACTCGCCTTGGTTCGCTGTGCGAACCAAGGCTCCGCTTCGCGGCGCCCATCCGTGGGCGCGCAAGTCTGAGCGCGCTTGCGCGCTCAGACTTGCATGGCCTTGGCGACTTCGGCCAGGTAGTCTTCCTGCACCTTCTCGATGCCTTCGCCCACGGCCAGGCGCGCCACCTGCGTCACGTCGGCGCCGGCCTTCTTCAGCGCCTCGCCCACGGTGACGTTGGTGTCCAGCACGTAGGGCTGGCCGACCAGGGTGACCTCGGAGACGATCTTGTTGATCTTGCCGCTGACGATCTTCTCCAGGATCTCGGCCGGCTTGGCCTTTTCCTTGTCCGACATCGCGGCCAGCGCGATGTCCTTTTCCTTGGCGATGAAGTCGGCGGGGACGTCCTCGGCCTTCACGTAGGGCGGGTTCATCGCCGCCACGTGCATCGCGATGCCCTTGGCCAGTTCCTCGTTGCCGCCCTTGAGCGCCACCAGCACGCCGATGCGGCCGCCGTGGATGTAGCTGCCGATGGTGCCATCGGTCTCGACGCGGGCCATGCGGCGCACTTCGATCTTCTCGCCGATGGTGGCGACCAGCGCCTTGGCGCCTTCCTCCACGCTGGCGGCGCCCGGGTAGGCGGCGGCCTTCAGCGCGTCGATGTCGGCGGCGCCGGACTTCAGCGCGACCTCGGCGACGGCGTCGCTGAACTTCACGAAGTCGGGGTTCTTGGTGACGAAGTCGGTCTCGCAGTTGACCTCGACCAGCACGGCCTTGCCGCCGTCCTGGGCGGCCACGATGCGGCCTTCGGCGGCCACGCGGCCGGCCTTCTTGTCGGCCTTGGCGAGGCCGGACTTGCGCAGCCACTCCATCGCGACTTCGATGTCGCCGTTGTTCTCGACCAGCGCCTTCTTGCATTCCATCATGCCGGCGCCGGAACGCTCGCGCAGTTCCTTGACCAGTTGGGCGGAGATATTGCTCATCGTTGTTCCTCGCATGCTTGAAGGCGTCGTGGCGGTATGCGCCACGACGCCGGTAGGGCTTGACGAAACGGCGGCGGTTGCCCGCCGCCGTAGCGGCTTACTTGGCGTCGCGCGGAGCGCGGCCTTCGCGGCCACCTTCGCGGCGCGGCGCACCGGCGCCCTTGCGCGGGGCGGCGTCGCGCTCGCGGCGCGGCGCGGCGCTCTTGCGCTCGGCCTTGGCGACCGGGTTGCCTTCCTCGTCCAGCTCGACGAACTCGTCGGCGTCGCCCTGGGCGGCGGCCGGCGCGGCGGCCTTGCCTTCCAGGATCGAGTCGGCGGCGGCGCGGGCGTACAGCTGGATCGCGCGGATCGCGTCGTCGTTGCCGGGGATCGCGTAGTCCACCAGCTCCGGGTTGTAGTTGGTGTCGACCACCGCGATCACCGGGATGCCGAGCTTCTTGGCTTCCTGCACGGCGATGTCTTCGTGGCCGATGTCGATCACGAACAGCGCGTCGGGCAGGCGGTTCATGTCCTTGATGCCGCCCAGCGAGGCCTGCAGCTTCTCGCGCTCGCGGCGGCGGGCCAGCACTTCGTGCTTGACCAGCTTGTCGAAGCTGCCGTCGGTCTCGGCCGCTTCCAGCTCCTTCAGCTTGGCCACCGACTGCTTCACGGTGCGGAAGTTGGTGAGCATGCCGCCCAGCCAACGCGCGGTGACGAAGGGCATGCCGGCGCGGGCGGCCTCTTCGGCCAGCGCCTCGCGGGCGGAACGCTTGGTGCCCACGAACAGGATGGTGCCGCGCTTCTGCGCCAGGCCCGACAGGAAGTTCATCGCGTCGGTGAACAGCGGCAGGGTCTTCTCGAGGTTGATGATGTGGATCTTGCCGCGGGCGCCGAAGATGTACGGCGCCATCTTGGGGTTCCAGTAACGGGTCTGGTGACCGAAATGCACGCCGGCTTCGAGCATTTCGCGCATGGTGACTTGAGCCATGGTGTAACTCCTTGCAGTGGGCCTTGTAGGTGTGGCCCGGGGGGTTGGGACCTCCACGCATCCCCGGCTTCGACCGCGGCAGCGACTGCTGCGCGCGGCACCCCGAAGAACGGTGCCGATGCGTGTGTGGCGTTGGTTTGGGCTTGTGCCGCGGCGCGGTTACAATCCCGTTTCGTTTTGCGCTGTGCGGTCGTCGATGACGACGGATGCAGCCTGCAAAACCGCGCAATTGTAGCCGGTGCGCCGGCGACGCGGCAAGCCGCTGGATTTCCAGCGTTTGTGCCGCCATATAGGCGAAATCATGGCGATTACCCTGAAATCCCCCAAGGACCTCGAAGGCATGCGCGTGGCCGGCCGGCTGGCCGCCGAAGTGCTGGCCATGCTCAAGGAACACGTCAAGCCCGGCGTCACCACCGAGGAGCTGGACCGGCTGGCCTACGAGCACATCGTCAACGTGCAGAAGGCGGTGCCGGCGAACGTGGGCTACCACGGCTTCCCGAAGACGCTGTGCACCTCGGTCAACCACGTGATCTGCCACGGCATCCCCAGCCCCGGCAAGGTGCTGAAGGAAGGCGACATCGTCAATTGCGACGTCACCGTGATCAAGGACGGCTGGCACGGCGACACCAGCCGCATGTACTTCGTGGGCACGCCCTCGGTGCTGGCCAAGCGCCTGGTGGATACCGCGTTCGAGGCGATGATGCGCGGCATCCGCGTGGTGCGCCCCGGCGCCACCCTGGGCGACATCGGCCACGCGATCCAGCAGCACACCGAGGCGGCCGGTTTCAGCGTGGTGCGCGAATACTGCGGCCATGGCATCGGCAAGGTCTACCACGACGAGCCGCAGGTACTGCACTACGGCAAGCCCGGCACCGGCGTGGAACTGAAGGAGGGCATGACCTTCACCGTCGAGCCGATGATCAACGCCGGCAAGCCGCACACCAAGCAGCTGCCCGACGGCTGGACCGTGGTCACCAAGGACCACTCGCTCTCCGCGCAGTGGGAACACACCATCGCGGTGACCGTCGACGGCTTCGAGATCCTCACGCCCTGGCCGGATGTCTGAAATCCGGGATTCGGGATTCGGGATTCGGGATTCATCCCGGCCTGGGCGGTACGTCGGGGTAGGTCGGGCTTCAGCCCGACGTGCCACGTGAGTCGGGCTGAAGCCCGACCTACAGCCCGACCTACAGCCCGACCTGCAGCCCGACCTGCGGGGCGTTTTGTCATAACGTGAACTTGCGGCGCCGTGGCAGACTGGCAGCTCCCAGCCGCCACCCCGAATCCCGCCGATGAGCGTCGTGCTTCCCCCTTTGCCGCGCCTACCGCCGGCCGTGCCGCGTTCGGGCGTGTCGGCCGATGCGCGGCGCGCCTTGCGGCAACTGCTGGGCGACGTGGACCGCGCGCTGACCACCGCGTTCCGCGACGGCGCCGACGCCAGCGCGCTGGCGCGGCGGCGCGGCGAGGCGGTGGCGCGCATCGTGGCGCACGTGTGGACGGCCTGCCTCGGTGAGGTGACCGGGGCGGCACTGTTCGCGGTGGGCGGCTTCGGCCGCGGCCTGCTGTTCCCGCATTCCGACGTGGACCTGCTGGTGCTGGCCGAACGGCCCGAGCCGGCACGCCTGCGCGCGCTGGAGCAGTGCTTCGCCACGCTGTGGGACGCGGGCCTCAAGGTGGGGCACGCGGTACGCGAACCGGCGCAATGCCGTGCATTGGCGGCCGCGGACGCCAGCGTGTTCACCAGCCTGCTCGACGCGAAGTGGATGGCTGGCGACACCGCGCTGGAAACCGCATTGCGCGCCATCGTGGACGATCCGGCGCTGTGGCCGCCGCGCGAATACCTCGCCGCGCGGCTGGCCGAGCGCGACGCGCGCCACGCGCGCCACCACGACACCGCGAGCAATCTCGAACCCAACCTCAAGGATGGCCCCGGCGGCCTGCGCACGCTCGATTCGCTGCGCTGGCTGGGGCGCCGGCTGGCGCATGCCGGCGGCTTCGAGGCAATGCAGGACGCCGGCCTGCTCGATCCGGCCGAGCGCGCCAGCCTGTGCGAGGCCGAGGCCACGCTGCGGCGCTACCGCTACGCGCTGCACCTGGAGGCGGGGCGGCCGGAGGAGCGCCTGCTGTTCGACTACCAGCGCGCGCTGGCGGTGCGGCTGGGCTTCGAGGACGAGCACGCGAAGAACCTCGGCGTCGAGCAGTTCATGCAGGGCTATTACCGCGCGGCCAGCCAGGTGGAGCGGCTGGGCGTGCAGATCGCCGAGCGCTTCGTCGAACTGCTGGAACCGCCGGGCGAGGCGCAGCCGGTGGGCGCGGACTTCGTGCGCCACGGCACGCGCCTGTCGGCGCGCGATCCCGAATTGTTCGCGCGGCGGCCGGCGGCGCTGATCGAGGCCTTCATCGCGCGGCTGGACCAGCCGGGGCTGATCGGCTTCTCCGCCGAGACCATGCGCCGCATCCACCAGGCCACCGCGCAGCATGGCGGCGCGCTGGCCGACGATCCCGAGGCGCTGGCCGCCTTCCTGCGCCTGCTCCGCCGCGGTGCGCCGGCGGTGGACGCGCTGTGGCGGATGAACCGGCACGGCCTGCTCGCGGCAATCCTGCCCGCGTTCGGCCAGGTGGTCGGGCGCATGCAGTACGACCTGTTCCATGTCTACACTGTGGACGAACACACGCTGCGCGTGCTGCGCCAGCTGGCGCGCTTCGCCGATCCCGAGGCGAAGCGCGAGTTCCCCGTGGCCTGCGAGATCTGGCCGACGCTGGCGAAGCCGGAGCTGATGCTGCTGGCCGGCCTGTTCCACGACATCGCCAAGGGCCGCGGCGGCGACCACTCGGTGCTGGGCGAGGGCGACGCGCGCGCGTTCTGCGCGAAGCTGGGCCTGCCCGCGGCCGACGGCGAGCGCGTGGCCTGGCTGGTGCGCCAGCACCTGCTGATGAGCACCACCGCGCAGCGTCAGGACATCACCGATCCGGAGGTGGTGCAGCGCTTCGCCGACGTGGTGGGCGATCGCGAGCGGCTGGGCCAGCTCTACCTGCTCACCGTGGCCGACATCATCGGCACCAGCCCGAAGCTGTGGAACGGCTGGAAGGATCGCCTGCTGGCCGACCTCTACGCCTCCACCCGCCACGCGCTGCGCAGCGACACGCCGGCACGCGACGCCGCCGCGCGCATCGCGGCCTGTCGTACGCAGGCGCTGGCCCTGCTGCAGGCCGAGGGCATCGACGCGGCCACGGTCGAGCGGGCGTGGCGCGCGTTTCCCGAGGCCAGCTTCCTGCGCCATCGTCCCGAGCAGATCGCGTGGCAGACCGCGGCGTTCGTGCGCGCGGACGGCGCGTGGCCGCTGGTTGCCGTGCATCCGCTCTCGGTGCGCGGCAGCACCGAGCTGTTCGTCTGTACGCCGGACCGCGACGGCCTGTTCGCCAGCGTCACCGCGATGCTGGACCGGCTGCACTTCTCGGTGGTGGAGGCGCGCATCCTCGGCTCCGCCGGCATGGTGATGGACACCTTCCTGCTGCTCGAAGCGGACGGCCAGCACCCGGCCAGCGCGGATCGCGCGGAGGAGCTGCGCTCGCGCATGCAGCGCGCGCTGGCGCAGGGCGGCCAGATCCTGCCACCACGGCGCAGCATGTCGCGCCAGCTGAAGCACTTCCAGATGCCGCCGCGCATCGACTTCCGCCAGGCCGACGGGCGCACCCGCATGGCGCTGGTGTGCAGCGACCGCCCCGGCCTGCTCGCCGCGCTGGCGCAGGTGCTGGTGGCCTGCGAGGTGCGCGTGCACGACGCGCGCATCGCCACCTTCGGTGAGCGGGTGGAGGATTTCTTCCAGCTCAGCGACCGCCACGACGCGCCGCTGGACGAGGCGCGGCAGGAGCGGCTGCGCCAGGCGCTGCTGGCGCGGCTGGGGCCGGGCAACTAGCGTCGAGCTCCCGTACTCCCTCCCCTGCGTGCAGGGGAGGGCTGGGGTGGGGTGCTTTCGTCCGTCAGATCCAAAAGCACCCCCTCCCAACCTCCCCCTGCAAGCAGGGGGAGGAGAAAACCATCGCACCGCTCAACACAGTGAGCCTCTGCTCGCCTTTCGCCGCACGCCCCGCCCGGGCACAATGGCGGGGCTCACACCCGACTTATTTGGACGTCCATTCCCCATGCAAAGCATCGAATCCCTGATCGACGACGCCTTCGAGCGCCGCAACGAGCTGACCCAGGCCGAGGTCGAGACCCACCTGCGCCCCGCGCTGGGCCAGGTGCTCGACCTGCTCGAATCCGGCGAGCGCCGCGTGGCCGAGCCGGACGGGCAGGGCGGCTGGAAGGTCAACCAGTGGATCAAGAAGGCGGTGCTGCTGTACTTCCGCATCAACGGCAACCGCGTGGTGGACGGCGGCCCGGCGCTGGCCTTCGACAAGGTGCCGCTGCGCTTCGCCCACGGCAACGACGCCGAGTTGCAGGGCCTGGGCGCGCGCGTGGTGCCCGGCGCGCTGGTGCGCCGCGGCGCGCACATCGCGAAGGACGCGGTGCTGATGCCGAGCTACGTCAACATCGGCGCCTACGTGGGCGCCGGCACCATGGTCGACACCTGGGCCACGGTGGGCTCCTGCGCGCAGATCGGCGCGGGAGTGCACCTCTCCGGCGGCGTGGGCATCGGCGGCGTGCTGGAACCGCTGCAGGCCAACCCCACCATCATCGAGGACGGCTGCTTCATCGGCGCGCGTTCGGAAGTGGTCGAGGGCGTGGTGGTGGAACGCGGCAGCGTGATCGGCATGGGCGTGTTCCTCGGCCAGAGCACCCGCATCTACAACCGCGCCACCGGCGAAATCAGCTACGGCCGCGTGCCCGCCGGCAGCGTGGTGGTGGCCGGCAGCCTGCCCGCCAAGGACGGCTCGCACAGCCTGTACGCCGCGGTGATCGTGAAGCAGGTGGACGAGAAGACGCGCGGCAAGACCTCGATCAACGAGCTGCTGCGCTCTTTGTGAGAGCCTGTTTGCGATCTCCGTATGGCCCGCGTTGTCTTGCCGTGGCCGTCAGGTGGTGGCGCGTGGCGGCCACGGCAAGACAACCCGAAGGGCCGGGTCTGTTTGCCCGCATTCCTGCGTCATCACTCAGTCGTGGACGGACGTCCACTCCCTCGCTCTTCCTTGGCCTGCGCGCAAACAGCTCCCGGCGCGGGCCATGCGGAGATCGTAAACAGGCTCTAGCCCACCCTGTGGGCGACAGCTTCCACCGCAAACTCCATCGCGCACAGGGTGCGCTCCTACGGGAAATGCCATGACCGCAGCGACACTGTACGGCCTGCCCACCTGCGACACCTGCCGCAAGGCGCGCAACTGGCTGGACCGCTTCGCCGTGCCGTACACCTTCGTGGACTACCGCGCGAACCCGGTGCCCGCGGCCACGCTGAAGCTGTGGGCACAGCAGCTCGGCGGCTGGGAGGCGCTGGTGAACAAGTCCTCCACCACCTGGCGCAACCTGCTGCCGCAGCGCAAGAACCCGGGCAGCGATCCGGAGTGGACGCTGCTGCTGAAGGAATACCCCGCGCTGATCCGCCGTCCGGTGGTGCTCAAGGAAGACGGCAGCGTCAGCGTGGGCTTCAGCGACAACGGCTTCAAGAAGCTGTTTCCGCGTTGACACCGTAGTGGCGTAACGCGACCCGTCCTCACCAGCATCGGGGCTTCGTTGTTAGGCTGCGCGCCTCCGCCGCCTGCCGCTGCCCGAATCACCCCGCATGACGACGCGCCACATCCGCCGCTACCGCACCAACCTGCGCATCGAGCGCGACAACGCCGCGCTGTACGCGCGGTTGGCCGAGCTGGCCACCGAGGCGAGGCTGGCGCGCGCGTACCGGCGCATCGCCGAGGGCGAGCAGGCGAACGCGGCGTTCTGGGAGTCGCGCCTGCGCGAGGCCGGCGCAACGGTGCCGGCTTCGCGCATCGGCCTGCGCGTGCGCGTGCTGGGTGCGTTCGCCAGGGCCTTCGGCACCGAATTCGTGATGCCCACCGTGGTGCGGCTGGATCATGCCGACCACCACGCCACCCCGGTCGACCGCAGCGGCCATCGCGACCATTTCGTGGTGCCGGTGCCGTCCGCGCCGACCGACCATCGCCACCGCACGCAGAGCGGCAACACGCTGCGCGCCGCGGTGCTGGGCGCGAACGACGGCCTGGTCTCCAACGTCTCGCTGGTGATGGGCATGGCCGGCGCCGCCGCCAACGACCACGCCGTGCTGCTGGCCGGCCTGGCCGGGCTGGTCGCCGGTGCCTGCTCGATGGCGCTGGGCGAATGGCTCAGCGTGAACAGTTCGCGCGAGTTCTACCAGGCGCAGATCACCGAGCGCGCCGAGCGCCTCGCGGTGGCGCCGGAGGATGGCGTGCGCCACATCGCCGGCATCTACCGCAGCAAGGGCCTCGGCCGCGACGAGGCCGAGCACCTCGCCGAGCATCTCGCCGAGACGCCGCGTGCGGCGCTGGATACCGTGGTGCGCGAGGACCTGGGCGTCGATCCCGCCGAGCTGGGCGGCTCGGCGTGGAGCGCGGCACTGTCTTCGTTCTGCCTGTTCGCGTCCGGCGCGGCGTTCCCGGTGGTGCCGTACCTGTTCCTGCACGGCCACGCCGCCATGCTCGGCAGCGCCGCGGCCACCGCCGTGGGGCTCGCGCTGATCGGCACCGGCACCTCGCTGTTCACCGGCCGCGGCATGCTGTTCTCGATCGAGCGCCAGTTCGGCATCACGCTGGGCGCGGCGACGGTGACCTGGGGCGTGGGGCGCCTGCTGGGCGCGGCGGTGGCCGGCTAGGAAACGCTATGCTGCGGCTTTCCGCCGTTGCGTGAGCCGCGCATGTCCGACGTCCTCGACCTTGCCATCGACCTGATCCGCCGCCGCTCGGTGACGCCGGAGGACGCCGGCTGCCAGGCGCTGCTGGCGGAACGGTTGGTGCGCATCGGCTTCCGCATCGAGCGGCATCGCTACGGCGAGGTGGACAACCTGTGGGCGGTGCATGGGCACGCTGGCCCGACGCTCGCCTTCCTCGGCCACACCGACGTGGTGCCCAGCGGCCCCGAAGATCGCTGGCAGACCCCGCCGTTCGAGCCCATCGTTCGCGACGGTGGTGGCCTTTGCGATCATCCTGATCGCGAGAATCAAAAAGCGGCCATCCATGGCTGCACTCCTCATCTTTACGGCCGCGGCGCCGCCGACATGAAGGGCGCGGTGGCGGCGATGGCGGTGGCGCTGGAGCGTTTCGTTGCCGCGCATCCCGATCATCCGGGCCGCGTGGCGCTGCTGCTGACCAGCGACGAGGAAGGCCCGACCAACCTCGACGGCGTGCGCAAGCTGGCCGAGCACTTCCGCGCCCGCGGCGAGCGCATCGACTGGTGCGTGGTGGGCGAGCCGTCGGCGAAGCAGCGGCTGGGCGACCTGATCCGCGTGGGCCGGCGCGGCTCGCTGTCCGGCACGCTCAGCGTGCGCGGCGTGCAGGGCCACGTGGCCTATCCGGAGAAGGCGCGCAACCCGATCCACGCGTTCGCGCCCGCGCTGGCGGAGCTCGCCGCCGAGCGCTGGGACGAAGGCAACAGCGACTTTCCGCCCACCTCGTTCCAGGTCTCCAACCTCAACGCGGGCACCGGCGCGAACAACGTGATCCCGGGCGAGCTCATCGCGCTGATCAACTTCCGCTACTGCACCGCGAGCCGCGCGGAGGATTTGCGCGCGCGTACCGAGGCGATCCTCGCGCGGCACGGGCTGGACTACGCGCTGGACTGGAACCTCTCCGGCGAACCTTTCCTCACCCCGCCGGGCGGCCGCTTGCGCGAGACGGTGGTGGCCGTGTGCCGCGAGCTGTGCGGCACCGAACCCGAGCAAAGCACCGGCGGCGGCACTTCCGACGGCCGCTTCATCGCGCCGCTGGGCGCGGAAGTGGTGGAGCTGGGCCCGGTCAACGCCACCATCCACAAGGTGGACGAATGCGTGGACGTGGCGGATCTGGAAAAACTGCCGTCGCTGTACCATGCCATCTGCGAGCGCATGCTGGACCGGGAGTCCGTGAAATAGACAGGCTCTGCGTGCTCGCGGCTCGGCCGGTCCGTCCGGACGGTTTGCTCGACCGGTTCGCGGTTGTCCGGCCGCATGCGGTACCGAAGTGCTTTTCCCCCACACCAAGCAAGCACCACGCGCTCGCACGCAAGGAGGAAGGTATGCGCAAGCTGTCGCTCGTCGCGGCCATCGCGGCCGCCGCTCTGTCCACCGTCGCCTGGGCGGATACCGCCGCTGCCCCCAGTGCTCCGCTGATCGAACGCGCCGCGCTGTTCGGCAATCCCAGCCGCGTCGCCGGCATGCTCAGCCCGGACGGCAAGTGGCTGGCATGGATCGCGCCGCGCGACGGCGTGCTCAATGTCTGGGTGGCGCCTGCCGGCGATCCAGCCAAGGCCAGGGCGCTCACCGCCGAAAAGCAGCGCCCGATCCGCGAGTATTTCTGGGCGCCGGACTCGTCCTCCGTGCTGTACGTCAACGACCACGGCGGCGACGAGAACTTCCTGCTCTACAAGGTGGACGTGCAGGGCGGCGAGCCGCAATCGCTGACGCCGTTCCAGAAGACGCGCGTGCAGCTCGTCGGCACCAGCGAGCACATCAAGGACCGCATCCTGATCGGGGTGAACAACCGCGATCCCCGCTGGCACGACGTCTACAGCCTGGATCTGAAGAGCGGCAAGCTCACCGAGGTGTTCGAGAACAAGGGCGAGTACGCCGGCTTCACCGCCGACGACAAGCTCGAGCTGCGCCTGGCGGCGAAATCCCGCCCCGACGGCGGCACGGACTATTACCGCGTGGAGCAGGGCAAGGTCGACGCCAAGCCGTTCTCCAGCGTCGGTCTGGACGATTCGCTGACCACGGCGCCGGCCGGGTTCACCGTCGACGGCAAGACGCTCTACTGGCTCGATTCGCGCGGCCGCGACACCGCGGCGCTGGTCGCGCAGGATGTCGCCAGCGGCAAGACCACCGTGCTGGCGCAGAACCCCAGGGCCGATATCGACCAGACGCTTGTCGATCCGGCCACCGGCAAGGTGCAGGCCTATGCCGTGCAGTACCTCAAGCCGGAATGGGTGGCGCTGGATCCGGCGGTGAAGGGCGACCTGGCGTTTCTCAAGGAGCAGCTCAAGGGCAACATCGACATCAGTTCGCGTACCGATGCCGACGATCTCTGGACCGTGACGGTCGATTCCGTGGTCAAGCCGGGCGCCACCTACCTGTACGACCGCAAGGCGAAGAAGCTCACCCGCTTGTTCGTCAGCCGGCCGGAGCTGGAGCGTGCAACGCTCTCGCCGATGTATCCGGAAGCGATCCGCACGCGCGACGGCCTGACCGAGGTGTCGTACCTGACCTTGCCCGCCGGCAGCGACCAGGCGCATCCGGGCCGTCCCGGCAAACCGTTGCCGCTGGTGCTGTTCGTCCACGGCGGACCGTGGGCGCGCGACTACTACGGCTACAACGGATACCACCAGTGGCTGGCCAACCGCGGCTATGCCGTGCTGTCGGTGAACTACCGCGGCTCCACCGGTTTCGGCAAGAAGTACATCTCGGCCGGCGACCTGCAGTGGGGCCGCAAGATGCACGACGACCTGATCGATGCCGTGCAGTGGGCGGTGAAGAACCGCATCGCCGAGGCCGACAAGGTCGCGATCATGGGCGGCTCGTATGGCGGCTACGCCACGCTGGCGGGCCTCGCCTTCACGCCCGATACCTTCGCCTGCGGCGTCGACATCGTGGGTCCGTCCAACCTGGCCACGCTGCTGAAGACCATCCCGCCATACTGGGAAGCTGGCAGGCAGCAGTTCTACAAGCGCATGGGCGATCCCACCACGGAGGAGGGCCGCAAGCTGCTGCACGAGCGCTCGCCCCTGTTCAAGGCCGATGCGATCAAGCGGCCGCTGCTGATCGGGCAGGGCGCCAACGATCCGCGCGTGAACCAGGCCGAGTCGGACCAGATCGTGAAGGCGCTGCAGGCCAGGAACATCCCGGTCACCTACGTGCTGTTCCCCGACGAAGGCCATGGCTTCGCGCGGCCGGAGAACGGCATCGCGTTCAATGCGGTGGCCGAACAGTTCCTGGGCAAATGCCTGGGCGGGCGGGTGGAGCCGATCGGCGGCGCGTTGAAGGCATCGAGCGCCACCGTGCCGCACGGCCAGGAATACGTGCCCGGCCTGCAGCAGGCGCTCGGCGCGGGCGGCTGAGCCGTTCCGCTTGTACGAGAGCCGCCTTCGGGCGGCTCTTTCCAACCAACGGAGAGAACTCATGCGGATCGAATTCCACGGCGCGGCGGGCGGCGAAGTCACCGGCTCCTGCCATCTGCTCGAAGTGGCCGGCAAGCGCGTGCTGCTCGACTGCGGCATGGTGCAGGGCAGCCGCGACGCGGAGGCGCGCAACGCCGAGCCGTTCGGGTTCGATCCGGCCTCGATCGACGCGCTGGTGCTCAGCCACGCGCACATCGACCACATCGGCCGCGTGCCGCTCTTGGTCAAGCGCGGCTTCAAGGGGCCGATCTGGACGCAGGCGGCCACCTGCGGGCTGTTTCCGATCATGCTGCTCGACGCCGCCTCGCTGGCCGAGCGCGACGCCGAGCGCGAGAACCGCGAGCGCAAGCCCGGCGAGCCGGAAGTGCGGCCGCTGTACGCCGCGGCGGATGTCGCCGCCGCGCAGAAGCGCCTGCGCCGGCTCGCCTACGAAACCGCCACCGAGATCCTGCCGGGCGTGAGCGTGCGCCTGCACGACGCCGGGCACATCCTCGGCTCGGCGATGGTCGAGCTGCGCGCCGACGGCCGCACGCTGCTGTTCAGCGGCGACGTGGGCATGCGCGGCACGCCGATCCTGCGCGACCCCACGCCGCCGCCGCAGGCCGACCTGATCCTGATGGAATCGACCTACGGCGACCGCAACCACAAGGACCGCGCCGCCACCGTCGCCGAGCTGGGGCAGATCCTCGCCGCGGCGCGCGCCGACGGCGGCAACGTGGTGATCCCCGCGTTCGCGGTGGGGCGCAGCCAGGAACTGCTGTACTGGTTCGCCGAGCACTACGCGGACTGGAACCTCGCGCAGTGGACGATCTTCCTCGACAGCCCGATGGCGGCGAAGGTGATGGCGATCTACGACGGCCACGAGGAACTGTTCGACGCCGAGGCGGTGCAGGTCTGGAAGAGCGGCATCAAGCCGTTCGAATTGCCGAACCTGCGCGTGGCCGAAAGCGTGGACGACAGCAAGGCGATCAACCGCGTCCACGGCGGCGCGATCATCATCGCCGGCTCCGGCATGGCCAACGGCGGGCGCGTGCGCCACCACCTCGCGAACGGCCTCGCCTACGCGCGCAACCACGTGATCTTCGTGGGCTACCAGGCGGCCGGCACGCTGGGGCGGCTGCTGGTGAACGGCGTGCCGCGCGTGCGCCTGTTCGGCGAGGAGATCCCGGTGCGCGCGCGCATCCACACCGTGGGCGGCCTCTCCGCGCACGCCGACCAGCGCGGCCTGCTGGACTGGTACGGCAGCAGCCCCAACCATCCGCCGGTGGTGCTGGCGCACGGCGAGAACCCCGCGCGCGAAGCGCTGGCAGCGGCGTTGCGGCAGCGCTTCGGCACGCAGGTCACGCTGTCGCAGCCGGGCGTGCAGCTCGAAGTCTGAGGAAGCGACCACCATGCAAGCCAGCGGCACGTTCACGGTGAAACTGGAACCGCAACCGCCAGCCCACGCCGACAGCGGGCTGGGCCGCATGAGCATAGCCAAGCAGTTCAGCGGCGACCTCGACGCGCACAGCTTTGGCGAGATGCTGTCCTTCCGCAGCGCGGTGGACGGCTCGGCCGGCTACGTGGCGATGGAGCGCGTCACCGGCGTGCTGCACGGCCGGCGCGGGGGCTTCGTGTTGCAGCACTCCGGCACGATGGATCGCGGCGCGCCCACGCTCGTCGTGAGCGTGGTGCCGGATTCGGGCAGCGAGGAACTCACAGGGCTGAGCGGCACGCTGGCGGTCCATATCGACGCCCAGGGCGGGCACTCGTACACGTTCGATTACCGGTTGCCCTGAACAACGCAAGCTCTCGCCTTGAACAACAAAGTCGAGCGACTTGAATTTGCGCAAGCGCTGACTAGTGAGCCCCTCTCCCTCCGGGAGAGGGTGGCGGCAGCCGGGTGAGGGTTCGGGCGGAGCGAAGTGGTGAGGCAAGTCCGAACCCTCACCCCCGGCCCCTCTCCCGGAGGGAGAGGGGAGAAGATCACCTGCGAAATATTCCGGACGGCGCTGTTGAGAAGCGCCTCGCAGGAATGACGATCCAGTCGTTCTGGATGATTGATCGCGATTTCGTATCAAAGCTTGCTCTGCTCCACCTGCCGCTCGCGCTGCATCAGCGTCCACTCGGCATGTTCGCTCAGCGCCGCGTCGCCCAGCGCGAGCAGGATCTCGCGCTGCTCGGCCGGGTCGCGGGTGTGGTCCAGCGCCGCGCGCGCGCCGGCGAAGATGCGCTGCATGAAGCGGTACTGCTTGATCAACTCCTTGTCGGCCTTGCGGTAGGCATAGGCTTCGCGCACCGCGGCGACGATCGACAGCACGGCCATCGTGGTCACCAGCACGGTCTTCGCCTCGTCCGACAGGCGGAACACGAACAGAGCGAGGAACACGCTGATCGCCACGCCGCCCCACAGGCTGATCGAACCGATCGTTTCGGTGACATGGTGCAGGCCGCTGCGCTCGACCGTCTTGCGTTCGTAGTAGTGGAGCTGCCCCGACCGGCCCGGTTCGCCGACCCACTCCGCGATCACGCGCGCCAGCTCGTCCGGCGCGGGTTCCGCCGGGCCGCTGGACGGGTACAGTGCGCAGACGCGCATCACGTTGCGGATCCAGCCGAGCTCGACGTTCTGCTTCTGCAGGAAGTTGTCGTGGGCGAATTCGTGCTCCTCGCTCGTCGCGATGCCGGCGCGCCGCCAGTACGACTGGATGCGCAGGCCCTCCGCCAGCGCGCGGTAGTCCAGGTACTTGCGATGCCAGTCGCGGCGGCGGGCGAGCACGGCCACCAGCGCGCCGAGCGCGAACAGCAGCAGGAACAGGTAGATCAGGAAGTTCTGCCCCGGCAGGTGCGCGTAGCAGGTGAAGGCGATGCCCATCAGCGCGGCCAGCGTGTAGGTGGAGCGCAGCGCCAGCAGCACGCGCCCCTGGAAGTGCAGCGCCAGCCAGTCGGCCGCGTGGAACAGGCGGTCGACGTTTGCCGCGGCGCGGCTCGATGCGGCATGCGGCGAGGCGATGCCCGGGCCGGCTGCGGCGTCGATGGCCGCGGCGTACTTGGTGCAGTCGGCGTTGAACTCGGCCATGTGCGCGAACATGCGGCGGAACTCGGCCTCGGGCGCGCTGGCCGCGTCGGAGCTGCGCCAGCGGGTCTGCAGCGGCTGCAGGCCCGCCGCGGGCGCGCCGTCGGGCGCGTCGCGCGAGCAGACGATGTGATAGAGCAGGCGTTCGTCGCCGGCGCCCAGCACGTGGCGCGCGCCGCGGCGCCGATGGTGCTGGCCGGGCAGGGTTCCGCTCAGGTGGTACTTCACGATCTGCGCGGTGCCGCCGATCCGGTGCGAGGGCTTGCCGTCCCAGATCGCCAGCAGGATGTGGCAATGGCTGGCGATGTAGACGCCGCCCCGTGCGTACTGGCGTTCGCGCGCCGCGTCCGGCGAGTCGGCATCGCGCGGCGGCAGTGCCGCATGCTGCGGCAGCTGCACGACTTCGGCGCGGGCGCACAGGGCGTCGAAGCGGCTGCGCGAGGCGGGGTCGGCAAAGTCCTGCACGTACTGTTCCGGCGGCAACGGCAGCGGGGCGAGCAGGCGTGCGCCGGCGGCCAGCGCCTCCTCGGCCACCAGTTGGTCGCCGCCTTCGGCCAGCGCCGACATCAGCACCAGCGGCAGCCCGGGGCAATCGCGCTTCAGCTGCGCGAAGAACTCCCGCACGCGCTGCCGGATCGGCTCGACCTCGTGCGCAGGGATGTTGCGGTGGCTGGTCACGCCGACAACCAGGGGCGTCATGGCGGCTTCCGGTGGGTGGCAGGTATTCGGCAGGCAGCGCCCGGCCCCGCGAACCCGCGCCGCTGCGGGGTTCGCGGCCGGCCTCCGCAGCATGGCTTCGCGTGGACCCGGGTTCCAGGGATGCTCTGATTTTGCTCGTCATCCCAGCGAAAGCCGGGATCCAGTGTCTGCAGTCCATTGAACATAAAGGCACTGGATTCCTGCTTTCGCAGGAATGACGAGCAAGATGCTGGATCGATCAGGTCTTTCCTAGGCGACGGTGTTCTTGATCGAGGGGCGGGAGGAGCTGTTCGGCGTTACTGTCCCGGTCAGTTCGGGCGCCTGCTCGGGTTCGTTGCCGGCCTGCGCCAGTTCGTCGTCCACGGGCGGCGGCACGGGCTGGGGGTTCGGGGTCTTGCTGTCGGTCTTGGTCATGACGCTCTCCGCTGTGATCGGGGTGGTGTGACTACCCGGCCGGCCACCCGGATGCGGTGGCCGACGCGGTGGCGGGTGGATCAGGTGTTCTTGATCGACGGATTCGAGATTCTCCCGGCGGTGGGGGTGTATGGGGTTTGGCAGAGCTTGCCGTGGATCGTGGCGCTCAGCTGGTAGAACCACTCGCCCGCGCTGCTGGCGCCGTGGTGGTGATTGCGCATCGTCATCTGGTGTTTGTGGGTCTTCGGATCAGGGGCGTCGAAGATGCCGGGATGCGGTGCCGGGGGAATCCAGGCGAAGCCCGGTTTGGCGTCATCCTGTGCATTGAACGACCCCGTGGCCGCCTCGCCGGTGAGCTGCCACGTGATGGTTTGCACGTTGGGGTCCGGGTCGAAGTGGTGCGGGTTGCCTTGCTGATGGACAGAGAGGCTCCACGGGTGCGTGCTCGTGTCGAGACTGACCGGGATGGGTGGATGACGGTTGGCCATGACGGACTCCTGTTGCCGAGGGCTTGGAAGCGATGCTGCGCCTGTGGGTGTTGCCCATCCCCTGTGCGTTGCGCCCGGTTACGGCCGGGTGTTCGTCGCGGTGGCCGCCAGCAGTTTCTGCCGGAATGCCGCATTGACCGGGTAGTCGATCCGTTCGCGCTGCAGCAGGTTCAGCAGCGCTGCGTCGCGGTAGCCGCTCCCCCACAAGGGTTGCAGCGCGGCCCGCGCCTCGGCCTTGCGGCCCAGCGCCAGCAGCGCCTCGACCTGCAGCGCCCGCAGGCGGGGGTCGTCGGCGCCGTCTTTCACCGCGTGGATCGCGTCCAGCGCATCGCTGCGCAGCGGCAGCGCGGTCTGCGCGTTGCCGGACGCCGCCGCCAGCACGAGCTTGGCCTGTGCCGTTGCCAGCAGCGTGGCGCGATCGTCCGGCTGCCGGGCGGACAACGGGGCGAGGATGCCCAGCGCGGACTGCGCCTGTTGTCGCGCCGCCTCGGCCTGGCCGCCGGCGAGCGATTGCGCGGCCTGTTCGAGCTGCGCCTCGGCGAACTCGCGTTGCTTGCCGATGTCGGCCGGATCCTGCCTGGTCAGCGCAAGCAGGATGGGCAGCGACTGCGCGGTCAGCGCCCGGGCAGCCGGCAGGTCGCCGCCCAGCCGCCGCAAGCGGGCCAACTGCGAGGAATACTGCGCGAGGCGTTCCTGGAAACTGGCGTTGGCTGGATCGACTTTGGCCAGTTGCGCGGCGATGTCGACGGCCTGCTGCAGGTCGCGGGTGCCGGTTTCGAGGTCGCCCGCCAGCGCCAGCGTGCGTCCCAGGATGGCGCGCACGACGAGCATGTTGTCGCGCTGTTCGTTGTCCCCGGGGGCGCGCGCGGCGAGCGTGGTTTCGATCGCGTCATCGGCGGCGTATTCGGCGATGGCCGTCGCCAGGTCACCGCGCATCAGTGCCAGCTTGCCGAGGTTGTTGTGCGCACCGCCCAGTTCCAATGCCCACTCGGTCTTGTCGGGCCTGGCGGCCACCAGTTTTTCGGAGAGCGCCAGCGCGTTGCGGTAGTGGCCGGTGGCCTCGTCCAGCCGGCCGCGCGCCTCGAGCACGTGGCCGATGTCGTTTTCGATCATCTCCTGCTGGTACTGCCACGGCAGGAGGTCCGCGGCCTGCGGCCGGGCGCGCTGCAGGACGGTGCGCGCCGACTCGAAACCCTGCTGGGCCGCGTCGAGCCTGCCCTGGTTCCAATGGGTCATGCCGACGAAGGACAGGATCTGCGCGTACGCGAGTTGCCGCGCGGTGTTCGCGGGGGCCTTCGCCGCCAGCGCGGCGGAGATTTCGGCGGCCGCCTCGAACGAGGCCAGCGCCGCCGCCAGCTGGCCCTGGTCCAGGCGCACGCTGCCGATCTTTTCCAGCGCCTTGGCGCGCTGGGCCAGCGCCTCGTCGGTGACGTCGGCGGTCGGCAGCGAGTGGAAATAGATCATCGCGCGGTCGTCGACGGCCGCCAGGATGTCCAGGCGCGAGACCTGCCGCAGCTTGTCGTTGAGGTCGCCGAGCATGAAGTCGACGAGGTCCTCCGCCTGCTTCTGCCGGCGCTCGGCATCGTTGCGGGCGACCACGGCGGCATGGCGGGCGAACAGCGCGGCGATCGCCAGCGTGGTCGTGATCGCCGTCACCACCAGCGCCAGCGTGGTGAGCGCCGCCATGCGCCGGTGCCGCCGCTTCAGCTCGCGCTGCTTGAGCCGGTCGTAGTCCAGGTCGAGCAGGCCGGCGATCAGCTTCAGCTTCGCGTTGGCCTTGCCGTCGCGGCCGGCGCGCGCGTCGGCGGCGATCGGCTCGCAGCGCTGCGCGCCCGGCTGGCCATCGGCGTCCAGCGCGTGGCGCAGCGCCGGCGCGAAGCATTCCCGCGCCGCTTGTCCGGGCGTGTCGCCGGCATTCGGTTCGCCGTCCACGATCAGGCAGAAGATGCGCTCGCCGCGGCCGAGCCGCTTGAACGCCAGCACTTCCTCGTTGACCCAGCGCGAGCTGGCCGCGTGCGGTGAGCAGATCACCACCAGGTTGCCGGATTGCGCCAGCGCCTCGTTGACCTTGCGGCCGAGGTCGGTGGCGCTGGCCAGCTCCTCGCGGTCGCGGAAGACCGGCGCGAGGCGTCGGGGGATCACGCCGGCCGCGGTGGCTTGGCCGACCAGCCGCTTCGGGATCGCGTAGGTTTCCAGCGCCTTGTGCAGCCAGTCCGCCCAGGACTGATCCCGGTGGCTGTAGCTGATGAAGGCGCGGTAGCGGAAATCCGGCATCGCGGCGGCTGGCGTCATGACGGACTGCACCCCCTGCGGGACTGCAGCAATCCCTTGCCGGAATTCGCTCCGGGAAACCGGCCGGCGGTCGGGTGCCGGCTGACCGCCCCCCCCCCTTCAGGCGGCTTTTGCGGGCGTCACCCTAGCACCGGAAATGTGATGACCGTCACAAATTTTTGCGGGTGATTCTGGCTTGGCACGCGCTCATTGCGGCACGAACACAGCGAAGATGCCCGCGTAGGGCCTGACCAGGAAGGCCGGCGCGCCGGCGTAGCCTTCGCCGTTGACGAAGATCTGCGAGATGCTGCCGTCCAGGTACAGCGCGTCGCGGCAGCCCAGCTTGTCGCGGAACAGCCGCGCGAAGCCGTGGAAGTTCACCGGCACCTCGCTCACCGCGAACACCACTTCGGTGGGCGTCTTCGCGCAGACGCCGCTGCGCCATTTCAAGCTGCCCGAGTCGTCCACGAAGCTGGGGTTGAGCTGGCCGTCGATCACCAGCATCGGGCCGGACTGGGTGGCCCAGCGCACCGGCCTGGCGTCGGCCTTGAACGCGGCGCTGCTGCGCACCGCGGCATGGCCGTCGGGATAGATCGCGAACACGCCGTTGGGCAGCAGCGAGAAGTTGCCCGAGGCGGGGTTGCCGTGCGCCATGTTCAGCGGCACCAGGGTCTTGCCGTCCTCCACGTACAGGCCCAGCGGCGCGGCCTTGCGGTCGTAGATGCCGGCGTTGGTGGCGAACAGCAGACGCTGGCCGTGCGCCTCGCCCCACTGCTGCAGGGTCTCGATGTCGCCGTAGGCCTCGCCGCTGGCCGGGTCGCGCCAGTGCAGGCTGAGCGGGTCGTGCTTCAGGTCCAGCGTCACCACGCGGTAGGTCTGGCCGTCGAAGCTCAGCTCGCGGCTGTGCGGCGCGCGCGTCGACGCGCCGCAGCCGGCCGCCCCCGCGAGCAGCGCCAGCAGCGGCAGCCAGCGCCAGCGGCGGACGCGCGCGCGGACCGGGTGAAGGGAGCGAAGCATCATGCGCATCCGGCGATGGTCGCCGGCCGATACAGGTCGATGCAAGCCCGGCGCAGGGGCGTGGCCGGCGCCGCTACAATCGACGCTTTCCGCGGCCGTTTCGCCATGCCTTACACCCCCATCGTCGCCACGCTCGGCTACGTGCTCTCGCCCGACCGCACCCAGGTGCTGATGATCCACCGCAATGCGCGTCCGGACGACCAGCACCTGGGCAAGTACAACGGCCTCGGCGGCAAGATGGAGCCGGGCGAGGACATCGCCGCCTGCATGCGCCGCGAGATCCGCGAGGAGGCCGGCATCGAGTGCACCTCGATGCAGCTGCGCGGCACGCTGAACTGGCCCGGCTTCGGCAAGCAGGGCGAGGACTGGCTGGGCTTCATCTTCCTGATCGACCGCTTCAGCGGCACGCCGCACGGCGGCAACCACGAAGGCACGCTGGAGTGGGTGCCGCGCGACCAGCTGCTGGAACTGCCAATGTGGGAAGGCGACCGCCACTTCCTGCCGCTGGTGTTCGACACGGACCCGCGCCCGTTCCACGGCGTGATGCCGTACCGCGACGGGCGCATGCAGTCGTGGTCGTACAGCCGGCTGTGAGCGCGGCGCCGGTGATCCGCATCGTCGCCGCGGTGATCCGCGACGCCGCCGGTCGCACCCTGCTGGTGCGCAAGCACGACGCCGCAGTGTTCCAGCAACCCGGCGGCAAGCGCGATCCCGGCGACGCGGACGACCTCGCCACGCTGGCGCGCGAGCTGCACGAGGAACTGGGCTGCACGCTGCGGCCCGGCTCGGCGCGTTTCCTCTGCCGCGCCAGCGCCCCGGCAGCGAACGAACGCGGGCACGTGGTGGAAGCCGAGGTCTACGCGGTCGAAGTGGACGGCGCGCCGCGCGTGCAGGCGGAGATCGCCGAGCTGCGCTGGATCGACCCCGCCGCGCCCGGCGTGCCGGTGGCGCGGCTGAGCCTGGAGCACATCCTGCCCTTGCTGTGAGCGCCGCGGGTGTCGCGGCGCCATCGCCGCGGCCCCGTAGGTCGGGATTCATCCCGACGCATCACTCGTAGGTCGGGATTCATCCCGACGCAACACCCGAGGAGTGGGTTGTCGGGCTGAAGCCCGACCTACGGGGTTTCGGAGGCGCCTCAGGGTTTGTACACGGTGAACGCGCCCCAGGGTTTCAGCTGGGCGTCGATCGCCTTGGGGTCGCCGACGATCACGATGCTCTGGTCTTTCGGATCGAAATACTTGCGCCCCATCGCCTGCACCTGTTGCGCGGTGACCTTGTTCGCCTCGGCCACGTAGCTGCCGAGGAAACTCGGCGGCAGGCCGTCCACCCAGTAGTTCGCCAGGGTGGCGGTCAGCGCGTCCTGAACCTGGTTGCGCAGGAGGTAGATGCCGCCGACCAGGCGCTTGGCGCCGGTGAGTTCCTCCGTGCTGGCCGGCTGGCTGGCCATGCTGGCGTACAGCTTGGCCAGTTCGGCGAGGGTGGCGCCGGTGACCTCGTTGCGCACGTCGGCCGTGGCCGCCGCGCTGCCGCCGGCGCGGTGCGCGATGAAACCCGACCGCGGGCTGTACGAGTAGCCCTTGTCCTCGCGGATGTCCTGGGTGATGCGGCTGGTGAAGCCGCCGCCGAGGATGGTGTTGGCCACGATCAGCGGAATGTAGTCCGGATCGTTGGCCGGCACGGCGGGACGGCCGTAGCGGATATTGCTCTGCACCGCGCCGGCGCGCGGCACCAGCAGCCGTTGCGGCGCCACCGTGCGCGGGGCCGGCGCGGTATCAGCCAACGGCTTGCCGCCGGCCTTCCAGCCGCCGAACTGCTGCTCGGCCAGCTTGAACGCCTCGTCCGCGCCGATCCGGCCGACGATCACCAGCAGTGCGCGGTCCGGCCGGAAGCGGGCATCGTGCAGCGCGCGCAGTGCATCGGGCGAGGCTGCCTGCACGCTGGCCTCGGTGAGCGAGTCGCGCGAGTACGGATGGTCGCCGTAGGCGGCATGGCTGAACGTGCGACCCGCCTGCCAGTGCGGATCGGACTCCAGCACCTTCAGGCGCTGCAGGGCGTTCGCCTTGGCCAGGGTCACCTCGTTGGCGGGGAAGCTTGGGTGCAGCGCGATGTCGGCGACCAGCGCCAGCAGTTGCGCGGCGTGCGAGGCCAGCGCGCTGGCGCGGATGTTGACGGCGTCGTCGCTGGCGCCGGCGCTGTAGTCGCCGCCGATCGCCTGCAGCGCCTCGGCGATGTCGCGCGAGCTGCGGCTGGCGGTGCCCTCGTTGAGCAGGCCGGCCATCAGCTGCGACAGCGCCGGCGTGCCCGCGGCGTCGGCCGCGGTGCCGCCGAGCACGGACAGCGCCACGTCGACCTTGGGCAGGCCCTCGCGCGGCACCACCCACACGGTGAGCCCGTTCGGCAGGGTGCGCTGGACGATCTGCGGCGTCGGCAGCGGCTGTTCCGGGCCGTAGGCGGGCAGATCCTTCGGCAGCGGCGCGGTGGCGGCCTGGGCGGTGCCGGCCAGGGTCAGGCCGAGCGCGAGGGCGAGCGTCTTGAACGTGGTGTTCGTCTTCATGGCGGGCCTCACTTGGCGGATGCCTGGGCGGCGGGAGTGGCGGCAGCGGCCGGGCGGCGCACGATCACGCTGCGGTTGGCGTCGGTGAGATAGGTGCGGGCGACGCGCCGGATGTCGTCGGAGCTCACCGCCTCGATCCAGCCGGGCATCTCGTTGGCGACGTTCGCGTCGCCCCACAGCGTCTGCAGCTTGGCCAGCGTGTTGGCGCGGTCGACGAAGGGTTCCAGCCCGCCGTACCAGTCGGACAGCATCTTGGTCTTCACCCGGGCCAGGGTGGCGGCGTCGACGCCGTCGCTGGCGACCTTGCCGATCTCCTCGTCGATCGCGGCCAGTACCTGCTGCGGCGTGGCGTTGGGCTTGTACAGCGCGAACAGGCCCAGCAGGGCCGGGCCGGCGTAGTCGCTGCCGTCGCCGAGCGGGAAGTTCGCGCCGCCTTCGATGTTCAGCAGCAGCTCGCGGCCCTTGACCAGGCCCTGGTAGAAGCGCGAGGCATCGTCGCCGACCAGCAACTGCGACAGCACCATCATCGGGATCTGGTCCTTGCTGCCGCGGGCGGGCATCTTCCAGCCGATCGCCAGTGCCGGCACCTTGGCTAGCGCGTCGGTTTCCTCTGCGTGGCGCGGCTTGGTGTTCAGCGGTTCGGAGACGTCCGGCCGCGGCGGCAGCGCGCGCGAGGGCAGGCTGCCGAAGTACTGCTGCGCCAACGCGAAGGCCTGCGCCGGGGTGACGTCGCCGGCGATGCCGAGCACGGCGTTGGCCGGCTGGTAGTAGGTGTCGTGGAAGGCCTTCACGTCGGCGATGCTGGCGTGGTCGAGGTCCTTGAACGAACCGTAGCCGTCGTGGTTGTTGGCCCACTTGTCGAACGCGAGGCGGCTCAGGTCGGTCCAGTAGAACAGGCCGTAGGGCTGGTTCTTCACGTTGACGCGGATCTCCTCCTTCACCACGTTCTGCTGGTTGGCGAGGTTCTTCGCGCTGAAGTCCAGCGACTTCATGCGGTCCGCCTCCAGCCACAGGATCGGCGCCAGCGCGGACGAGGGCGCGCTGGCGATGTAGTTGGTGTAGTCGGCGCGGGTGGAGCCGTTGAACACGCCGCCGCCGCCCTGGATCACGCGCTCGAGCGTGCCCTTGGGCGCGTCCGGCGTGCCCTCGAACATCAGGTGCTCGAACAGGTGGGCGAAGCCGGTGCGGTTCTGCGGTTCCAGCCGCATGCCGACGTGGTAGACCATGCTGATGCCCACGGTGGGCGAGCTGTGGTCCTCGGAAACCACGACGGTGAGGCCGTTGTCGAGTTTCTTCACCGCGACCGGCAGCTTCCAGGTATCGGTGTCGGCCGCGTGCGCAGCGAAGGCCAGGCACAGCCCGGCGGCCAGTACGGACAGGCGTGAAGCGCGCATCTACTTCTCCTTGCCAACGCGAACGGAACTTCGATCCTCCCGCATCCGGCAAAGTGCACAAGTGGCGAAGGGCCATGACCGATGTAGGCGCGCGCCTACTCCACGCGTGCAGGGTGCGCTCCGGCCGCCACTCTGATCGATAGCCGTGGGTCGGGATTCATCCCGACGGCTCGGGCCTTGCCGTGCGGGCGTGTCGGGCTGAAGCCCGACCCACGATGGGCGTCAGGCCGGGCTTTCGCATGCTGGGTGCGCTCCGGCGGCGCGCCGGGATCAAGGCACGTCGGCGAGCCAGGCCGCGGTGCCGAACTTGTCGCGCACCAGCGCTTGCGCCTGCGCCAGTTCGTGGTCGCGCAACTGGTCGTCGGTGAGGCCGTGCAGGCGGCGGAAGGTGGCCAGCATGCGCTCCACCACGACTTCGCGCGGCAGGCCGGTCTGGCTGCGCAGCGGGTCGACGCGCTTGGCGGCGCTGGCGGTGCCCTTGTCGGAGAGCTTCTCGCGGCCGATGCGCAGCACGTCCAGCATCTTCGCCGCGTCGATGTCGTAGGCCATGGTGACGTGGTGCAGCAGCGCGCCGCCGCGGCGGGTCTGCGCGGCGCCGCCGATCTTGCCGGCATTCGAGGCGATGTCGTTGAGCGGCTGGTACCAGGCCTCGATGCCCAGTTCGCGCAGCGCCTCCAGCACCCAGCTGTCCATCAGCGCGTACGACTCCTGGAAGCTCAGGCCCTCGACCATGGCCAGCGGTGTGTAGATCGAATAGGTGATGGTGTTGCCCGGCTCGATGAACATCGCGCCGCCGCCGGAAATGCGCCGCACCACCTCGATGCCGTGGCGCTGCGCGGCATCGCCGTCCACCTCGTTGCGCAGCGATTGGAAGCGGCCGATCACCACCGCGGGCGCGGCCCATTCCCACAAGCGCAGCGTGGGCTGGCGGCGGCCGCTGCCGACCGCGTCGAGCAGCGCCTCGTCCAGCGCCATGTGCAGCAGCGGCGGTTGCGGCGCGGCGTGGATCAGTCGCCAGTCGTGCGCGCGCCAGTCGCTGCGGCTCATGCCGCTGCCCCTTCGTGCAGGGCGCGGCGCAGCGCGACGACGATGGCCGCGCTGGAGATGCCGTACATGGTGGTGCCCGCGGGCAGGGCGGCGTCGATGGCGGCGACCAGCGCGTCGTCGCCGGCATCGGCCGGCTGGCCTTCGAGTGCGGCATTGATCGCCGGCAGCGCGGCGTCGGGTTCGAGGAAGAAGTCGCCGCTCAGCCGCACGCCTTCGAAGCGGCCGTCGCGCAGCGCGAGGTCGACCACCACCAGCTTGCCGCCGGGCATCTTGTATTCGCCGTGCATCGCGTGTGCATCCGCAGGAACGGAAGCGGCGAGTCTAACGCGGTCGAGTCTTACCAGCCGCGGCCGTGGAAGTGGCCCTGGCCCACGCCGATCGAGAAGTTCACCGAACCCTTGGGTTCGTCGCAGTCGCCGAGGTTCTTGCTGACGCTGACCGTGCCGGTCTGGTAGTTGCCGCTGACGTGGTTGCCGGCCATCACGCCCGTGCCCACGCTGCCGTGCACCTGCGGCTGGCCGTAGGTAGCGTCGTCGCAGCGTTGCGCGTAAGCCGTGCGCTCGTCGGCATGGCTGGTGCTGCCGCTGGTGTCACCGTAGTACACGCCCGGCGCGCTGCTGGCGGGTTTCGCCGCGGTCGTGCTGCTGGCGGGCAGGCTGCTGGGCGGCAGGTCGCTCTGCGGCGGCAGCTTGAGGTTCAGCGGCTGCTTGGCGCTTTGCGCCCAGGCGGGCGCGGCGAGCAGGCAGGCAACGACGAGGACGAGCGACTTCATGGGCTTGCTCCGGGGGATGCCGTCTTCAACGCATGGGGGGCGACGGCGTGCACCGACGTTGGACGGCTCCGGCGGCGCGAGGTTCCCGTACCCCCGTGGGTCGGGGTTCATCCCGACACAAGCGCTACGGCAAAGGCGTGTCGGGATGAATCCCGACCCACGGCGCAGCGCCCAGGTCGGGATGGGCCCCGACCTACGCCGTGGTCTCGATGCGCTCCACGCGCCGCAAGCCGCGTGGCAGCAGGCCGCCGCGGGTGGCGCGGTTGCCGCCGTATTCCACCAGGTCGGCCCACTTCAGCGTGAGCTTGCGCGCGCCGGCGTACATCGTGACTTCGCCCTTGCCCTCGGCGACCACGGCGATGCCGGCCACGCGCTCGCCTTCGGCCAGCTGCTTCTTCGGCACCTCGATCAGCTTGTTGCCCTTGCCTTTGTCCAGCTCCGGCAGCTCGGCCACCGAGAACATCAGGAGGTGCCCCTCGGTGGTGACCACCACGATGCGGTCGCGCGCCGGGTCGGCGGTGACCTGTGGCGCCAGCACCTTGGCGCCGTCGCTGAGGCTGATGATCTGCTTGCCGGCCTTGTTGCGGCCGGTGAGCGCCTCGAAGCGGGTGACGAAGCCGTAGCCGAAGTCGGTGGCGAGGATCAGGCGGGTGTCGTTGTCGCCGGCGACCAGCGCGTCGAAGCTCGCGCCCGCGGGCGGCGTGAAGCGGCCGGTGAGCGGCTCGCCGTTGCCGCGCGCGGAAGGCAGCGTGTGCGCGGGCGTGGAATAGCTGCGGCCGGTGGCGTCGATCACGGCCACCTGCTGGGTGGTGCGTGCCTTCGCGACGGCGAGCAGGCCGTCGCCCTCGCGGTAGCTGAGGCCTTCGGCGTCCACGTCGTGGCCCTTGGCGGCGCGGATCCAGCCCTTCCGGCTGAGCACCACGGTGACCGGTTCGCTGGCCACCAGCGCGCTCTCGTCCAGCGCCTGTGCGGCCTCGCGCTCGACCAGCGGCGAGCGGCGGGCGTCGCCGTATTTCTCGGCGTCCAAGCGCAGCTCGTCCTTGATGAGGTTCTTCAATTTGGCCGGCGACTTCAGCAGCACGTTGATGCGCGCGCGCTCCTCTTCGAGCTGGTCGCGCTCGGCGTTGATCTTCATCTCTTCGAGGCGGGCCAGCTGGCGCAGGCGGGTTTCGAGGATGTAGTCGGTCTGCTCCTCGCTGAGGCCGAAGCGCGCCATCAGCACGGGCTTGGGCTCCTCCTCGGTGCGGATGATGCGGATCACTTCGTCCAGGTTGAGGTAAGCGATGCGCAAGCCTTCCAGGAGGTGCAGGCGGCGCTCGACCTTGGCGAGGCGGTGGTTCAGGCGGCGCGTCACCGTCTGCGTGCGGAAGGCGAGCCACTCGTTGAGGATCTTCTTGAGATCCTTCACCTGCGGGCGGCCGTCCAGGCCGATCATGTTGAGGTTGACGCGGAAGCTCTTTTCCAGGTCCGTGGTGGCGAACAGGTGCGGCATCAGCTCGTCGGCGTCCACGCGCGAGGAGCGCGGCACCAGCACCAGGCGGATCGGGTTCTCGTGGTCGGACTCGTCGCGCAGGTCCTCGATCATCGGCAGCTTCTTCGCGCGCATCTGCGCGGCGATCTGTTCGAGGATCTTCGACGGGCTGACCTGGTGCGGCAGCGCGGTGATCACGATGTTGCCTTCCTCGCGCACGTACACCGCGCGGGCGCGCACCGAGCCGCTGCCGTTTTCGTACATCGCCAGCAGCTCGGCGCGCGGCGTGATGATCTCCGCCTCGGTGGGGTAGTCCGGCCCCTGCACGTGCTCGCACAGCTGCGCCACCGTGGCCTCGGGCTCGTCGAGCAGGCGGATGCAGGCGCTGGCCAGTTCGCGCAGGTTGTGCGGCGGGATGTCGGTGGCCATGCCCACCGCGATGCCCATCGAGCCGTTCAGCAGCACGTGCGGCACGCGCGCGGGCAGCCACGAGGGTTCCTCCAGCGTGCCGTCGAAGTTCGGCACCCAGTCCACCGTGCCCTGGCCCAGCTCGCCCAGCAGCGCCTCGGCGATCGGGCTGAGCTTGGACTCGGTGTAGCGCATCGCCGCGAAGCTTTTCGGGTCGTCCGGCGAACCGAAGTTGCCCTGGCCGTCCACCAGCGGATAGCGGTAGGAGAACGGCTGCGCCATCAGCACCATCGCCTCGTAACACGAGGTGTCGCCGTGCGGGTGGAACTTGCCGATCACGTCGCCGATGGTGCGCGCGGACTTCTTCGGCTTCGCACTCGCGGCCAGGCCCAGCTCGCTCATCGCGTACACGATGCGCCGCTGCACCGGCTTGAGCCCGTCGCCCACGAAGGGCAGGGCGCGGTCCAGCACCACGTACATCGAGTAGTCGAGGTAGGCGCGCTCGGCGTATTCCTTGAGCGGGATCTGTTCGTAATTGGCTTGCAGGTTCATTCGGAGGTTTCTGTTGCAGGCAACCGGGCGATGGTGCCAGATCGGGGCTTGGGGCGACAGCTTGACGGTTGGGTTTGGTTTTGTGCGTTATCGCTGGATTCGAAGCGGTTTCGTGCGCCTGCCGGCACCCGAGCTACTTTCTCTTTGCGTGCCCACGCCACCGCCGGATGCGGTGGCGAACGGCGCATCCGGTCCGAAGGGCGGAGGGCAGGATGCCCGGAGTCAAGCGAAAGGAACCAAAGAGCAAGGACGCCTCGCGGCGGCGCTTTCCGTCCGTCCCTGGCCGGAGAGTGCGTGAGCCGTGGCCGGGCTTTTCGAGCGGGCTTCTGCCCGCGCGGAAAGGCGTTGCCTTCCATGGCAACGCCCGCTGCGCGGCCTTGTCGTCCCCGCCTCACCGCCGCCGAGGGGCCCCGGAACGGCAGGCGCGCATCGTGCACGCCAGAAACAAGGGGCGCTTATGCCTCCTTATTCCGATTCAATGCCCCGCAGGAACCCGATCAACCCATCGAAGTACACCTGCTGGTCGTCGTACATCGCCAAGTGGCTCCCCTTCGGACAAAGCAGGAACTGCCCGTGCGGCAGTTGCTTCGCCATGCGGGCCATGTACTTCGGGTCCATGGTGTCGTAATGCGCGCCGATCACCAAGGTGGGCACGGTGATGCGGTGCAGATCGGCACTGCGGTCCCAGTGTTCCAGGCGGCCGCTGGCGCCCAGTTCGCTGGGGCCCTGCATCAGGGTGTAGATCTGCCGGTTGGCGTGGCCGAACGAGCGGATCACCGGTTCGGGCCACTGCGCCTCCGGCATGCGCAGCACGTGCTGCTCGTAGTGCATCGGGCCGAGGATGGCCATGTAGCGCGGGTTGTCGGTGCGGTGTTCTGCTTCGAGTTTCTGCACTTCGGCGAGCTGCTTCGGGTCCATCGCCGGCATCAGTACGTTCTTCGCGTAGGCGTTGTAGGCGGGAATCGAATCCATCATGTTGGAGATCACCAGGCACTTCAGGTGCTGCTGGTATTTCAGCGCGTATTCAATGGCGAGCACGCCGCCCCAGGAATGGCCCAGCAAGCAGAAGTTGTCCTTGTCCAGGCGCAGCGCCCGGCGCACCTGTTCCACTTCGTCGACGAAGCGGTCGATGGTCCACAGAGACAGGTCCTTCGGTTGGTCGCTGTAGGCCGAGCCGAGCTGGTCGTAGTAGTAGTACTCGATGCCTGCGCCGGGGAAGAAGCTGTCGAACGCTTCGAAGTATTCGTGGGTGGCGCCCGGACCGCCGTGCAGCAGCAGCACCTTCAGCTTCGGGTTGTTGCCCACGCGCTTGGTCCAGACGTGGAACGTGCCCTTGGGTGTGGCGATCGGGATCATCTTCACGCCACCGGCGAGCACGTCGTCGCGGTCGCTGTTGTCGAAATAGCCGGAACTTGGCGTGCTGGTGGCAGGCGCGGCGGCGACGGCCGTTGCGGCGGTGGCGAGCAGAGCCAGGCCGGTGAGCAACATGGTGATGCGACGCTTCATCGGTATTCCCCGGGAGCAAGGCCAGATCGCACTATGCCCCGCGGTCGTGCTGCCAGCAACTTCCGGGCAGCGTGCGCAGTTTCAGCGCGGCACGCGGTAGCCGCCGGGCACGCCGTGCGGGCTCAGGGTGAGTTGCCACAGCTGATCGCGCCGACTGCGGAACACCGCGGCGGAGGCGCCGAGGTAGTAGTGCCACATGCGGCGGAAACGCTCGTCGTAGCTTTTCGACAGTTCGGGCCACGCGGCGTCGAAATTCGCGCGCCAGGCGGTGAGCGTGCGGTCGTAGTCGGGGCCGAAGTTGTGCCAGTCCTCGACCACGAACAGGCCTTCCAGCGCGGCGGTGACCTGGCTGGCGGCGGGGATCATCGAGTTCGGGAAGATGTATTTCTCGATCCACGGGTCGGGTTGCGCGGGCGTGCCGTTGCTGCCGATGCAGTGCAGCAGCGAGAGGCCGTCCTGCTTCAGGCAGCGGCGCACGGTCTCGAAGTAGGCGCGGTAGTTCTTGCCGCCCACGTGCTCGAACATGCCGATCGAGTACACCGCGTCGAACGGTTCGTCGACCTCGTGGTAGTCCTGCAGGCGAATCTCGATCGGCAGACCCTGGCACAGCTCGCGGGCGTACTCGGCCTGCCGTTCGGAGACGGTGATGCCCACGCCTTCGATGCCGTATTTCTCGGCGGCGTACTTCAGCGCCTCGCCCCAGCCGCAGCCGATGTCGAGCACGCGCTGGCCGGGTTTCAGCTGCAGCTTGCGGCAGACCAGGTCGAGCTTGGCGGCCTGCGCATCGTCGAGATTGTCGGCCTGCGCCCAGTAGCCGCAGGAGTACACCAGACGCCGGCCCAGCATGGCGTGGAACAGGTCGTTGCCGAGGTCGTAGTGCGCCTTGCCGATCTCGAACGCGTGCTCGCCGCGCTGCAGGTTGATGTAGCGCGCCTTGAGGTGGGCGATCAGGGTGTCCAGGGTCTTGAGGTGCTCGTCCAGGTGCGAGGAGAGCAGCTTCGTCATGAAGCCGGGCAGGTCGTCCACGTCCCACCAGCCGTCCATGTAGGCCTCGCCCAGGCCCAGCGAGCCGTGTGCGAACACGCGGGCGTAGAGCTGCTCGTCGTGCACGCGGATGTCGGTGGGCGCATCGCCGCCGATGCGGATGCCGGCGTGTTGCAGCAGGTCCGCCGCGCGCTGCCTCAGCGAGTCCTGGCTCATGGGCACTCCTCGTTGCCGAGCACGCCGAAGCGCGCGGGGATGCGGGCGTACACCAGTTCCACGCCGGCCTTGCGCACCAGTTGCAGCAGGGTTTCCGCCTCGCTTTCGCGCAGCAGGAATTCCACCGCCACCGGCAGGTTGTCGGCGAGTTCGAAGAACGCCTCCTGGTGCAGCACGCCGTGGCGGCCGAAGCCGGCGATGGCGCGGAACACCGAGCCGCCGCCGAGCTTGTGCCGCTTTGCCAGCTCCAGCAGCCATTCGGACACCAGCAGGCCGTCGTGGCGCGCGTGCATGTGCACGTAGAAGCGCAGCTGCACGCCGTCGATCAGGGTTTCCGTGCTCATGGATGCCGACTCCTCAGTTCAGTGCCGCAGCAACCCCCGGGTGAGCGCGATGCCCACGATGGTCATGCCCAGCGTGCCGACCAGGTGCATCGCCACGTGGCCGCCGAACCACAGGTACTGCTGGCGCAGCAGCAGCGTGTCGGCCTCGGCGGAGAATGTGGAAAAGGTCGTGAGGCCGCCGAGAAAGCCGGTGAGCACGAACAGCCGCAGTTCCGGCGGCAGGGTCTGGAAGTGCTCGAAGATGCCCATCATGCAGCCCATGATCAGGCCGCCGAGCAGGTTCGCCGCCAGCGTGCCCAGCGGCACGGTGGGGAAGATCGGGTTGAGTGCGATGCCGAGCAGCCAGCGCAGCCAGCAGCCGATGGCACCACCCAGGCCCACCGCGATGAAGCCGTTGAGGTTCACGTACCCTGTCTCCTGTCCGCGTGGCGTGGCATCCGCGACGAACAGGCACGCCCGCGCCGCCGGAATCCGGTGGTGCAGGCATCATCGGCTTCGGTGCGGCTGCACTTCGACGGTTCGCTCCGATGGAGCGGGAGGCATGCCATCTCCCTCATGGGCCGGCATGCTAGCCGATGCGCCGGGGCGACGGTCAAGCGCGGCATGGGCGTCATGCGCAAGCTCACGCGACGCCGGGCGGCGCGGCGATCACGTCGTCGCGCAGCGCCTGCTCCAGCGTGGGCGAGCGGTAGTCGGTGGCGAGCTTCGCGTGTTGCCACACCGAAGGGTCCACGGTCTCGTTGACGCCGCCGCCGATCACGCGGTCGAACGGCGGCTTGAACAGCTTGTAGAGGCCGTACATGAACTCGCCGTAGGAGTTGCGCGGCACGCCGAGATCGGCTTCGGGCGACGGCGCGCACAGTTCGCTGCAGGCCAGCCCGGCGGCGATCGCCTTGCGCTGCAGCCAGGCCAGTGCCAGGTCGCACAGCGGGTCGGGCCGGTGGCCGGCGCCGTCGCGCTCGTTCCCGCCGCCCACGTCGGAATGCGAGCCGATGAACCAGCGCTGCTCCACCTCGATCTGCTCGGCCTTCTTCGCGGTGGGCGACTCGTCGGGGCCGAGCAGGTCGCGGTTGCGCTGCCACTTGGTCGGCGCGAAATCGGCGCGGTGCTCGTCCAGCGCCAGCGCCTGGTAGGCGTGCTTGACGATGTGGCTGAGGTCGGTGTCGTGGAATTCGTAGCGCGAACGGGCGAACGGGAACCAGGCGGCGGTGTCGGGGATGCCCAGCGAGCCCACCGTGTCCCACACGCCGATGAAATGGATGTCCGTCTCCGTGGCGCGTGCGGCGCGCCAGGCCACGGCGGCGGCGTCGCCGGGCTTGATCGCGGTGTCGCGGTAGAACGCGTAGGCCGCCTTCACCGCCGCGTCGGCCGCGGCGCCGCTGCCCACGTCGCGCAGCAGGCCGCACTTGCGGATCAGCCCGCCGAGGCTGCGCGCGGTGTAGGCGCCGCGGCTGAAGCCGAACAGCCAGATCTCGTCGCCGGCCCGCCAGGTTTCGCACAGCCAGCGGTAGCCGTCCTGCACGTTGTCCGACAGGCCGTAGCCGAACGCGCCGCCCAGCAGATGCTTCATCCCCGGCGCCACGCCCACGCCGGGGATGTATTCGACGCGCTGCTCCACCCCGGCCGCGTCGCGCGGCGCGATCAGCCGGCGCAGGCGCTCCACGTTGGTGTTCGACTCGGGCTTGTTCCAGGTGCCGTCGAACAGTACGACCAGTCTGCGTGTGCTCATGTCGTTCTCCGTGGCGGCACGCGGCCGCGTCCATCGAAACGTCAGATCACTGCATCGTCTGCGCCCCGCCGGGCGCGGACGCTGTCTTGCGTCACAGCACGGGCGAATCGTCGCCCAGCATCGCCTTGCGCACGATGGCGATGGGCGCGAAGCCCTGCTGCATGAAGGCGTCGTGGAAGCGCTCCAGGTTGAAATCCTTGCCCTGCTTCTTTTCGAGGTCGGCGCGGAGCTTCTGGATCTCCAGCTTGCCCAGCGTGTAGTAGAGGTAGGTGGGGTCGGAGGTGCCGCGCTTGGTTTCCACTTCGCCCACGGCGCGCGACTGGTAGCCCTGCTTGACGAAGAAGTCGATGGCCTGGTCCATCGTCATCTGGCCGGTGTGCAGCTTGATGCCGACGATGAAACGCGCGTTGCGCAGCAGCGCATCCTGCAGCTGGCCGAGGCGCAGCAGCAGTTGCTGGCGGCGGTCGTGCGGGTAGAGGTATTGCGCCAGGCCCGCGTCCAGCATCATCTGCTCGCAGTAGTGCGCCCAGCCTTCCACGTTGGTGTTCGCGCCCAGCAGCTTGCGCACGCGGTCGTTGAGCTGGTGCATCCACAGGAACTGCACGTAGTGGCCGGGGTAGGCCTCGTGCGTGGCCACGCTGTTGATGACCGGGTAGTTGAACTGCGCCATGAATTCGTCGGTGTGCCGCTTGTCCCACGACGACTCGGGCAGGGTGACGTTGAGGTAGGCCTCCTTCGCCACCGTCTCGTACGGCCCGGGCGTGTCCATCGAGGCGAAGGTGGTGGCGCGCATGAACGGCGGCGTCTCCTCCACGATCGGCCGCACGTCGGAGGGGATCGTGATGATGTGCCTGGCGCGGATGAAGTCGACCAGCTTGTCGAGGCTGCCGCGGAAGGTGGCTAGCAGCTGGTCCGGTTGCGGATGGTCGGCGGCCAGCTCGGCCAGCACCTGCTGCGGCGTCTTCGTGGGATCGAGCTCGTGCGCCACCTTGGCGAATTCGGCCTGGTTGGCGCGCATGTTCGCGGTGTCGATCGCGATCAGCCGGTCCAGCGGCAGGGTCACCATCTCGTCGTACTTCAGCTTGTCGCGGAAGGCCTGCGCGCCGATGCGGAAGTCGCCGTGCGAGCGCGGCAGCAGGTCGGTCTTCAGCCAGGCCTGGTAATCCTGCAATGCCTTGATGACGGCGCCGTTGCTGGCGGCGAATGCTTTCTTCAGATCCGCGTCGGTGACATCGGCGAAGGCCGAAGGCACGTCGTGCTGGAAGAAGCTGACCAGGCCGGGCAGCTGCTCCAGCGCGATCTGCGTGTAGATCTGCGGCGGGTTGTCGAGATTCCTGCGCGCCTCGGCCAGCACCGCGGGCATCAGTTTTTCGCGGGCGATCAGCGCGCGCAGCCGCGTTTCCGGCGGCGCGAACTTGCGCTCCATCAGGGTGAACGCGCTGCTGGTGATGCCGCTGGAATAGCTGTCGGGGTTCTTCTGCAGCGGCCGTATCGTCTGCAGCGTGAGCAGGCTGCTGCGGATGTTGTTGAGCACCAGCTCGCGGTCGCCCTGCACGAACGGGCTGAGTGCCTTCGGGTCGGTCGCGGCCACGCGCGCCTCCCACTGCTTGAGCGCCTTGATGTTGGCGGCGATGCCGGCGCGCGAGTAGTCCTCCAGCTTGCCGTCGTAGGCATGCAGGCCGTCGGCGGTGGCCACGCTGGGGTTGGCGGGGAAGTAGTACTCGTCGAAGTACCGGTCGGCCAGCTGCATGAAGGCCTGGTCGGCGGACGCGGCGGTGGCGCTCGCGGCCGCCGACACGGGCATGTCCGGCGCGGCGATGGCAGTGCCGCCCAGCGACAGGGCGAGGGCGCAGGCAAGGGCGATCCGGGTCAGCGGCTGCAGCATCGAAAAGGCTCCCGTGGTGGGCCGCTTCCGCGCGTGGCGGCACGGCGATGCGGGAAGACTAGCGCAGCACAGGCCTGCGTAGGAGCGCACTCTGTGCGCGACTGATCAGGAGTGAGTGGAGAGGAGTGAGAAGCGAGAGAGAGCGTACAGCTCGCGCCTCGGGCATTTCTCTCACTCCTCACTTCTCTTCACTCGCTTCCCGCATTCGCGCACAGGGTGCGCTCCTACAGCCGAGCGGCGAGCTCGCGGGCCACCGCCTCGGGCGCGAGTTCGTAGGCGTGGATCGCGTGGTTGCCCGGGCCGTAGGGGCCCCACTCGTCGGCGCGGGTGGTGGTGAAGATGCCCAGCGTGGGCACGCGCGAGGCGCAGGCCAGGTGCATGATGCCGCAGTCGAGGCTGAGGTAGCCGTCGAGGCTGGCGAGCACGGCGCCGAGCTGGCGCAGGTCGGTGGAGAAATAGCTGGGGTAGCGCGAGCCGAGCATGGAGCGGCCGGACATCGGCACGATCTCCAACAGCCGGCAATCCGGGCGCAGCCGCTCCAGCGCGGCGAGCAGCGGGTTCCACCAGTCCGTGCCGAGCAGCTTGGGACCGGTGGCGTTGGCGAACACGCCGATGATCTTGCGGTGTTGCACATCAGTCGGCGCGGCGGCCAGCACGCGCTGCAGCACGCGCCGGCCGCGCGCCAGCTCGGCCTCGTCGAGGCGGATGTCCGGCACCGGATAATCGCCATCGGCGCTGACGCCCAGCGCCTGGCGCAGCAGGTAGACCGGGCGCTGGCCCTTGCTCTGCAGCTGCTCGGGCACCTCGACCGCGTGGGTCACGCTGCCGCTCTTCTTCGGCCCGCTGAAGCCCAGCGTCCAGGTGGCGCGCGCCTTCAGCAGCAGCAGGCGGCCGGTCTGCGATTGCGGATCGACGTCGATCGCGAGGTCGTAGTGCGCCTTGCGCATGCCGCGCAGCGCGCGCAGCCACTGGCGCGGGTGGCCGAAGCCGTGCGCGGGCATCTGGAACACTGCGTTGACGCGGTCGTAGTGGCCGTACAGCTCGCGGCCGACCTGGCTGCGCGTGACGATGTCGATCTGGGCGCCGGGATACGTGGCTTCCAGTTCCTGCAGCAGCGGCGTCAGCAGCAGCGCGTTGCCCAGCGTGTGGCTGATGTGGCAGACGAGGATGCGGTAAATGCCCTGGCGCGGCAGCGGCGCGCCGCTGGGTTCGGCCGGCTTGCCGAACAACAGGCGCATCAGGCTGCGCGCCACGCGGCGGCGCAGGTGGTCGAGGTCGAAGGGTTCGTGCGGGGGTCGCGCCACGGCGGGCCTGCGTAACGTGAGGTTTGGATCAGGCGGCCGCGTCGGCCGCCGCGGGAAATTTGCCGTCGTGCGTGAGCAGGCCGCGTTCGACCAGCCAGCGCCGCGCGTTCTCGGCATCCTGCTCGAACCAGGCGCGGGTGGAGCCGAGGCGGTAGCTGTAGCCCCAGGCGTCCATGTCGGCCATCAGGCGCGCGCGGCCCACGCCGGGCAGCTCGTCGGCCAGCACGATCTGCAGGTAGCAGGTGGCGTCTTCCTCCGGCACCGAATCGGTGGCATCGGTATGCACCTGTGCGCGCCGTTCGGGCGGCAGCACGAGCAGGTGGCAGGCCTCGTGCAGCAGCGAGTGCACCGGGGTGTCTGTGCGCGCATAGACCGTGCAGCCGATGATGCCGGCCTCGTCGTCGCCCCAGTAGCTGCCGGGGATGGACGCGCCGTCGGCCACGCGCTCGAGCGCGAGGCCGTGGCGGGCGAGCAGGGTGGCGGGCGCGGCGAAGCCGACGTCGGCCAGGCGCAGCACGGCGGGAGTGGTGTCGGGTTGCTGCATGGCACGGCCGCCCCGCGGGGCGGCCTGGAGTCAGGTGGCCGGCGTGGCGGCGGCCTGCTTGCCTTCCGGCAGCGCCACCGACAGCTCCAGCACCTCGTGCCCGCTGTCGCGCTCGACGTTGATGTTGATCGCCTCGAGGTCGACGTGGACGTATTTCTTGATGACTTCGAGCAGCTCGTTGCGCAACAGCGGCAGGTAGTCCGGCGCACCGCGGGTGGAGCGCTCCTGCGCCACGATGATGCGCAGGCGTTCCTTGGCCAGGCCGGCGGTGGGCTCGGGCTTGCGCTTCAGGAAATCAAGAATGCCCATCGCGGTCAGCCTCCGAACACGCGTTGCAGGAAACCCTTCTTGGGTGCGTCGAGGAAGCGCAGCGCGCGTTCCTCGCCGAGGATGCGGGCCACGGTGTCGCTGTAGGCCTGGCCGGCGTGCGAGTTCGCGTCGAGGATCACCGGCACGCCGGAGTTGGAGGCGGCCAGCACCTGCTCCGATTCCGGGATCACGCCGACCACGCTGATGCCGAGGATCTCCTCGACGTCCTTCACGCTGAGCATGTCGCCGCTGGCCACGCGCACCGGGCTGTAGCGGGTCAGCAGCAGGTGCTGCTTGATCGCGCCGTCGCCGCGCTCGGCGCGGCGGGTCTTGCTGGCGAGCAGGCCGAGGATGCGGTCGGAGTCGCGCACCGAGGACACTTCCGGATTCACCACCACCACCGCGTGGTCGGCGAAGTACATCGCCAGGTGCGCGCCTTTCTCGATGCCGGCGGGCGAGTCGCACACGATGTAGTCGAAGCCGTCCTCGGACAGGCCGTCGAGCACCTTCTCCACGCCCTCCTGGGTCAGCGCGTCCTTGTCGCGGGTCTGGCTGGCGGCCAGCACGTACAGGTTCTCGTGGCGCTTGTCCTTGATCAGCGCCTGCTTCAGCGTGGCCTCGCCGTGCACGACGTTGACGAAGTCGTACACCACGCGGCGTTCGCAGCCCATGATCAGGTCGAGGTTGCGCAGGCCGACGTCGAAGTCGATCACCGCGACCTTCTTGCCGGCCATCGCGAGGCCGGTGGCGAGCGAGGCGCTGGTCGTGGTCTTGCCGACGCCGCCCTTGCCCGAGGTGACAACAATGATTTCAGCAGTCAAGGAACCATCTCCCGGGAACGTTCTTGTCGTTGTGGTTGCAGTGCCCGCTTAGAGCCGGGTCAGCAGCAGTTTTTCGCCTTCCAGCCAGCATCGCACGGATTGGCCTTCGAGGTCTTTCGGTATCTGTTCGAACACGCGGTAGTGGCCGGCGATCGCCACCAGTTCGGCGCGGAAATCGTGCACGAAGATGCGCGCGTCGGTGTCGCCCTGGGCGCCGGCCATGGCGCGGCCGCGCAGGCCGCCGTAAACGTGGATGTCGCCGTCGGCGATCACCTCGGCGCCGTTGGCGACGGTGCCGGTGACCACCAGGTCGCGGTCGCGCGCGTAGACCTGCTGGCCGGAGCGCACGGTGCCGTCGTGGTGCAGCGTGCCCTGCGTGCGTTCGCGCGCGGGCTCGGCCACCTCGCGTGCCGGCGCGGCGACCGGGGCGGGCGCGGCCGCCGCGGCGTTGCCGCCGGCCGGCTCGTAGGCGGCGCGGAACTTGGCGATCAGCGGCAGGCCCATGCGCCGGGCCAGCGCCTCGGTCTCGCTGGTGCCGTAGGCCAGGCCCACCGGCAGCATGCCGGCGCTGCGCACCGCTTCCAGCAGCGCGTCGACGGTGCCGTCGTCGGGCAGCTTCAGCAGGTGGCTGAGGTCCAGCACCACGGCGGCGCGGGCGAACAGCTGCGGCGCCGAGCGCACGCGGCGTTCCAGTTCCTCGCACAGCGCGGCGGCGTCCACGCGCTTGATGCGCACGTTGGCGATGCCCACCTGGCCGAAGCGCAGGTCGCAGGCATCCATGGCATCCAGTGCGGCGGTCATGCGAGGCGCTCCCCGGCCTGCCGGCGCGGGCTGGGGACCGGAATCGGGCGCTGGCGTTCGGCCAGCCAGGGCAGGTCGGGCAGGCCGCCGTGTTCGAGCCAGGTTTCGCGCACGTAAGCGTAGCTGGGCAGCTCCTTGGCGAGCAGGCTCACCTGGCGCTCCTGCGCGCCCACGCGCTGCTGGCCCACTTCCTGGAAGCCGTAGGTGCCGTGGAACAGCACGGCCACGTCGTCGTGCGGCTCCAGGAACACCTCGCAGGTGAGCAGCGGCACGCGCACCTCGGCGTAGCTGGTGACGTCGCAGTAGAAGATGCGGCCGAGGCCGTGGCGGCGGTAGGCATTGGCGATCACGATGCGGTCGATGTACACGAACGCGTCGTAGTGCCCGCTGAACCAGCGGTAGTTCGGGCTGGGGTAGTCGCTGCCTTCGCGCAGCGCGATCAGGAAACCGGCGAGATGGCCGTCGATCTCGGCCACGCGGAAATACTCGGCGCGCTCGAAGAAGTAGCGCAGGTGCGCGGCATCGAGGGCGAGGATGGACTGACCGGCGGCGTTGTTGAGGGCCAGCACGTCATCCAGGTCGTGCTCGCTGACGTCGCGGATGGCGAGGGCCATTCGTTGCTCCGCAGGGATGAGATGGGCCGAGGCCGGCATGGCCTCGCGGCAATGGCGCATTATGGCACGCACCCGCCACCCGCACACCTCGCGTCGCCGCATGTAAAACCCTTGTAAAGCCGTGCGTGCCTTTCGGCAGGCATGACTTCCCGCGGATTGCGCGGGGTGGGCGCGTGGCCAATGATGTGCGGCATGTTCCAGGCCAATTTCAGTCATATCCGCCTGCTGCGCTTCGCCGGGTTGTTCACCTACCTGTGCGTGGGCACGCCGCTGCTCACGCAATGGGCGTCCGATCGCCTGAACCAGCTGCACCGGCCGGGGTTTTCGCTGCTGGTGTGGACGCTGTGCTACCTGGTGTTCGGGGTGCTGTACTGGGCGGTGACCTATGACCTGGGTTCGCGCCGCCACGTGGGCCTGCGGCTGCTGGGCGTGCTGGTGATGAGCGCCGCGGCGGTGGCGGTGGGCTGGTACAGCCACAGCGGCCTCGTCGCGATGCTGTTCGCGGTGACGGCGCTGGTGCTGCCGTGGCTGCTGCCGCGCTGGCTCGGGGTGTCCTGCATCGTGCTGCAGTACCTCAGCCTGATCGCGGTGTTCGTGCACTTTCCCGAGTTCGACCACAGCTTCAACAAGGCCCTCCTGCAGACCATCATCTACCTGGGCATCTGCGCGATGGCCTTCATCGCGTCGATGGTGGCCAGCCAGCAGACCGAGGAGCGCGAGGCGCTGCGCCGGCTCAATTCCGAACTGCGCGCCACCCGCGCGCTGCTGGCCGAGTCCAGCCGGCTGGCCGAGCGCATGCGCATCGCGCGCGAGCTGCACGACCTGATCGGCCACCACCTCACCGCGCTCAGCCTGAACCTGGAAGTGGCCAGCCACGTCTGCAACGAGGAGGCCGGCGCGCACGTGCGCAAGGCGCAGGCCACCGCCAAGCACCTGCTCGCCGACGTGCGCGAGGCGGTCAGCGAGCTGCGCCAGGATGACGCGATCGACCTCACCCAGGCGCTGCGCGGCCTCACCGAAGGCGTGCCCGGGCTCAAGGTGCAGGTGAACATGCCGCCGCGCTTCAGCGTGGAGGATCCGCGCCGCGCGCAGGTGCTGCTGCGCTGCGCGCAGGAGATCATCACCAATGCCGCGCGGCATGCCGGTGCGCGCAACCTGTGGCTGACCTTCGCCTATGCCGGGCCGAGCCTGCTGGGTCTGCATGCGCGCGACGACGGCCGCGGCGCCGCGCAGCCGACGGTGGGCAACGGCCTGTCCGGCATGCGCGAGCGGCTGGCCGAGTTCGGCGGCAGCCTGGTGCTGGAAACCGCGCCGGGCGAAGGCTTCGCGCTCACCGTGCGCCTGCCGCTGGGCGAGCAGCCGGAACTGGCGCATGCGCCCTCGCGGGTCGTGCCGCCCGCGTTGTCGGTACCGTGACGTCGCACGTGCCCGCCGCGGGCTGCGCATGCCAGAATGCGCGGGTTCGGATGCCGCATTGTTTCCCTTGTCGTGCGCCGGTTCGCCGCAACGACGATCGCTACGAGGATCCGCGATGATTTCCGTCTGTCTCGTCGACGACCAGAACCTGGTACGCCAGGGCGTGCGCTCGCTGCTCGACCTGGCCCAGGACATCCGCGTGGTGGCCGAGTGCGCCGACGGCGCGCAGGCGGTGGCCGATATCCCGCGCGTCAAGCCCGACGTGGTGCTGCTCGACCTGCGCATGCCGAACATGAGCGGGCTGGAGGTGCTGCAGGCGCTGTCCGCGCGCAACGAGCTGCCGCCCACGATCATCCTCACCACCTTCGACGACGACCAGCTGGTGCTGCAGGGCCTGAAGGCCGGCGCGCGCGGGTATCTGCTCAAGGACGTCTCGCTGGAGCAGCTGGTGGAGGCGGTGCGCACGGTGGCCGCGGGCGGCTCGCTGGTGGCGCCGATGGTCACCCAGCGCCTGCTGGCCGGCGTGGGGCGCATGCAGAACCAGTTCACCAGCCTGGAGCAGCCGGACCCGCTGACCGAGCGCGAGACCGAGATCCTGCGCCTGCTTTCCGGCGGCTACTCCAACAAGGAGATCGCCAACTCGCTGAAGGTGGCCGAGGGCACGGTGAAGAACCATGTCTCCAACATCCTCTCCAAGCTGGGCGTGCGCGACCGCACCCGCGCGGTGCTGAAGGCGCTGGAGCTGGGCATCGTCTGAGCGCCCGGCGGGGCCGTGTTTCCATGCGCCCGCGGATGCTGCGGCGCAGCGCCCGCCGCGGCCGACAAGTCGTGCATGGACAAGGCTTTGCGGCCGTCCAGACGGCTTGCCGGAACCCGATGGCGTTCCGGCGCATGAGCAAGTACCATCCAGTCCTTCGGCGTTTGCCGACCCCCGGTCATCTCCCCGCGATCGAGCCGCAGCAAGGCCCGCGCGACGGCTGGGGCAACACCTGAGTACCGCGTACAGACGCTCGGAGACCCTGGAATGATGCGTGTTCGTGTTCTTGAATTTCTGATGGCGTGCGCCATCGTCATCGGCATCGGCGTGCTGGCCGCGGTGGTCATGCCCGGCAGCGGCCACATCGAGCGCTCGCTGGTGGTCGGCAAGGACATGCGCCAGGTCTACGACGTGCTCGCGAACTTCCGCCGCCTGCCCGAGTTCTCGGTGCTGAATTCGAACGACCCGCACGTCAAGTACAACTGGTCCGGCAAGGCCTACGGCCCCGGTGCCGAAGTGAGCTGGACCAGCAGCGAACCGCGCGTGGGCAACGGCTCGCTGACCATCGACAGCGCCACGCCGGAGTTCGACAAGATCGACGGCACCGCCAAGAGCGCGAAGATCGTGTGGGACCTGGACAACGGCTGGAAGGGCTACGACAAGACCTTCACCCTCGACCTGGAGCGCTCCGGCAGCCGCAACCAGCTCACCAACATCACCTGGTCGTATGACGTGAAGTACGGCTGGAACCTGGTGAACCGCTTCGCCAACCTGTACATCCACGGCGATCCCGATTCGTTCATCGAGTTCGGCCTGAACAACCTGCAGAACGTGCTGGCCTCGGTGCCGAACGTCGATTACGGCAAGCTGATCCCGTACATCCGCCAGACCGAGCAGACCCCGGTGCTGCTGGTGCCGGCCTCGATCCAGCGCAAGGACGGCATCGAGGGCCTGGCCGACACCGTCGGCAAGGCGGTGGCGCAGATCCAGGCCACGGCGAAGAAGCTGGGCGTGAACGTCACCGGCCCGCGCATCCTCTTCACCACCAACTACGGCGACACCACCTACACCTTCGACGTGGCGATGCCGATCGACTCCAGCACCGTCAACGTCAACGGCCAGACCCAGCAGCTCACCGCGCCGACGCCGCCCGCCCTGGGCAGCGCGCCGGCCGACGCCGGCAGCGCCGCGGCCCCGGCCGAGGCGGCCACGCTGAAGCCCGGCGACCACGACAAGTTCGGCCGCGTGATCGTCGACGGCAACGTGCGCGCCACCCTGGCGTTCGGCGGCCCCGCGCTGGAAGGCGTGTGGAACGGCACCGCCGCCGGCGTGCCGCAGACCCGCGACATGCTGAAGGCCTACGCGCTGACCCACGGCTACAAGTTCGACGACGTGGTGAACCGCAGCTACGACATCCTCGCCAAGCCCGAGGTGAAGGACGCGCAGGGCAACATCACCAGCTACGCCGAATACGACGTGTACCTGCCGGTCACCAATGCGCCGGAGCAGACCCCGGAGCAGGCCGCCGGCATCAAGCAGCCGACGCTGGAAGTGGAAGGCCCCGCCGCCGCCGGCAGCGCCCCGGCCCCCGCGAGCACCGCCGCGGCGCCTGCCGCCGGCCACTGAGCCAAGCGCGCAAGCCACGCCAAGGGCCCTTCTCCGGAAGGGCCCTTTCATTTGTGCGGCAGGCCGCCGCGGCGAACCTTTGCGCGCGCTTGCGGTACATTGCAGACGATCCCGTCGCCCGCCCATCCATGATCGAGACCGACCGACTCACCCGCCGCTACGGCCATCTCACCGCGGTGGACGCGCTGAGTATCCGCGCCGAGCCCGGCCAGGTGCTGGGCCTGCTCGGCCCGAACGGCGCCGGCAAGTCCACCGCGATGCGCATGATCGCCGGCTTCCTCGCGCCCACCAGCGGCACCGCGCGGGTCTGCGGGCACGACGTGCAGCGCGAGCCGCTGGCCGCGCGCCGCGCGCTGGGCTACCTGCCCGAGGGCGCGCCCAGCTACGGCGAGATGACCGTGCGCGAGTTCCTGGTGTTCATCGCGCGCATGCGCAAGCTCACCACCGAGGTGGGGCGGCGGCGCTTCGACGAGGTGGTGGGCTGGCTGCAGCTGGAGGACGTGCTGGAGGTCTGCATCGACACGCTGTCCAAGGGCCTGCGCCGCCGCGTGGGGCTGGCCCAGGCGATCCTGCACGACCCGCCGGTGCTGATGCTGGACGAGCCCACCGACGGCCTCGATCCCAACCAGAAGCACACCGTGCGCCAGCTGATCGACGCGATGGCGCGCGAGCGCACGATCCTGATCTCCACCCACTTGCTGGAGGAAGTGCACGCGCTGTGCAACCGCGTGGTGATCATCGCGAACGGCCGGCTGCAGGCCGACGCCACGCCGGCCGAGCTGGAGGCGCGCTCGCGCTACCACGGCGCGGTGTCGTTCAGCGCGCCCGGCAGCGGCGTCTCGCAGGAGATGCTGGGGCGGCTGCCGCAGGTGGCGGCGATCGAGGTGGACCCGCTGGACGGGCGCATCACCGTGTTCCCCAAGCCCGGCGCGCGCATCCTGGAGCCGGTGGAGACGCTGCTGCGCGAGCAGGGGCTGGAAGTCTCGGAGATCCAGCTCGAACGCGGCCGGCTGGACGAGGTGTTCCGCCAGATCACGCTGAGGGGAGAGGCATGAGGCCGGGACTCGGGACTCGGGACTCGGGACTCGGCAGAGCCGGGGCGCCGCATCCTGTCGGTTCCGCATCCGGCTTGCGACGAGCCCGCAGGCCGGCGTCGCGCGCTTTCCCGAGTCCCGAGTCCCGAGTCCCGAGTCCCGGCTCGGGCGAGTCCCGAGTCCCGTAACCCATGTCCCCTTTCTTCGCCATCATGCGGCGCGAGCTGCGCAGTTTCTTCGTGACGCCGATGGCCTGGGTGTTCCTGGTCATCTTCCTGGTGCTGGCGGGCATCCTCACGTTCTACACCGGCGATTTCTACGAGCGTGGCCAGGCCGACCTGCAGCCGTTCTTCGTGGTGCATCCGTGGCTGTACCTGATCCTGGTGCCGGCGGTGACCATGCGCATGTGGGCGGAGGAGGCCAAGGGCGGCACGCTGGAGCTGCTGCTGACCCTGCCGGCGACGCTGTGGCAGGCGATGCTGGGCAAGTTCCTCGCCGCCTGGCTGTTCATCGGGCTGGCGCTGGCGCTGACCTTCCCGATCTGGCTCACCGTGAACTACCTCGGCGCGCCCGACAACGGGGTGATCTTCGCGGGCTACCTCGGCAGCTGGCTGATGGCCGGCAGCTTCGTGGCGATCGGTGCCTGCCTGTCCGCGCTCACCCGCAGCCAGGTGGTGGCGTTCGTGCTCACCGCCACGGTGTGCGTGCTGCTGATCCTCGCCGGCCAGCCGCAGGTGCTGGATTTCTTCTCCGGCGCGCTGCCGCGCAAGCTGGTCAACGCGCTGGCCTACCTCAGCATGCTGCGCCATTTCGAGGCGATCGCGCGCGGCGTGCTCGACCTGCGCGACCTCGCCTATTTCGTGCTGAGCACGCTGGGTTGGCTGCTCGCCGGCGTGCTGCTGCTCGAACTGAAGCGGGTGCGCTGAGCATGGCCCGCCTGCGTCTCCCGTCCGTATTCACCACGCCGCTGCGCTGGAACCGGCGCGCCACGCTGTACGCCGCGCTGGCCGTGCTGACCGTGGTGTTCGTGTCGCTGATCGTGTCGAGCGGGCACTGGCTGCGCGCGCGGCGCATCGACCTCACCGCCGACCGGCTGTACACGCTCTCGCCCGGCACCGTGCAGATCGTCGACGGCCTGCAGCGACCGATCCGGCTCACGCTGTACTTCTCCGAGCACGCCACCCGCGACCTGCCCAAGCTGCGCAGCTACGAGCAGCGCGTGCGCGACATGCTGCAGGAGATCGCGGCCCGCTCGCACGGCCACGTGCAGCTCGCGGTGGTCGACCCGGTGCCGTATTCCGACGACGAGGCCAGCGCCGAGGGCGCCGGGCTCACCCCGGCCAGCGGCGGCAGCAACGGCGAGCGCGTGTTCTTCGGCCTCGCCGGCAGCGCGTTGTCCGCCAGTGCCGATGGCGAGGCGGCCGAGGGCGCGGCGCCCGAGCGCACGCTGGCGATCCCGTTCTTCGACCCGTCGCGCGAGCCCTTCCTCGAATACGACATCGCCAAGCTGCTGTACGAGCTCAACCAGAGCAGCAAGCCGCACATCGGCGTGATCAGCTCGCTGCCGGTGGAGGGCAACCCGGTACTGGGCGAGCAGCCGTGGGTGGCGCTGCAGCAGCTGGCCCAGCTGTTCGAGGTGAAGACGATCGATCCGGACCGGCTGAAGCAGGTCGGCGCGGACATCCGCGTGCTGCTGCTGATCCATCCCAAGCACCTGCCGGCGGACGCGCTGTACGCGATCGACCAGTACGTGCTGCGCGGCGGCCACCTGGTGGTGTTCGTCGACCCGGACGCGGAGCTGGACGACAGCCCGGGCGATCCCGCCAGCGGCACGCTGCCCGACCACAGCTCGGACCTGCCGCGGCTGTTCGCGGCCTGGGGCGTGCGCTACGACCCGCACGAAGTGGTGCTGGACCGCGCGCATGCGCTGACCATCGAGCTCAACGGCAACAACGTCAGCCACCCGGCGATGCTCGGCCTGGACGCGCAGCAGCTCAACCACGCCGACGTGGTCACCGCGAGCCTGCAGCGCATCGACTTGTCCACCGCCGGGCATTTCGACCTGGCGCCGAACGCGACGACCCGGCTGGTCCCGCTGCTGCAGAGCAGCTTCGACGCCGAGGCGGTGCCGGCGGTGCGGGTGCTGCAGGCCAGCGACAACCCGGCCCTGCTGCTGCAGGACTACAAGCCGGACAACACCAACTACGTGTTCGCCGCGCGTCTGCGCGGCAGCTTCCGCAGCGCGTTCCCCGAGCGTGCGAACCTGCCCGGCCATCTGGCGCAGTCGGCAGCCGGCGACGAGGTGATCCTGGTCGCCGACACCGACCTGCTCAGCGACCGCCTGTGGGTGGAGCCGCAGACCATCCTGGGCCAGACCATGATGCGGCCGTTCGCGAACAACGGCGAGTTCGTCGGCAACCTGGTGGACAACCTCAGCGGTTCCTCCGCGCTGCTCTCGGTCCGCGGCCGCTCCACCTCGCAGCGGCCGTTCACCCGCGTGGAGGCGCTGCGCAACGTGGCCGACCAGAAGTTCCTGCAGAAGGAGCAGGAGCTGGAGCGCGAGCTGGCCGAGACGCGGCAGCGGCTGGAGGAGCTGCAGCCGGGCAAGGGCGGCGGCCATGCCGGCAGCATCGGCACCGAGCAGCGGCGCGAGATCGAGCAGTTCCGCCAGCGCCAGCTGGCGATCAACAAGGAGCTGCGCGACGTGCAGCACCAGCTCAACGCCGAGATCGACGCGCTGGGCCTGCGCCTGAAGGTGATCAACATCGTGCTGGTGCCCGCGCTGGTGGCGCTGCTGGGCCTGCTGTACGGCTGGCGCCGCACCCGGCGCAACCGGCGGCGGCCGTGACGGTGCGGGCGGCCATCCGCCGCAACGCGCGCGCCGCGGCGGGCGCTATGCTGGGCGCGATGTGCTGTACGGGCAGGCCGGGCTGATGGCAACGCTGCTGAAATGGATCGTGCCGTGGGAGTTCTCGTGGGTGTTCCTCGCGAGCTTCTTCCTCGCCTGCGCGCTGTACTGGCGCGGCAGCCGCCGCGTGGCGGTGAGCCGCGGCCGCCGGCTGGCGTTCTGGAGCGGCATGGCGATCATCTGGCTGTCGCTGCAGACCTACCTGGATTTCTACGCCGAGCACGAGTTCTTCGTGCACCGCCTGCAGCAGCTGCTGCTGCACCACGTCACGCCGCTGCTGATCTGCGCCTCGTTCCCCGCCGGCGTGCTGCGCGCGGGGCTGCCGCGGCGCTGGCGCGTGCGCCGGCTGGGGCGGTTGCGGCGCTCCCGGCCGTGGCGCGCGGTGAGCGGCGTGCTGTTCCAGCCGACGCTGGCCTCGATCCTGTTCGTGTTCTTCGTGCTGGTCTGGCTGCTGCCGTCGATGCAGACGCTGGCGATGCTGGACTGGCGCGTCTACCGCTTCATGAACTGGACGATGCTGCTCAGCGGCTTCGTCTACTGGTCGCTGATCCTCGACCACCGCCCGCACCCGCCGGGGCGGATGGGCGCGGGCATGCGCGTGCTGTCGCCGGGCATCACCATGGCGCCGCAGATCCTCGCCGGCGCGATCGTGACGTTCGCGCACACCGACCTCTACCCGATCTTCGAGATCTGCGGCCGCGCGTTCACCTTCAACGTGCTCACCGGGCAGATGGTGGGCGGCATCATCACCTGGGTGCCGGCGGCGCTGATGGAATCCTTCGGCGCCCTGCTGGCGCTGCGCCAGTGGATGCGCCTGTCGCGCAGCGGGCGCTTGCCGCGCAAGCCCTGGCATGTGCGCATAGCAGCATCGTAGGAGCGCACCCTGTGCGCGACAACGAGAAGTGAGTGAAGAGAAGTGAGAAGTGAGTGAGGAGCGAAGTGCGCTGCTTCTCGAGCTTTCTCTCTCTCCTCACTCCTCTTCACTCACTCCCTTCTTCCCGGTGCGCTCCTACATGGCTAGCCCTGGTCTCCCAGTGCGTTCGCCGGACGGGCGATGAAGTCCACCGGCAAGGTGGAGCCGTCGCGGAACTGCAGCGTGATGCGCACGCGCTCGCCCGGCTGCACCGGGCGCTTCGCGTCCATCAGCATCAGGTGGTAGCCGCCGGGCGCGAGCGTCTGCGTGCCGTGGGCGGGAATCGTCAGCGCGTCGACCATCGTCATGCGGCTCATGCCGCCCGCGCCCGAGCTCTGGTGCAGCATCGCCATGCCGTAGGCCGGGCTGCTGGCGCCGGTCAGCGCGACCGGCGCGCCGCCGTCGTTGCGCAGCACGACGTAGGCGCCGGCCGGCAGCGCGCCGGGCAGCACGCGGATCCAGGCGTGGCTGGCAGTCACATGCGTGGCGCCGGCGGCGTGCGCAAGGTTGCTGCCGAGCAGGCCGGCGAGCAGACCGGCGATCAGGAATGGGGCCGTGCGGTTCATGCGGAAGCTCCCGAAGTCAGCAACAGTTGCAGGTCGTGCACCAGGTCCGCCTGCGGCGTGCCGGGCGTGGACAGCACGCGGGCGCGGCCGTCGCGGTCGAACACGTAGATCGCCGAGCTGTGGGTGACCTCGTAGTTGCCGTCCTTGCCCGACGGCTCGCGGGTGAACGCCGAGCGGTAGCGCTTGGAGAGCGCCTCGATCGCGCGCGGGCTGCCGGTGAGGCCCACCGCGCGCTTGTCGAACGCGTTGACGTAGGCGTGCAGCACGGCCGGCGTGTCGCGCGCGGGGTCGACGCTGACGAACAGGATGCGCACGTCGTCGCCCGGCTGGCCCAGCTTCTGCAGCGCCACGTGCAACTGGGCCAGGGTCAGCGGGCAGACGTCGGGGCAGTGCGTGTAGCCGAAGTACAGCAGCAGCACCTTGCCGCGGTAATCGGCGGCGCTCACCGCCTTGCCGTGGTCGTCGGTGAGCTGGAACGCGAGGTCCGGCATGTGCCCGCTGATGTCGGTGAGCTTGAACGGCAGCGTGTCGCGATGGCAGGCGCTGAGCAGCAGCGCGCCGGCCAGTGGCAGCAGGAGCAGGGCGAGGCGCAGGAGGCGCGGGAACTTCATGCGAGAATCCGTGGGCATCATCCATCCAAGCATACGCCAGCACTTCGGCGGTGCGACCGCCCGTCCCCGGAGCCCGGCCATGCTGCGACAAACTGTCCGCTCCCGTGCCGGCCTGCTCGCCGGCCTCGCCGGTGCCAGCGCGGTGCTGCTTGGCGCATTCGGCGCGCATGCCTTGCGTGGCATGCTCGATCCCGCCCAGCGCGAGCTGTGGCACACGGCGGTGGAGTACCACGCGTGGCATGCGCTGGCGCTCGCGCTCGCCGCGGGGCTCGGCACCGGGCGCGCGGGCCGCGGCGCGGTGCTCGCGTTCGCGCTCGGCATCGCGCTGTTCAGCGGCAGCCTGTATGCGCTGGCGCTGGGCGCGCCGCGCTGGATGGGCATCGTCACGCCGTTCGGCGGCGTGGCCTTCGTGGTCGGCTGGATCGCGCTGGGCCTGTCGCTGCGCCCGCGCGGGGACTGATCCGGCACGCACGTCATGCGCCTGTCACGCCGCGGCGCGAGCATGCCGGCATGGTTCCCTCCGCGCATTCGCAATTGCGTCGATGGTGGCCTGCCCTCGGCTTGTGGGCGGGCCTGCTGGCGATCGTGCTGGGCGGCTTCGGCCTGGCGCATCCGCCGTCGGGCGCGCGGCAGCTGCTGCACTGGCGCGACGCCGGCCACGACTGGCTGCTGGTCGCCGACGACGCGGCCGACCGGCTGAGCGTGTACGACGAGGCCGACGGCCGCCTGCTGCAGCGGCTCGACGCCGGCGCGGCGGGCGGTATCGCCGCCCTGGCCCGGCGCGACGGCCGCCTGTACGTGGTGGACGATGCCGGCCTGCGCAGCGAACTCAGGCTGCCGCCGACGGTGGCGATGTCCGGCACGCGCTGAGCCGCGCGCGTCAGCCCCCGCCGGGGCCGTTGCCGAGCGCGCCGCCGGACGGCGCGGGTGCGGGCGCGCTGTCGATCGGCGCATCGAAGATTTCCGTCGCCGCCTTGACGCTGTCGATGCGCAGGCGACCGAACAGGTCAGTGGCGCTGTAGAAGTGCCAGGGGTCGCCGTCGCCGCTGTCGATCGCGAGGTGGGTGCTGTCGAAGCGCCGCAGCGCCGCGTCGTAGCTCTGCCAGCGCCCGCCCAGCCAGGCCTGCACCCAGGCGTGCGGCACGAACACGCGCGAGGAGGTGCCGTAGCGGTCGGCGTAGACCATGCCGGTGACCACGCGCGCGGGCACGCCCGCGGCACGCGCCATCGCCGCCAGCAGCACGGCGAATTCGGTGCAGTCGCCCTGGCGGTGGGTCGCCACTTCCAGCGCCGAGGCGTAGCCCACGTCGAGGCCGTGCTGGGTGATGTAGCCGCTGACGAAGCTGTGCAGCCGGCGCATCTTCAGCGCGGGCGTGCCGGCCTGGCCGATCGCCCTGGCGGCCAGTTCGCGGATCAGCGGCGCGTCGGACTGCAGCCAGGCGTTGGCCGCGAGGTCGCCCGCCTGCGGTGGCGGCTGGCCGTGCGCGTGGTAGCCGCCGACGTCGACCAGCCAGTCGCCGTGCCCGAGCGCGACGACGCGCTGCTCGTCGGTATCGATGAAGGGTTGCGGCGCGTCGCCGTCCACGTGCACGCGGTAGCGCAGCACGTCGCGGCGCAGGTTGGCGGTCAGCGCGCGTGGCGAATCCACCATCGCGGCGCGGAACATGTCCACGGGCTGCGCCGGCGCCTGCGCGCAGGCGCGGTCGCAGGCCAGCATCTCCAGCCGCTCGCCCAGCATGCCGAGCAGGCCCTTGCGCACCCGGCCCTGGCCGTCCAGCCACAGATCCAGCACCTGTTCGCCGCGCGCCTGGTGCAGGAACTGGCGCTGGTGGCTCAGCCGCTCCGCGCCGCCGGGCAGCTGCACCGTCTCGTCGCCGAACACTTCGGCCCGGGCGTCGATCAGCTGCCGGCTGGCCGGGTCGAACATGGGCAGGAGGTAGTGCGATCCCGGCCGTTTGCCCGCGGCGAGCATGGCCATGCGCTGGCCTTCGGCGAGCAGGGCGCCGGCGGGCCAGTCGATGGTTTCCTGCCGCGTGGCGCCGCCCACGGTGAGGTCGACGCGGAAGCGGCCGTCGGGCAGGCGCGTGCCTTCGACCACGCTGTCCATCGCCGACATCGTGGTGCGCGCGCCGAAGCCCAGCGGCTGGCCGTCCGGCGTTTCCACGCTGCGGAGGGTGTTGCCCAGCGGGATGCTCTTGCCGTTGCGGGTGAGCAGGATGGCCAGCGTCTGGGTGGTGGTCACCGTCTGCCCGTCGCGCCGGCGCTCGAGGTGCAGGCTGCCGATCTTGCGGCCGCCGAGCAGCACGCTCATCCAGCCGTCCTCGCTGGTTGCTTGGCTGGCTGCCACGCCGCTTGCCGGGCTGGCCGCCGTGGCGGCCGCGGGAGCCTGGGCGCGAACCGGCGCGACCAGCGCGCAGGCGAAGCACAGCGCCAGCCAGAGCAAGGCGGTCGGTCGACGCATGGAACGGCTCCGCGGGGACGGCTGCGGCCAGTGGAAGCCGCAGCGTGGGCGCGGTCAATGCGCGGCGCAGCAAAAACCTGCGGCGACGCGAAAGTTGCGGCGCTCCGCCTACAATGCGCTCCCGCCCAACGACGGAACACGTCCATGAAACCCTTCGGCACGCCCCATTCCGACCATGCCGTGCGCGTGCTGCTGCTGGGCTCCGGCGAGCTCGGCAAGGAGCTGACGATCGAGCTGCAGCGCTACGCGGTGGAGGTGATCGCGGTGGACCGCTACGCCGACGCGCCGGCGATGCAGGTGGCGCACCGCAGCCACGTGATCGACATGCTCGACGGCAAGGCGCTGCGCGCGGTGATCGAGGCCGAACACCCCGACCTGGTGGTGCCGGAGATCGAGGCGATCCACACGCCCACCCTGGTGGAGATGGAGCGCGAGGGCCTGCACGTGATCCCCACCGCGCGCGCGGCGTGGCTGACGATGGACCGCGAAGGCATCCGCCGGCTCGCGTCGCAGGAGCTGGAGTTACCCACCTCGCCGTACCGCTTCTGCGACAACGAGGCCGACTACCGCCGCGCGGTGGCCGACATCGGCTACCCGTTCGTGATCAAGCCGGTGATGAGCTCCTCGGGCAAGGGCCAGAGCATCGTGCGTGGCGAATCCGAGCTGCAGCATGCGTGGGACTACGCGCAGTCCGGCGGCCGTGCCGGCAAGGGCCGGGTGATCGTCGAGGGCTTCGTCGACTTCGACTACGAGATCACCCTGCTTACCGTGCGCCACCGGGACGGCATCAGCTACTGCGCGCCGATCGGCCACCGCCAGGAGGACGGCGACTACCGCGAGTCGTGGCAGCCGCAGCCGATGAGCGAACGCGCGCTGGCCGAGGCGCAGCGCCAGGCCGCGGCGGTGGCGAACGCGCTGGGCGGCTGGGGCGTGTTCGGCATGGAGTTCTTCGTCAAGGGTGACGCGGTGATCTTCTCCGAGGTCAGCCCGCGCCCGCACGACACCGGCCTGGTCACCCAGATCTCGCAGGACCTGTCGGAGTTCGCGCTGCACGCGCGGGCGATCCTCGGCCTGCCGATCCCGGCGATCCGCCAGTTCGGCCCCTCGGCCTCGTGCGCGGTGCTGGTGGAAGGCGAAGGCCGCGCGCCGCGCTACCACGGCGTGGCCGCGGCGCTGGCCGAGCCGGATACCCAGCTGCGCCTGTTCGGCAAGCCCGAGGTGAAGGGACGCCGGCGCATGGCGGTGACGCTGGCGCGCGACGCCGATATCGAGGCGGCACGCGCGAAGGCCGTGCGCGCGGCGGCGCAGCTGCGCGTGGAGTTGTAGCGACTGCCTCCACACGATCGAGGCGTCTTGCCCGCGAAAGCGGGCATCCATGTTGACCTGGGTGACCCGAAGAAGATGGATTTCCGCTTTCGCGGAAATGACGCCAGAATCAAGGCATCCTCTGACCTGCCTTGAAAGCACACAGGAGTCGTACATGCAATCGACAGGATTTGCGCGCTGGCTGGTGGTGCTGGTGGAGACGTTCGCGGCGCTGTTCGTGCTGCTGCTGGTGGTGGCGCTGGTGGTGGTCGCGGCGGTGTGGGTGGTGGACCGCAACCAGGCCTCGAACGCGGTGCTGCGCAATTTCCCGGTGATCGGCCACTTCCGCTACGGCTTCCTGCGCTTGGGCGAATTCTTCCGCCAGTACCTGTACGCCAGCGACCGCGAGGAACTGCCGTTCAATCGCGCGCAGCGCGTGTGGGTGTACCGCGCGGCGAAGAACGCGGAGAACACCAACGCGTTCGGCTCCACCCGCGACCTGCGCGCCGAAGGCGTGCCGTTCTTCGTCAACGCGGCGTTCCCCGCGCTGGGCGACCACCACGTGGAGCCGAAGCCGGTGCGCATCGGCCCGTACGCGCGCGAGCCCTACGACCACGCCGCGTTCTTCAACATCTCGGCGATGAGTTTCGGCGCGCTCTCCGCGCCGGCGGTGCGCGCGCTCTCCATCGGTGCAGCCAAGGCCGGCATCTGGCTGGACACCGGCGAAGGCGGGCTGGCGCCGTACCACCTCGAAGGCGGTTGCGACATCGTGTTCGAGATCGGCACCGCCAAGTACGGCGTGCGCACGCCCGACGGCAAGCTGGACGACCAGAAGCTGCTGGCGATCTGCGCGCACCAGCAGGTGAAGATGGTCAGCATCAAGCTGGGCCAGGGCGCCAAGCCCGGCATGGGCGGCCTCTTGCCGGCGGCGAAGGTGACGCCGGAGATCGCCGCGATCCGCGGCATTCCGGTGGCGCAGGATTCGCAGAGCCCGAACCGGCACCTGGACATTGCCAACGTGGGCGAGCTGCTGGACAGCGTGCACCACATCCGCGAACTCACCGGCAAGCCCACCGGCTTCAAGGCGGTGTTCGGCGACATGACGATGATCGAGGAGCTGTGCGACGAGGTGCACCGGCGCGGCATCGAGAGCGCGCCGGACTTCATCATCGTGGACGGCTCCGAAGGCGGCACCGGCGCCGCACCGCAGACCCTGATGGAAGGCGTGGGCCTGCCGCTGCACGAGGCGCTGCCGCTGCTGGTGAACACCTTGATCGAGCGCGGCCTGCGCGAGCGCATCAAGGTGATCTGTTCGGGCAAGTGCATCACCGCCTACGACGTGGCCTGGGCGCTGTCGATGGGCGCGGATTTCGTCAACTCCGCGCGCGGCTTCATGCTCGCGCTGGGCTGCATCCAGTCGCTGCAGTGCAACCGCAACACCTGCCCCACCGGCATCACCACGCAGGACCCGAAGCTGCAGCGCGGCCTGGTGGTGAGCGACAAGCGCGAGAAGGTGGCGAACTACGCGAAGAACGTGATGCACGAAGTGGGCATCATCGCGCACAGCTGCGGCGTGGACGACCCGCGCCAGCTCGACCGCACGCACTGCCGGGTGATGGGCGACGACGGCATCTCGGTGCCGCTGGAGAAATTGTTTCCGTATCCGCGGGAGCGAGGAGTGAGAAACGAGAAGTGAGAAGTGAGAGAGAAGCGCGGCGGTGCGAGCGGTGGCTTTCTCTCACTTCTCACTCCTCTCCACTCACTTCTCTCCCTGCTCCCTCATCACCTTCCAGCCCTCCACCGTGCGTATCTGCAACGGCTTGAAGCGCCGCTTGTAGTCCATCTTCGGATGGCCCTCGATCCAGAAGCCCAGGTAGACCCAGGGCAGGTTGCGGCGGCGGGCCAGTTCCACCTGCTGCAGAATCGCCCAGGTGCCGAGGCCGCGGGCGCCCTCGTCGGGATCGTAGAAGGTGTAGACCGCCGACAGGCCGCTGCGGCACACGTCGGTGACCGCCACGCCGAGCAGGCGCCCGCGCAGGCGGAATTCCAGGAACACGGTGGGGCTCCACGGCGCGGTGAGGAAGCGGCGGAAGTCGCTGGCGTCGGCCTCGTCCATGCCGCCGCCGGGGTGGCGCTGGCGCAGGTAGCGTTCGTACAGCGCGTGGCGCTCGGCGTTGTAGCCGGCCTGGCATTCGGTCACCGCGAGGTCGGCGTTGCGCTTCAGGCAGCGCCGCTGCGAGCGGTCCGGCGCGAAGTGCAGCGCGTCGATGCGGCAGGGCGTGCAGGCGTGGCAGTCCGGGCAGTGCGGAAAGTACAGGTGCCCGCCGGCGCGGCGGAAGCCGCGTTCCAGCGCCGGCCCGTACAGCCGGTCCAGCTGCGGCGCGGCCGGGTCGATCACCAGGTTCTGCGCCGTGCGCTCGGCGTAGTAGCCGCAGGCATGCGGCAGGGTCTGGAACAGCCGGACGTGTTCGGAGCGCATGGCCCGATTCTAGGCTGGCCGGGTGGGACTGCAAGCGCGGGATGCTATGGTCGCGGCAGGTCGAAGTATGGGGGGGGGCGATGGAGCTGTTCGTGCATATCCGGGTGGTGATGGGCATCATTCTGAGCCTTTCCGTGGCGCGGCTGCTCGCCGGCGTGGCGCGCATCGTGCAGCATCCCGGGCGCAAGCCGGTCTATTGGGTGCACCTGGCGTGGGCGCTGTCGCTGTTCCTGTCGCTGATCCACCTCTGGTGGTGGGAGTCCCGCCTGGCCCACGTGGTGGACTGGTCCTTCCTGCGCTACCTGTTCGTGGTCTGCTACATCACGCTGTACTACTTCCTGTGCGCCTTGCTGTTCCCGGAGCAGATGGACGAATACCGGGACTTCCGCGACTACTTCGATTCGCGGCGCGCGTGGTTCTTCGGCGGCCTGGCCCTGGTCTACGCGCTGGACGTGTTCGACACGCTGCTGAAGGGGCGCGGCTACCTGCTCGGCTTCGGCACGGAGTACATCCTGCGCAACTGCGTGTACATCGCGCTGTGTCTGCTGGCGGCGCGCACGCGCCAAGCCCGCTTCCACGCCGTGTTCGCGGTGGCCAACCTGCTCTACCAGGTGTCGTGGATCCTGCGGGTGTACGAGGTGCTCGGCTGAGCGGCTCTCAGAACACGCCGAGATAGCGCAGCGTCATCATCGCGACGATGCCCAGGATGGCCAGCAGCACGATGCGGCGCACCCGCGCCACCGTGTGCTGGCGCCGCGCCAGCGGCGAGGGGTTGCGCGCCTCGGCCAGGTCCTGGCCGTGGCGGATCACCGGTTCGATGCCCAGCTCGCGCAGCAGGGCGCGGGCGCGGGTGTAGTCGTCGGCGCGGGCGATCCACACCTGCTCCCAGTTGCTGCGGTCGCTGTCCAGTTCGCGGTAGCTGAAGCGGCGGTGGCCGGGCTTGCGCCAGTTGGAGCGGTTCTCCACCGTGGCCTCGATGCCGTGCTCGGCCATCAGCGCGACCACGCGGTCGATGTTCTCGGGGCGGGGCGAGGTGTAGATCTGGCGCATGGTCAGAGCCTGCTTATGGCCCCCAAGCACCCCGCGCCGGGAGCTGTTTGCGCGGAGGCCAAGGAAGAGGGAGGGAGTGGACGTCCGTCCACGACCGAGTGATGACGCAGGAATACGGGCAAACAGACCCGGCCCTGCGGGTTGTCATCGAGTGGCCGCCATGCGGCAGCGCGCGGCTTGACCTGCCAGCCAGGCAGGCCTACGCCGTGCTCTACCACCTGGCAGCCACTCAATGACAACGCGGGGCGTTTGGGGATCATAAGCAGGCTCTTCTTACTCGCCACGCAGGCGGATCAGGCCTTCCTGCGCGGTGGAGGCGACCAGCTGGCCCCGGCGGTCGAAGATCTGCCCGCGCGCGAGGCCGCGGCCGCCCTGCGCGGTGGGGCTGTCGAAGGAGTACAGCAGCCACTCGTCCACGCGGAACGGGCGGTGGAACCACAGCGCGTGGTCGAGGCTGGCCATCTGCACGTTGTGGGTGAGGTAGGAGATGCCGTGCGGCAGGGTGGCGGTGCCGATCAGGTGGAAGTCGGAGGCGTAGGCGAGCAGGGCGCGGTGCAGCACCGACGAGTCGTCGATCGGCGCGGTGAGCCGGAACCAGATGTGCTGGATCGGCGGGCGCTTCACCGGGTGCAGCTCGTCGCGCGGCCACACCAGGCGGAACTCGAACGGGCCGTCGATGCCCAGCCAGCGCTGCAGCTTCACCGGCAGCTTGGCCAGCTCGCCGGCGGGCAGCGGGCGCATCGGCTCCACGTCCTCGGGCGCGGGCACCTCGGGCATCGCGACCTGGTGCTCGAAGCCCTGCTCGGGGATCTGGAACGACACCGAGCCGGTGAGGATCGGCTGGCCGTGCTGGATCGCCAGGATGCGCCGCGAGGAAAACGTGCCGCCGTCGCGGGCGCGCTCCACGCTGTAGACGATCGGCGCGTTGATGTCGCCCGCGCGCAGGAAATAGGCGTGCAGCGAATGCGCCTCGCGGGCGGCGTCCACCGTCTGCTGCGCCGCCGACAAGGCCTGCCCCAGCACCTGGCCGCCGAACACGAACCGGGTGCCGATGTCGCGGCTCTGGCCACGGAACAGGTTGTCCTCCAGCCGTTCGAGCTGCAGCAGCTCGACCAGTTCCTTGACGTGTGTTTCGCGCATGCGGGCGGGTTCGGGCGGAAGGGAAACGGCGATTATAGCGGCCCTCTCCCCCAACCCCTCTCCTCGCTCCTCAAAGCCGGCGCCATCCATGGCGCCTCCCCGCGTGCCTGCAAGCGGGAGAGGGGAGCAGAGCCCACGGCCGCTTGCGGGAGAGGCGCCAGCTAAGCCCCTCGCCCGCTTGCGGGAGAGGGGTTGGGGAGAGGGGCTTCCGGCCTGATCCGCTCCAGCCCGCTGCCCTCCAGCACAGCGTTCCACGGAAACAGCGGGCCGGGGTCGAGCTTGCGCGGCACCTGCTCCGACGGATCGTCGCTGGCCGGCACGCGCGCGGTGTCCAGATCCTCGTGGCCGGCGATCTGGCGCAGGTTCGGAAACTCCGTGCGCAGCTGCGCCAAGAGCGCGCGCAGCGCGGCGATCTGGGCGGCGGAGTAGGGCTCGGTCATGGTCTGCCGGCGCGAGTCGAACCAGTCGGGATAGCGGCCGCGGTTCACCAGTTCGATGCCGATGGAGTGCGGGTTCCAGCCGCGCACGTGGTGGGCCACGCGGGTGCCGGGCACGTAGCGGTACACCGCGCCGTCGCGGTCGATGTAGTAGTGGCCGCTGTTGCCGGCACCGCTGTCGTACAGCACCTTCTCGCCGTATTCGCGGGCCAGCGCGAGGTCGGGCAGCTCGGTGCAGTGGATCACCACCAGCGTCACCGCGGTGGCGGGACGCTCAGGCAGTTTCGCCGCGTAGGGCAGCGGCTGGTCGTGGACGGCGAGGGCAGGCATGCGCGGAGTCTCGCATGCCGCCGGCTATCATGTGCAGCCGCAGTATGCGGCACCCACCACCCACGGAGACCGCGATGCGCGGCCAGATCATCCTTTCCCACGGTTCGGGCGCCGGCCCCGACGCCAGCAAGGTCGGCGCGCTCGCCGCCTGCGCCGAGGCGCGGGGCTGGCGCACGCAGCGGCCGGACTTCCGCGCGCACGACGAACGCGGCTACGCCGATGCGGTGGCGCCGCGCGTGGCGCAACTGCGCGCGGCAATCGCCGCCTGCGCCGCGCCGCCGGTGCTGGTGGGCTCCAGCATGGGCGCGTTCGCCTCCGCGCTGGCCTCGCTGGAGGCGCCGGTGGCGGCCTTGTTCCTGATGGCCACGCCGCCCTTGATCCCCGGCTATGCACAGGCGTTGGAGGTGCGCGCGGGCGTGCCCACGATGCTGGTGCACGGCTGGCGCGACGAACTGTGCCCGGCGCAGGCGGTGCAGGCCTTCGCCGCACAGCGCCATCTGCCGCTGCTGCTGCTGGACGACGACCACCAGCTGGCGGCGAGCCTGCCGGCGATCACCGCGCAGTTCGAAACCTTGCTGGAGTCGCTGGCATGAGCGCGTACTTCGCCACCTGCCCGAAAGGGCTGGAATACCTGCTGCGCGACGAGCTGGTGGCGCTGGGCGCCGCGGACGTGCGCGAGGCGCTGGCCGGCGTGCACTTCTCCGGCCCGCTGGAAACCGCCTACCGCGCCTGCCTGTGGTCGCGCCTGGCCAGCCGCGTGCTGCTGCCGCTGGCCGAGTTCGACGCGGCCACCGACGAGGCGCTCTACGCCGGCGTGCAGGCGATCGATTGGTCGCAACACCTCGCCGCGCACGCCACGCTGGCGGTGGATGCGCACACCGCGCAGAGCAAGCTCAACCACAGCCAGTTCGTCGCGCAGCGGGTGAAGGACGCGGTGGTCGACCAGTTCCGCCAGCAGGGCGGCACCCGCCCCGGCGTGGACACCGAGGAGCCGGACGTGCGGCTCAACCTGCGCCTGAAGCGCGACCGCGCCACGCTGTCGCTGGACCTCGCCGGCAGCCCGCTGCACCGCCGCGGCTGGCGCGAGCTGCAGGGCGAGGCGCCGCTGAAGGAGAACCTCGCCGCGGCGATCCTGCTGCGCGCGCGCTGGCCGCAGGTGTATGCCGAAGGCGGCGCGCTGGTCGATCCGATGTGCGGCTCCGGCACCCTGCTGATCGAGGCCGCGCTGATGGCCGCCGACGTGGCGCCGGGCTGGCGCCGCGACTACTACGGCTTTCTCGGCTGGCAGCAGCACGACCTCGCGCTGTGGCGCGGACTGCTGGACGAGGCGCGCACGCGCGCCGAGGCGGGGCTGAAATCGCTGCGCGCCTGCTTCTTCGGCAGCGACCTCGACCCGCGCATGGTGCAGACGGCCAAACGCAATGCGCAGGAGGCCGGCGTGGCCGGCTTCCTCACGCTGGAGAAGCGCGACGTGGCGCATCTCGTGCCGCCCGCCGGCGTGGAGCGCGGCCTCGTCGTCACCAACCCGCCCTACGGCGAGCGGCTGGGCGAGCGCGCGGCGATGCCCGCGCTGTACCACGCGCTGGGCGAGCGCCTGCGCACGCAGTTCCCCGGCTGGCGCGCCGCCGTGCTGGCGGGCGACGCCGAGCTGGGCCGCGCGCTGGGCCTGCACGCGGAAAAGAAATACGCGCTCTACAACGGCGCGCTGGAAACCCAGCTGCTCACCTTCGAGATCCGCGTACGCGACGCCGCGCCGCGCGAGGCGAAGCCGCTCTCCGCCGGCGCGCAGATGCTGAAGAACCGGCTGGAGAAGAACCTCAGGCACCTGCGCAAGCGGCTCGCGCGCGAAGGCATCGCCTGCTTCCGCGCCTACGACCAGGACCTGCCCGAATACGCCGCCGCGATCGACGTCTACGCGCAGGAAGGCGGCGACGCCTGGCTGCACGTGCAGGAATACCGCGCGCCCGCCGAGGTGCCCGTCGCCACTGCGCAGCAGCGCCTGCGCGAAGTGGCTCGCGTGGCAAGCGAAGTGTTCGGCGTGCCGCGCGAGCGCGTCGCCATCAAGACCCGCGAGCGCGGCAAGGGCGGTTCCAAGTACGGCCAGTTCGACCAGCGCGGCGAGTTCGTCGAAGTGGACGAGGGCGGGCTGAAGTTCCTCGTCAACCTCACCGACTACCTCGACACCGGCCTGTTCCTCGACCACCGCCTCGTGCGCGCGAGGCTGCGCGAGTTGGCCGAAGGCAGGCGCTTCCTCAACCTGTTCGCCTACACCGCCACCGCCAGCGTGTACGCGGCGGCGGGCGGCGCGCGCGACACCACCAGCGTGGACCTGTCCGCGACGTATCTGGACTGGGCCTCGCGCAACCTTGCGCTGAACGGTTTCACCGGCGCCAGGCACCGGCTGGTGCAGGCCGACGCGCTGACGTTCCTGCGCCAGGAGCGCAGCCACTACGGCCTGATCTACGTCGATCCGCCGACCTTCTCCAACTCCAAGCGCGCCGAGGATTTCGACGTGCAGCGCGATCACGCGGCGCTGCTGGACGCCTGCGGCGAGCATCTGGCGAACGACGGCGTGATCGTGTTCTCCAACAACTTCCGCCGCTTCAAGCTGGACGCGGAAGCGCTGGCGGAACGCTTCGACATCGAGGACTGGAGCGCGGCCAGCATCCCGTTCGACTTCGCCCGCCGCGCCGACATCCACGGCTGCTGGCTGCTGCGCCACCGCCAGCCTGAAGCGGCGGCGAATCCGTGGCGTGACGCGCGTGTTAAACGCTGATTCCTTCAGTGGCGATTAAGTGCATCCGGACGAGCATCGCTCCCGCAGTTCAACGGAGGTGCAGGAACATGTCCAAGCGCAACGTCGGCAAGTGGATGGCAATCGGTCTGGCCGTGGCTGCGGCGGTGGCGATGCCGCTGGGCGCCTCCGCGCACGACCACGATGGCTGGGGCCATGGTGGCGGCTGGCATCATGGCTGGGACCATGACGGCTGGCGCCACGACGGTTGGCGCCGTGGCGGCGGCTATTACCGCGGCGGCCATTGGAGCGGCGGCCGCTGGATCGCCGGCGCAATCGTCACCGGCGTGGTGGCCGGCGTGGTCAGCGACGCCCTGGCGCCGCGGCCGGTCTATTACGCCCCGCCGCCGCCGGTGGTGTACGGCCCGCCCACGGTGGTCTACGAAAGCGCGCCGGTGGTGCAGCGCCGCGTGGTCACCCGCACCGTGATCTACGATAACGGCTATCCCACGCGCTACGTACGCGACGACGACGATTGATCGTTGCAAATCTCTTCGTACGGAAAGAGCCCGGCATCGCCGGGCTCTTTTTGAAAGTGCGGCCATGGATGGCCGCCCGTTTGATTTTCGCGATAAGGGATGATCGCAAAGCCGATGTTTGGACGGGGTCAGGGCTTTAGCGGCTGGTCCGCGCCGCTGCCGCTGCGCCGGGCGTGCGCCTTGAGCTGGTCGAACTCGGCCTGGTCGATCTTGCGCACCGACTGGATCGCGCACGGCGGTTCGTGCAGCGCGCGCACGGTTTCGCCGGCCTCGCCGCAGATGCTGAACGGGATCACCGCCTGGTTCGCGGGGTTGGAATGGAACAGCAGGGTGGGCGGCCCGTAGCGCAGGCGCGGGCAGTCCACCTGCAGCTTCACCAGGTAGCGGTCGGGCCCGGTGCGCACGGCGAGCGTGCGCGAATCCACGATATGCCATTCGTTGATGCGGTCGGTGCGCAGGCAATCGGCCACCGGGCGCAGCGGGGTGTAGGCGGGGGCTTTCGGTTTCGTCTGGGCGGGCATGGCGTTCGCGGCCAGCGCGAGCGAGAGCGCGAACAGGGCGGTCAGGGTGGATTTCATGGGAACACCTCATCGGTGATGCGGGAATCGCGAGGGAGCATGCTACGTCACCGCGGGGGATCATCGGCCAGCGGGGTACCACGGGAGGTGAAGGAGGCCGGTGCAGTCGGCCTCAGGCTTGATGCTTGCGGGATTCGTCACCTCTCACCGGCGGGGAGAGGGCTGGGGTGAGGGGGCTTTTTGTTCTTGGCTCTCGCAAGTTTCAAGGCAGTTTCGTGCCGCTGCCGCGGCCCGACCTACTTCTCTTTTGCTTGTCCAAAAGAGAAGTAGCCAAGAGAAAACGACACCCCGATGCGGCGCTCTCCGGGCATCCTGCCCTGCGAGTCCGTGAGGCGCGGCCGGGCTTTTCGGCCGGGCATCCTGCCCGGTCGAAAAGGCGAGTCCATCCATGGCCTCGCCCGCTGCGCGGCCTGATCGTCCGCGCCTCACCGCCGCATAGGGGCCCCGAAGAGCAGCGCGCTCCTGCGCGCAGAAGCAACGGCCAGAGCAAGACACCAGCAAAGCGAAGCAAAGGCACTGGGCCCCAGCTTTCGCTGGGGCGACGAGCTTTACGTCCTCAGTTTCCAGATACGTCGCGAGGTGGCCGCTGTAGGGCGACGTGTCGACGAGCGTTGGTCCAACGCCCTCGACATGTCGGGCTTGTAGGGTCGGCGGATTGAACCAGGCCATTTCTTTGGGCCACCTTTCTTTGGGCCAGCAAAGAAAGGTGGCTCGGGCGCCGGCAGGCGACCGAAACCGCTTTGTCGCTTGCGGAAGCGCACGAGCAAAAGCCCCTCGCCCCCAACCCCTCTCCCGCAAGCGGGAGAGGGGAGCAAGCACTCACATCACCCCGTACAGCGCCTTCACGTCGCGCAGCAAATCGGCCTGGCTCGCGGTGCGCGCATAGAACATGTGCCCGCCCGGGTATTCCTTCACCTGCACGCGCGTGGGGTCGCCCATCGCCGGCATCTGGTCGACGATCAGCACCGAGGCCATGAACGGGCAGGAGAGGTCGTCCCAGCCGTGGGCGATCAGCACGCGCAGGCCGGGGTCGTTCGCGACCGACTCGCGCAGCTGCTTCACCGAGCCGAGGCGCGCGTCGTCGTCCTCGTGCCACAGGCGGTTCACTTCGTAGCTCAGCGCGTTGTAGCGGCCGTCGTATTTCCAGCCCACGGTCTGGGTGACGAAGTTCACCATCGCGGTGGTGGTGGGGGCGATGATGCCGTTGAGGATCGGGTCGCCGCTGCGCTGGTGCGGCGCATAGGGGAAGGGATCCCACGCGGTGACGTTGGAGTCGTAGCGGCTGCCCAGCTTGCCTTGGGCGCGGTACACCTCGCGCAGGTAGGCCTGGGTTTCGAGGCGCCCGCCGGAGCGTTTCACAAATAGCGGATCGAGCCCGGTGAGCGCGGCGACCTTCTTGATCATCGCGTCGGTGGCGGCCGGGTCGGCGCGGCCCTGCATCAGCGTGGCGGCGTAGGTGGTGCGGGTGTAATCGATGATCGGCTGCATCGCCTGCGCGGTGAGCTTGCCCTCGCGCTCCAGATGCGCGGCGGCGATGGACGGCAGGGTGAGCATCCACGGCAGCGGCGACACGTTCTCGTCGTCCATCGCCGCCGGGTCGAGGTAGGGCGAAAGCAGCACCACGCCGTTCATCGCCACGCCGAGCCGGGTCTGCAGGTAGTCGGTGATGCGCGGGCCGCGGAAGCCGCCGTAGCTCTCGCCCACCAGGTATTTGCGCGACTCCATGCGGCCGTTCTTCACCAGCCAGTCGTAGACGATGCGCGAGAGGTACTGGATGTCGGCGTCGGTACTGTAGAAGTCCTTGGTGGCTTCCTTGTCGTCCACCAGCGCGCGGCTGAAGCCGGTGCCCACCGGGTCGATGAACACCAGGTCGGTGAAGCCCAGCCAGGTGCCGGGGTTGTCGTGCAGCACGGCCGGGTCGGAAGGCTTGTCGCCCTCCACGCCGAAGTTCACCTTCTTCGGGCCGATCGCGCCGAGGTTGAGGTAGACGGAGGAGGCGCCGGGGCCGCCGTTCAGCGCGAACGTCACCGGGCGGTTCTTGCCGGGCAGGGTGTAGGCGGTGAACATCACCTGCGCGATCACCTTGCCCTTCTCGTCGCGCACCGGCAGCGAGCCCACCGTGGCGGTGTACTTCAGCGTGCGGCCGTCCACGGTGGTGGTCTGGGCGACGCTCTTGTCCGCCGGGAACGGCGGCAACTGGAAGCCGTCGCTGGCGCCCGGCGCTTCCGCCGCGGCCGGCGCCTTCTTGTCGGCGGCCAGCGCCGAAGGGTGGAATCCGGCCAGCAGCAGGGCTGCCAGCAAGCTCGTCTGCAGCGGCTTGCGCACGGGTCTGTCCTTGCGGGGGAAAGCCGCTAGCGTAGCGGGCCGGGCTGCCGCGAGACCGTGCCTTTAGGCATGCGTCGGCGCCGCCGTCGATCGCGTGGTCTTCCGCGAACCGGTCGAGGCCCGCAGGGCCGAAGTGACGGTGCGATGACCTTGCGGCCCAAGCATGCGATGCTGGCACGGCTGAAGGGGCAACGGGCGGGCGCTGCGGCCGGTGGCCGGGCGCGGCTTGTCGTTGCATGGGGTCATTGGGGAATGGGCATGGCTTGGCTATCCGGCAGCACCAGAACGCGGCTCGCCTGGGTGGGCCTCGCCGGCTGTCTGGGCTGGCAGGCCGGCCTTGCCGCCGCACCCGTGACCGATCCGGATGCCTTGATCCGGCAGATCTATCAATTGCAGGTCACGGATCACCCGCGATCCTTGCAGGTGCTGGCCCAGCTCGACCGGCAAGCGGCGGGCCTGACGCCGGCCCAGCAATGGCAGCGGCGCTATCTGCATGCCTGGGAGGCCATGTACCAGGGCGACTACGCCAGGTCGGAGGCCATGCTCGGCGAGGTCATCGAACACTCTGGCGATGAGCATCTGGTGAATCATGCGTCGGCCGTGCTGCTGAGCCAGCTCGGGGCCGCCCGGCACTATACCGAGGCATTCGAGCTGGCCAATCGCGTCGCGGCGCGCTTGCCGCAGGTCACGGACGCCAAGGACCGCCGCCTGCTGCTGTCCAACCTGTCGCAGGTGATGGGGTCCGCCGGGCAGACCGATCTGGCCGTGCACTACGCCCGCCTGGCGCTGGCGACCGTGCCGGCGGGTGAAAGCCGGTGCTATCCCGCCTCCATCCTGGTCGAGGCGCTGTACTACGGCAAACGGCTCAAATCCGACAGCCCGGAATTGCAGCAGGCTTTCGACGACTGCCCGGCGGCCAAGGCGCCGCTGTACAACACCAACCTGCAGTTCATGCTCGCCGACCAGCTCCTGCACGAGGGGCAGCCGCGCAAGGTGCTAGCCCTGCTGGACCGGATCCAGCCGAGCGTCGACGCCAACGGCTATGTGCCCGCCAAGTTGTCGGCGCTGGTGGACCGGGCGTCGGCCTTGGCTGCCGTGGGCGAGGACGATGCCGCCAGGCGGCTGGCCCTGGCCGTCGTCGCCGGCGGCAAGCCGGGCGACGCCGACGCGTGGCTGAAAGACGCCTACGAGGTGCTTTACCGCGTCGAGAAAAGGCAGGGGCACGCTGCCGCTGCGCTCGACTACCACGAGAAGTTCGCTGCGCTGGACAAGGCCTACCTCGACGACGTCAATGCGCGCACGATGGCCTACGAGACGGTGCAGCAGCACATGCTGGCGCAGAAGCTGGAGACGGAAAGGCTGAGCCAGCAGAACAGCGAGCTGCTGGTGCAGCAGAAACTGGACGCCAAGACGGCCGAGGCCAACCGCCTGTACCTCGCGCTGCTGCTGCTGGTGCTGGGCTTCGGCGCGCTGTGGATGTTCCGGCTCAAGCGCTCGCAACTGCGCTTCAAGCGGCTGTCCCACCTCGATGGCCTCACCGCCATCTCCAACCGCCAGCACTTCATGGGCGAAGCCGAGCGCGCGCTGCGCCTGCTGGAGAAGCGGAAAGGCGCGGCCTGCGTGGCCATCATCGACCTCGATCACTTCAAGTGCATCAACGACACCCACGGCCATGCGATGGGCGACCAAGTGCTGTGCCGCATGGTCGCCGCCTGCAAGCAGCACCTGCGCGCCGCCGACCTGTTCGGCCGCCTCGGCGGCGAGGAGTTCGGCATCCTGCTGGTGGATTGCACGCGCGAACAGGGGCTGGCGATTGCCGAACGCATCCGCGCGGCCATCGAGGCCGTCGTGATGGAGCGCAACGGCGCGGTGGTGACGGTTTCCACCAGCATCGGCCTGGCCTTCACCGACAGCCTCGGCCACGACCTGCACCGCCTGTGCACCGAGGCCGATGCCGCGCTGTACCGCGCCAAGCACGACGGACGAAACCGCGTGGCGGCCGGTGGCGAAGATCTCGCGACGGCCTGATTCGCGCGGGCCTGCCTCCAGCGCTCCCGCGAGCGCAGGGGCGGGCGTTCGCTATGATCGCCGCATGACCCAGACCCGGCTCCCCTCCTTGAACGTCCCCGGCCGCGGCCGCCTCGCCTGCGTGGGCCTGGGCATGACGCTGGGCTCCCACCTCACGCCGCTGGCGCGCAGCCACATCGTGCAGGCGGACGTGGTGTTCGCGGCGCTCTCCGACGCCATCGCGGAGGAGTGGCTGAAGCGCCTGCACCCGGACGTGCGCAGCCTGCAGCCCTACTACGCCGAGGGCAAGCCGCGCATGCGCACCTACCGCGAGTGGGTGGCGCTGATGATGGCCGAGCTGCGCGCCGGCAAGCGCGTCTGCGGCGTGTTCTACGGCCACCCCGGCATCTTCGCCTGGTCGCCGCACAAGGCGATTGAACAGGCCCGCGCCGAAGGGTTTGAGGCGCACATGGAGCCGGGCATCTCCGCCGAGGATTGCCTCTACGCCGACCTCGGCTTCGACCCCGGCCGCTACGGCTGCCAGCACTTCGAGGCCAGCCAGCTCCTGTACTGCGACCGGCGCATCGACCCGGCGGGTTATCTCGTGCTGTGGCAGGTGGGCGTGGTCGGCAACCGTTCGGTGGGGCGCTTCGACACCGGCCCCGCCTACCACGCCCTGCTGGTGGAGCGGCTGCAGCAGGACTACCCGCCCGACCACGAGGTGATCGTCTACCGCGGCGCCACCCTGCCGATCGAGCGGCCGCGCATCCGGCGCATTTCCTTGCGCGAGCTGGCCACGGCGCCCTTGACCGCCGAGGAAACCGTGGTGCTGCCGCCGGCCGTGACCTTGCAGCCGAACCGTGCCATGCTTGAGCGGCTGCAAGCACTGGATGCGGGAGGACAAGCCGTCACGGCGGTTTGAAGCAGGGCGGCGCGACACGTCGGTGCCGTCCGAACTTGGGCGGCAAGGGGAACAACATGACCGATACGATCAAGTTGCTGGTGGCCATCGGCAGCGATGCATCGCTGCGCTACGCATCGCCCGAGGAGCTGAAGTGTGTGCTGGAGCAGGCGCAGGCGAGCGTCGAGCTCAAGCTGGCGGTGGCAACAGGCGACAGTGCGCCGCTGCGTGTGGAGCTGTGTATAACGCGGGTGGAGAATATGCCCCAGACGCACTCGCCAGGCCCAGGCGGCGACGAGGAAGAAGAGGCCGACGTTCCCCCGCCGAAGCAGCCCAAACCCGAGCCCCCCTCGCCTTCCCCTGTCAAACGTAGGCGCTCGCGCAGAGGATGACGGGGCGCCGTCATGCACCGCCGGTCAAATAGCCTGCTGCAACGTATTGCCGGGGTGGCGCTTGCCTGTTGCCTGGGCTGGCACGCCAGTCGTGCCGCCACGTCGCATGTCGACCTGGGTGCCACGCTCGAGCGGGCCGATGCGATGCAGCTGACGGATCACGCGCGCTCCTTGCAACTGTTGGCTCTGCTCAACCGGGAAGCTGCCCAGTTGACGCCGGATCAGCAATGGCATTTGCGCTATCTGGATGCATGGGAGGCCATGTACGAAAGCGACTACCCGAAGTCGGAGGCGTTGTTCCAGGACATCATTCGGCATTCCGGTAATCAGGCTTGGGCGGATCGCGCTTCCGCCTTGCTGCTGAGCCAGTTGGTGTTCACGCGGCATTATCCAAAGGCATTCGAACTGGCCGATCGCCTTGCGGCACGTCTGCCACAGGTCACGGATGCCAGGGCTCGCTCCGCGATACTGCTGAATCTCTCGCAGTCGATGGCCATGGTTGGCCAGATTGACCTGGCCGTGCAGTACGCGCGAATGGCGCTGGCGGAGGCTTCTGCGAGCAAAAGTTCGTGCTATGCGGCGACCAGTCTGGTGGAGGCGCTTTCCTTCGGACATCGGCTCAAACTCGGCAGTCCGGAGCTGCAGCAGGCCATCCATGCCTGCGCGGCGGCCAAGCTGCCGGTGTACAGCACCGACTTGCAGCAGACCGTTGTCGACCTGTACCTGCAGGCGGGGCAGCCGCGCAAGGCGCTTGCGTTGCTTGACCGCATGGCGCCCGCAATCGAGGTCGACGGCTATGCCCCCAACAAAATGCAGACTTTGGTGCAGCGAGCCCAAGCGCTGGCTGCTATCGGGGACGATGACGCCGCCCGGAAGGCGGCCTTGGCCGTCGTCGCCATGCAGGCATCCGGCGATTGGCCGAGGGACGCCTACGATGTGCTTTACCGCATCGCCAAGAAGCAGGGCCATGCCGCCGCCGCGCTCGACTATTACGAAAAATTCGCCGCGCTGGACAAGGCCCATCTCGACGACGTCAATGTGCGCACGATGGCCTACGAAACGGTGCAGCAGCACGTGCTGGTGCAGCAGCTGGAGACGGAAAAGCTGGGCCAGCAGAACGCGGCACTGCGCATGCAGCAGAAGCTGAATGACAAGACGGCGGAGGCGAATCGCCTGTATCTCGCGCTGCTGCTGCTGGCGCTGGCCTTCGTCCTGCTCTGGATGTTCCGGCTCAAGCGCTCGCAGCTGCGCTTCAAGAAGCTGTCCCATCTGGACGGCCTCACCACGGTATTCAACCGCCAGCATTTCATGGGCGAGGCCGAGCGGGTGCTGTCGCAACTGGCGCGGCGGCAGGGCATGGCCTGCCTCGCCTTCATCGACCTGGACCACTTCAAGCGGATCAACGACACCCACGGCCATGCGATGGGCGACGAGGTGCTGTGCAAGGTGGTCGCCGCCTGCAGGCAGCAACTGCGCCCGGTCGACCTGTTCGGCCGCCTCGGCGGCGAGGAATTCGGCATCCTGCTGGTGGAGTGCTCGCGCGCGCAGGGCCGGGCCATCGCCGAACGCATCCGCCAGGCCATCGAGGCGGCCGAGGTGGTGGAAAACGGCGTGGTCGTCACGGTCTCCACCAGCATCGGCCTGGCCTTCACCGACAGCGCCGGCCACGACATGCGGCGCCTGTGCACGGAAGCGGACGCCGCGCTGTACCGCGCCAAGCGCGGCGGCCGCAACTGCGTGATGGCCGATGACGACGACGAGCGTCGCGCGGCGGTTTGATGGGGCGGTCCGGCATATTTCGCACGTGATCTTTTCCCCTCTCCCTCCGGGAGAGGGGTAGGGGGAGAGGGTTCGGACTTGTCGCAACTTTTCGCTTTGCCCGAACCCTCACCCGCCTGCCGGCACCCTCTCCCGGTGGGAGAGGGGATCACCAGTCAGTGCGCGAGCCCAGGCCGCACGGCTTCGTTGTTCAAGACGAGAGCCCGCAGTGCTTTGGAGTTCGCGCCCATGCCTAATGCACGCCCACCAGCTCCACGTCGAACACCAGCGCGGCGTTTGGCGGCACGGCGTCGCCGGCGCCGCGGCTGCCGTAGGCCAACCGCGCGGGGATGACCAAGGTACGCTTGCCGCCCACGTGCATGCCGCGGATGCCCTGGTCCCAGCCCTTGATGACCTCGCCCGCGCCCAGCGTGAAGCTGATCGGTTCGCCGCTCTCCAGCGAGCTGTCGAATTCCGCGCCGTGGTGGTCCGCCGCGTGCGCGTCGTACAGCCAGCCGGTGTAGTTCACCTGCACCACGTCGCCATCGCGCGCCAGCGTGCCGCTGCCGACCACCAGATCGGTCTTCTGCAACTGGGCGACGTCGTCTGCGGCCAGCGCGGGCGGGAGGCAGGCGGCGAGGGCGAGCGTGGCGGCGAGCAGCAGGCGGCGCATGGATGCGGGTTCCCCGGGCGATGGAGCGCGCAGTCTAGCGGGCTTTTCGCCGCACCCCAGCCCTCTTCGCTTGAGGGGGCTTTTGCTCTCGCGCTTTCGCAAGGAACAAAGCTGTTTCGGTCGCCTGCCGCAAGCGACAGAGCGGTTTCGGTCGCCTGCCGGCGCCCGAGTCACTTCTCTTTGCTGGCCCACGCCACCGCAGGAGCGGTGGCGAACGGCGAAGCCGGCCCGAAGGGCGGAGGGCAGGATGCCCGGAGTCAAGAGAAGTAACCAAGAGAAAT
>JAFIHF010000022.1 GCA_017848855.1 Rhodanobacter denitrificans | reverse complement strand
CCCCCCCCTGCACGCAGGGGAGGGAGATACAGCGCGAGGGGAGGCGAAGCGCTGCGAAGCTTTGTTCCTCAGTTTTCAGATACGTCGCGGCGTGGCTGCTGAGGGGCGACGTGTCGACAAGCGTTGGTCCAACCCCCTCGACACGGCGGGCTTGTAGGGTCGGCGGATTGAACCAGGCCATTTCTCTTGGTTCCTTCTCTTTGGGCCAGCAAAGAGAAGGAACTCGGGCGCCGGCAGGCGACCGAAACCGCTTTGTCGCTGGCGAAAACACCCGAGCGAAAGCCCGCCGCAGGCGAGCCAAGGCTCGGAATCCAATGGTTCTCACAAGCACCCGTCCCGGAGGGAGAGGAGAGCAGATCACCGGCGAAATATTCCGGACCGCAGTGAGCTTGACCAGCCTTCGGCTGTTGAAAAGCACCTCGCAGGGATGACGAGCAGAACCAAACATTCTCTAGTCACGAAAGCGCTTGAGCAGGTCTCCATAGGCATCGATGCGCCGGTCGCGCAAGAACGGCCAGATGCGGCGCACGTGCTCGCTGCGCTGCATGTCGATCTCGGCGAGCAAGAGTTCGCGCGCATCGGTGCCGGCCCGGGCGAGGAACTCGCCCTGCGGCCCGGCCACGAAGCTGCTGCCCCAGAACCGGATGCCGGCGCCGGTGCCCGAGGGATCGGGCTCGTGGCCGGTGCGGTTGCAGGCCAGCAGCGGCAGGCCGTTCGCCACCGCGTGGCCGCGCTGCACGGTGATCCAGGCCTCGCGCTGGCGATCCTGCTCGGCCTGCGCGTCGTTCGGATCCCAGCCGATGGCGGTGGGGTAGAGCAAGAGTTCCGCGCCGGCCAGCGCCATCAGGCGCGCGGCCTCGGGATACCACTGATCCCAGCACACCAGCACGCCGAGCCTGCCCACCGAGGTCTGGATCGGCTCGAAGCCGAGGTCGCCCGGAGTGAAGTAGAACTTCTCGTAGAACGCCGGATCGTCGGGAATGTGCATCTTGCGGTACTTGCCCGCGATCGCCGCCGAGCGGTCGAACACCACCGCGGTGTTGTGATACAGCCCGGTGGCGCGCTGCTCGAACAGCGAGGCCACCACCACCAGTTTCAGCTCCTCGGCCAACTGGCCGATGCGCGCGGTGCTCGGGCCCGGGATGCGCTCGGCGAGGTCGAACAGATCCACCGATTCGTGCTGGCAGAAGTACGGGCCGTTGTGCAGCTCCTGCAGCAGTACCAGTTCGGCGCCGGCCTTGGCGGCCTCGCGCAGGCCGGCCTCGATCGCGTCGAGGTTGGCGTCGCGGCTGCCGCGATCGGTTTCCTGCAACAGAGCGGCTTTCAGGATCTTGCGGGTCATGGGCGGTTCGGCGTGTGGGTTTGCGCTGGCTAGTTTAGCGAAGCGCGCCGGCCATGACCGCGGCGGAACGCGTTCAGACCGCCACGCCGGACACCGACAAGGCCAGCCCCACGCAGGCGCCGAGGCAGGTCACCACCAGCACCGCGCGGAACGCATGCAGCAGCCAACCACCGCGGCCCGCGCCGCGTACGCCGAGCAGGAACGCCAGCAGCGCGGCCACGAACAGCGCCGTGCCTGCAGCCACCAGCGCGGGCGACACCCGCAGCGTGCCGGCGATCACGCCGAGGTTGCCGAGGTTGAACAGCAGCCATTCGCCGGCCCGCCAGCGCGGCGCGGGCAGGCGCTCCGGCAACCAGGCCTGGCCCAGCCCCAGCACGCCCTGCGCCACGCCGGCCACCAGCACCAGGTAGGCCACCATCCACACCAGCGGCCGGGTCGGTGCATGCGCCACGGCGGCGGCCACCAGGCCCGCGAGCAGCAGCGCGAGCAGGGCGGTGAGCAGGAACGGACGCGCCACGCGCAGGCGTTCGTGCAGGTCGGCGGGGATAGTGGTCGGCATGTGCGTCGATCCGGCGGGAGCGCGTCGTCGCATCATGCCGCGACGGCCGCCGCCAGCGCCGCCACCTGCGCATGCCAGCGTTCCAGTGCGGCAGCGTCCTCGTCGTCCACCTCGATGCGCGGGAACCACGGCTGCGCGCCGCTGGCTCGCAGCCAGACATCGAGTGCGCGGCCGAAGGCGCAGAAATCCCCGTAGCCACGGTCGCCCAGCGCCAGCAGGCCGTAGTGCAAGTGCGCGAGCGACGCAGGTTGCGCCATCGCTTCGCGGCTGAAGGTTTCGGCCATGTCCGGCGGGTCGCCGTCGTAGGTGGTGCTGGCGAGGAACAGCACCTGGCGGGCGGCTTCCAGCGTGGGTCGATCCAGCGCCTCGAAATCCATTACGCGCGAGGCGATGCCCGCGGCGCGCAGCTGCTCGTGCGTGGCCGCGGCCAGATCCTCGGCCACGCCGGTCTGCGAGGCGCAGGCGATCAGCACCGGCCCCGGCGCGAAGCGCACGTCGCCGAGCGGTTCGGGCGGCTGCGCCACGTCGCCGTTGGCCGCTTCGCCGGTCGGCTCCTGCAGCCGCGCGGGTTGAAACATGTCCATGGTCTCCGCCGAGTTCCTGTTGCTCGCGTCGATCCTAGCCATCGGCGTCCGCCGCGCCGCTGACCTGGGTCAAGCGACGCCTGCGCTGGAAATCCGCTGGCATCGGCCGCATATTCCGCAGTCGGCCATTGCGTGCGTGGAGGTTCCCATGGCTACCGGATGGGCCGGCGACGGCGCCGTGCAGGATCAGATCGACGCCACCGTCGCCGATGCGGTGCAGCGTGCCCGCAGCCAGTTGAAGCGGGGGCCGAGCCTCGCCCGCTGCGAGGAATGCGATGCGCCGATTCCCGAGGCGCGTCGCCAGGCCGTGCCCGGCGTGCGCCTGTGCGTGGCCTGCCAGGCGGCGCAGGACGCCGAACGCGCGGCCAACCTCTACAACCGCCGCGGCAGCAAGGACAGCCAGTTGCGCTAGGTGCGTCGATCAGGCGCATTGCATTCATGCAAGGCCCAGCGCAAGTGCGCGACACTTCGGCGCTTGGCTCCCCACGAGGCGCGTGATCTTGCCCGATTCCTTTCTTTCCCGCGGTGCGCTGCGGCTGCTGACTGCGGCGGCTTGCACGCTGGCGATCCCGGCGATGGCGAAGTCGTCTCCCGGTTTCGATGGCCCGCTCACCGTGCACCTGCGCAGCGACCGCATCACGCTGCGCATGGCGAAGGCGCCGCAGCTCTATCTGGCGGGCACCATCAATGCCGCCGCGGTGGAGCAGGTGCGCCAGCTGCTGCAGTCGGGCAAGGCTCCGCCGGGCACGGACGTCTACCTCGACTCGTCCGCCGGCGACGCTGCCGCCGGCATGGAGCTCGGCAAGCTGTTCCGTGACGCCCGCTTCAACACGCACTTGGGCACCTGGCACACGGGTTCGACGCCGGCGCTGCCGGCTACCTGCCTGGATGCTTGCGCCTACGCCTGGCTGGGCGGCGTGTACCGCTGGTCGCCGAGCGGCGCCGATCGCATCGGCCTGCACGGGGACCTGCTGCCGAACCGCGACACTGCCGTGCCCGGCACACCGTCGCCCGCGGAACTGCGCAGCTACATCGCCGCGATGGACGTGCGTCCCGAGCAGATTGCCCAGGTTGGCGGCCTGGTGGTGAACGGCATCGCCTGGTGGAAGACGGAGCAGCTGCTGCCCGCGCAGGTGGCGAACAACGGCCGCCTGCCGTTGGCGGCGTCCTACCGGAAGACGCCCGGCGACGCTCCCACGCTGGTGCTCTCGCAGACCGTGCGCGGCCAGCAGAACCAGGTCACCCTGCAATGCGCGCCCGGCCAGATCACCCTGAGCGCCCGCTACACCGTGGGCGACGAGCGTGCCCAAAACCTGGCCGCGCGCGCGATGTACGCCTATTTCGTGGTGGGCGAGCAGGCCTGGCAACCGCGGCTGGGCAAGCGCCCGCAGGCCGATGGCGATGCGCTGGTGTTCGAGCGCCAGATGCCGTTCGCGCAGCTCGCGTCCGTGCTGCACGCCGGATCGCTGGCCAGCTGGATCGAAATCACCGGCAGCCCGGTGCGGCTGGGCTTCTGGCTCGCGCCGGCGCTGGCCGAAAAACTCACGCAACCGTTCTACGCGGATTGCCAGGCGCTGCAGCCGGGCTATGTGCCGCCGAAGGCGCCGGCCGAGAAAGCCAAGCCCTCGTTCTGGCAGCGGATCACGGGCAAGCTGCAGCAAGGGTGAGGCGGCTGCCCGGTTGACCGAGGCATGAGCCGTGTATGCCGCGCGGCATCGGCGATCGTGCTGCCAGACGATGGGCAGGTTATCCTCATGCCCGCATTCGATCAGGGGAAAGGGATGACCATGCAGCGCTGGCTGATTGCCGCCGTGGTGACTTGCATTGCCGCCACTGGCTGCAGCGACCCGGCCAGGGAAACCGCCGCGAACGAGCCGCGCCCGCAACAGGCCGGCCAGCCGGTGAATCCGTTGGCCACGGCGCGGCACCTGGCCGCCATCGAGGCGGCTGCCGTCACTGGCAACCAGCGCGTCGTGCAGCGGCATCTCGAAGGCATGTCCAACGACATGCTGCGTTCGATGCGCGTGGCCGACCCGTCGCGACCGGTCGGTCACGAATCCGCGCGTGCCGTGCTGGCCAGCGTGTCCGGTGTGCGTTCCAGCGCGTGGGTGGACGATCACAACCTGATGGTGCTTGTCGACGGCGCCCGTTATCGCAGCACCGCGATGATCGACCGGCTGTGCCTCGCGATGGAGCCGTTGGGCGACACGCTCGCGGTCACCGTCAACCTGCAGGACGTCACGGCGACCACTTCGGCCGGCGCCGACACACTGTCGCGCAACTGCCAGTTGCCGATGGGCGAGCGGCCGCTGATGCAGTCCAGGCGGCAGATGGACGTGCTCGATCCCGAGCTGCGCCGGGCGTTCGAGGCGCAGCAGGCGCATCGCGGGTAATGGCGCGAATACGACGACGGCGCCGCATCGCTGCGGCGCCGTCGGGTTTGTCTGCGGAGGGTTTGTCTGCGGAGGATTTACAGCGCCTCGAACACGCCCGCCGCGCCCATGCCGGTGCCGATGCACATGGTCACCATGCCGTACTTCTGCTTCTTGCGGCGCATGCCGTGGAGCAGGGTGGCGATGCGCACGGCGCCGGTGGCGCCGAGCGGGTGGCCGAGCGCGATGGCGCCGCCCAGCGGGTTGACCTTGGCGGGGTCGAGCTGGAGGTCGCCCATCACGGCCAGCGCCTGCGCGGCGAAGGCTTCGTTGAGTTCGATCCAGTCGAGCTGGTTCTGGCTGATGCCGGTCTGCTTGAGCGCCTTCGGGATCGCCTCGCGCGGGCCGATGCCCATGACCTCGGGCTTGACGCCGGCCACCGAGAAGCCAACGAAGCGGCCCAGCGGGGTGAGGTTGTACTTCTTCAGCGCGGCCTCGCTGGCGAGCAGCACGGCGCCGGCGCCGTCGGACATCTGCGAGGAGTTGCCGGCGGTGACGGTGCCGCCGAACTGGCCGTTGCGGAACACGGTCTTGAGCTTGCCCAGCACTTCGACGGTGGTGCCGACGCGCGGGCCTTCGTCGGCGGTGATGAGGCGGCTGTCGGTGACGATGCCGCGGGTGGCGAGGTCGGGGTAGCGGTCGTCGAGCTGGAACGGCGCGATCTCGTCCTTGAATTCGCCGGCGGCCTGGGCGGCCAGTGCGCGGCGATGGCTTTCCGCCGCGAAGGCGTCCTGCGCCTCGCGGCTCACCTTCCACTGCTTGGCCACGTTCTCGGCGGTGATGCCCATGCCGTAGGCGATGCCGATGTGCTCGTTGGCGAAGATCGCGGGGTTCATCGCGATCTTGTGGCCCATCATCGGCACCATGCTCATGCTCTCGGTGCCGCCGGCGAGCATGAGGTCGGCCTCGCCCACGCGGATGCGGTCGGCGGCCATCGCCACCGACTGCAGGCCGGACGAGCAGAAGCGGTTCACGGTGACGCCCGGCACGGTATCGGGCAGGCCGGCGAGCAGCAGGCCGATGCGCGCCACGTTCATGCCTTGCTCGGCCTCGGGCATCGCGCAGCCGATGATGACGTCGGCGATCTCGTGCGGGTCGATGCCCGGCGCCTGCGCCAGCACGGCCTTGATGACGTGGGCCAGCATGTCGTCGGGACGGGTGTTGCGGAACACGCCGCGCGGCGCCTTGCCCACCGGGGTGCGGGTGGCGGCGACGATGTAGGCGTCTTGCACTTGCTTGGTCATTTCGTTCTCCGTGGCCCTTCGCGCGGTGCGCGGATCAGGGCGAAGTTTTGTCGTGGCTGGTGGGGACAACCATCCCCACCCCGGCCCTCCCCTTGAAGGGGAGGGAGCAGGTGGCGGTCAGTTGCGCAGCGGCTTGCCGGTGGTCATGGTGTGGGCGATGCGGGCCTGGGTCTTCTCGGTCTTGGCCAGCTCCACGAAGTGCTTGCGCTCCAGTTCCAGCAGCCACTCCTCGTCCACCAGCGAGCCGCGCTCCACGTTGCCGCCGCACAGGCAGTCGGCGATGCGGGTGGCGATGGCGATGTCGTGCTCGGAGGCGAAGTAGCCGGCCTGCAGGTTCGCGAGCGAGGCCTGGAAGGTGGCGCGGCCCACGTCGCCGGCGACCGGGATCGCGCGCTGGTACAGCGGCGGGCGGTAGCCGGATTCGGCCAGCGACAGCGCGACCTGCTTCGCCACGTAGAGCAGCTCGTAGGCGTTGAACACGATCACGTCGCTGTCGCGCAGGAGGCCCATGTTCTTCGCCTCGATCGCGCTGGGCGAGACCTTGGCCATCGCCACCGTCTCGAACACCTTCTTCAGCGACTCGAACGGATCGGCCGGGTTGGCCTTGGCCGCGCGCACGGCCAGCTCGTGCAGGCCGCCGCCGGCGGGCAGCAGGCCCACGCCGGCCTCGACCAGGCCGATGTAGGACTCCAGCGCGGCTACGGTGCGCGCCGAGTGCATCTGGAACTCGCAGCCGCCGCCCAGCGCGAGGCCACGCACGGCGGACACCACCGGCACCAGCGCATGCTTGATGCGCATGCTGGTGCGCTGGAAGTTGGCGACCATCTTCTCGAAGTCGTCGAACTTGCCGGCTTGCAGCAGGCCCAGCGCGCCCTTCAGATCCGCGCCGGCGGAGAACGGCTCGCCGCTCTGCCAGATCACCACGGCCTTGAGCTGCTCCTCGGCGATGCCGATCGCGTGCTGGATGCCGTCGAGCACCTGGTCGTTGACCGTGTGCATCTTGGTCTTGAACGAGAGGATGCCCACGCCGTCGTTGCCCAGCGTCCACAGGCGCACGCCGTCGTTCTCCCACACGGTGGTGCCCTGGTCGAATTGCTCGCCCAGGATGGGGTCGGGGAACAGCTGGCGCGCATAGACCGGATGCTGCGAGCGCGGCTTGGCCTTGCCCTCGGCGGCCGACCACGAGCCGTCCTTGCCATGCACGCCGTCGCGGCCGTCCAGCACCCAGGCGGGCAGGGGCGCGTTGCTCATCGCCTTGCTGGCGGCGATGTCCTCCTGCACCCATTTCGCCACCTGCTGCCAGCCCGCGGCCTGCCAGGTCTCGAACGGGCCGAGCTTCCAGCCGTAGCCCCAGCGGATCGCGAAGTCCACGTCGCGCGCGGTGTCGGCGATGTCGGCGAGGTGGTAGGCGGTGTAGTGGAACAGGTCGCGGAACGTGGCCCACAGGAACTGCGCCTGCTTGTCCTGCGAGGCGCGCAGCTTGGCGAACTTCTCGGCGGGATTCTTGATCGCGAGGATGGCGGCGACTTCGTCGGACGCCTTCTGCTCGGAGGCGCGGTAATCCTGCTTCGCCACGTCGAGCACCACGATGTCCTTGCCGGCCTTCCTGTAGAAGCCCGCGCCGTTCTTCTGGCCCAGCGCGCCCTTCTCGATCAGGCCGCTGAGCCACGCCGGCGCCTTGAAGTAGGCGTGCCACGGGTCGTTCGGCAGCGTGTCGGCCATGGTCTTGATGACGTGCGCCATGGTGTCCAGGCCCACCACGTCGGCGGTGCGGTAGGTGGCGCTCTTGGGGCGGCCCACGGCCGGGCCGGTGAGCGCGTCGACCACGTCGAAGCCCAGCCCGAACTGCTCGGTGTGGTGCATGGTGGCCAGCATCGAGAACACGCCGATGCGGTTGCCGATGAAGTTCGGCGTGTCGCGCGCGATCACCACGCCCTTGCCCACGGCGGTGGTGAGGAAGGCTTCCAGCCCATCGACCACCTTCGCCTCGGTGAGGCGGGTGGGGATCAGCTCGACCAGGTGCATGTAGCGCGGCGGGTTGAAGAAGTGCACGCCGCAGAAGCGGTGGCGCATTTCTTCAGGCAATGCTTCGGCGAGGCCGTTGATCGACAGGCCCGAGGTGTTCGAGGCCAGCACCGCGCCGGGCGCGACGTGCGGGGCGATCTTCTTGTAGAGATCCAGCTTCCAGTCCATCCGCTCGGCGATCGCTTCCACGATCAGGTCGCAGCCTTCGAGCAGGGCGAGGTGCTCGTCGTAGTTCGCCGGGATGATCGCGCTGGCGAGGTTCTTGTCGGCCAGCGGCGCAGGCGAGAGCTTGGCGAGGTTGGCGATCGCCTTCAGCGCAATGCCGCTCTTGGGGCCTTCCTTCGCGGCCAGGTCGAACAGCACGGTCTCGACGCCGGCGTTGGTGAGGTGGGCGGCGATCTGCGCGCCCATGACGCCGGCGCCGAGCACGGCCGCCTTGCGGATGCGCAGCGCCGGGGTGGTGGTGGATGGAGCGGTCATCGGATTCTCCAGAGTGGTGCGGACACGTGAGGCAAACGGGACATGGAACCCGGCCGGCGGCCGGCGAACGGTGCGGGGCTCAACTGCCGGCGCGCAGGCCGGCGGCGGCGAAACGGATCAGGTGCTGGATGGTCTGCTCGCGGTGGGCGCGCGCGCTGACGTCGTTCTTGCGCTTCATCATGCCGAAGCCGGACATCGCATGGGTCAGCGCGCCCACCATGATGTCGATGCGCCAGTACAGCTCCTCCTTGCTGAGGTCCGGCAGCAGGCGGGCGAATTCCGCGCTGAACTGGCGCATCACGTGGCCGTAGTTCTCGGACACGAAGCGTCGCAGGGTGTCGTCGTGCTCGGCGAAGGCGCGCACCAGCACGCGCATGAACAGCGGGCCGCCGTCGTCGTCGGAGAGCTCCATCGCGGGCCGGATGAAGGCGTCCAGCACGTCCTCCAGCCGGTTGCCGCCGAGCTCGGTGACCTTGGCCAGCGCGGCCTGGCGCTGGGCGTTCAGCGCGTCCAGGCGGCGGCGGAACACTTCCTCGACCAGCTTCTCCTTCGAGCCGAAGTGGTAGTTCACCGCGGCGAGGTTGACCCCGGCGCTGCTGGTCAGCTGGCGCAGCGAGGCGCCGTCGAAGCCGCGCTGGGCGAACAGGGCTTCGGCGGCGCCGAGTATGCGTTCCTTGGTGGAGCCGGTGCGGTTCACGGAGCGGGTCTTCCCAGGTGGCCAAGGGCATCGTTCAAACGATCGTTTGAGCATACGCGGACGGCTTCGCTGTCGTCAAACCGTGGCGCCGGCCGGCCTGTCGACGGCTTGCGAATGGGGTAGAATCTGTCAAACTTCGCCAGCTAAACCCGCATTTCGAGTCGGTTTTGGCCTTTGTCGCGGCGCAATGCCGACCCCATCCCATCATCTGTTTCCCGGAGCACACCCATGGCGCTGGAGCGCACTCTTTCCATCATCAAGCCCGACGCCGTCGCCAAGAACGTGATCGGCGAGATCTACGCCCGTTTCGAGAAGGGCGGCCTGAAGATCGTGGCCGCCAAGCAGAAGCAGCTGTCGCGTGCCGAGGCCGAGGGCTTCTACGCGGTGCACCGCGAGCGCCCGTTCTTCAAGGCGCTGGTGGATTTCATGATCTCCGGCCCGGTGATGATCCAGGTGCTGGAAGGCGAGGGTGCGATCCTCAAGAACCGCGAGCTGATGGGCGCCACCAACCCGAAGGACGCCGCGCCGGGCACGATCCGCGCCGACTTCGCCGACTCGATCGACGCGAACGCCGTGCACGGCTCCGACGCCGCCGAGACTGCCGCCGTCGAGATCGCGTACTTCTTCGCGGCCACCGAGATCCACGCGAGGTAATGAGGTTGTGACCGAGGTTGTCGCCACGCCGCCTGCTGCCGCCAGCAAGGTCAACCTGCTCGACTTCGATCGCGAGGGGCTGCGCGAGTTCTTCGCGCAGCTCGGCGAGAAGCCGTATCGCGCCGAGCAGGTGATGAAGTGGATCTACCACAACCTCGAGGACGACTTCGGCAACATGACCGACCTGGGCAAGGCGCTGCGCGCCAAGCTCGGTGAGGCCTGCTACGTGGGGCGGCCGAACACGCTGGTGGACAAGGCCGCCGCCGACGGCACGCACAAGTGGCTGCTGGGCATGGACACGGGCAACGCGGTGGAAACCGTGTACATCCCCGAGCCCACCCGCGGCACGCTGTGCGTGTCCTCGCAGATCGGCTGCGCGCTGAACTGCCAGTTCTGCTCCACCGGCGCGCAGGGCTTCAACCGCAACCTCAGCACCGCCGAGATCATCGGCCAGGTATGGGTGGCGGCGAAGTACCTGGGCAACGTCACTCACCAGAACCGACGCATCACCAACGTGGTGATGATGGGCATGGGCGAACCGCTGGCGAACTTCGACAACGTGGTCGCCGCGATGAAGCTGATGCGCGACGACCTCGGCTTCGGCCTCGCGTCCAAGCGCGTTACGCTGTCCACCGCCGGCATGGTGCCGTGGATCGACAAGCTCTCCGACGCGATCGACGTGTCGCTGGCGGTGTCGCTGCATGCGGCGAACGACGAGCTGCGCACCGAGCTGATGCCGATCAACAAGCGCTATCCGCTGGCCGAGCTCACCGCGGCCTGCCAGCGCTGGGTCGCGCGCAAGCCGCGTACCTCGATCACCTTCGAATACACCTTGATGAAGGGCGTGAACGACCAGCCCGAGCATGCGAAGCAGCTGATCCGCTTCATGCGCCGCCTGCCCACCTGCAAGGTGAACCTGATCCCGTTCAATCCCTTCCCCGGCACCCAGTTCGAGCGCTCGGACGCCGACACCATCCGCGCGTTCCAGACCCAGTTGCTCAATGCCGGCATTCTCACCATGCTGCGCCGTACCCGCGGCGACGACATCGATGCCGCCTGCGGCCAGCTGGCCGGCCAGGTGCACGACCGCACCCGGCGCAGCGCCGAGATTCGCAAACGCGTGAACGCAGAGGTGACGCATGCGGTGTGAGCGATTGCTTGCCTTCGGTCTGTCGCTGGCGCTGGCCGGCTGCGTGACGGTGGGCGGCGGCAACAACAACGGCGACGGCCAGCCCCCTGTCCACATCCCGAAGACCAGCAAGGCCGAGCAGCGCCAGGATGCCGCGCGCATCCACACCGAGCTGGCCCAGCACTACCTCGCCGACGGCGACCTGCAGGATGCACTGACCAAGCTGCAGCTGGCGCTGAAGTTCGACCCGGACTATGCGCCCGCCCACACCGTGATCGCGGTGGTCTACGAGAAGATCAACAACCTGCCCGAGGCCGAGCTGCACTACCGCAGGGCGGTGGCGCTGGAACCGGGCAAGGGCGGCCCGAACAACAACCTCGGCCAGTTCCTGTGCCGCACCGGCAAGATGCAGGAGTCGATCGGCTACTTCCGCAAGGCGGTGGCCGATCCGTTCTACGCCACCCCCGACGTGGCGCTCACCAACGCCGGCATCTGCCAGCTGCAGATGAACGACACGGCCGGTGCGGAAGCGAGTTTCCGTGACGCAATCGCGCGAAATCCCGGCAATGGCGAGGCACTTTTCCACCTTGCCGAAGTACTCTACCGGCAGGGGGATGCGTTTCGTGCCCGGGCTTTCATCCAGCGTTTCGACGCGCTGGGCAATCCCAATGCGGCCGCCCTCAAGCTTGGTTACGATATCGAGTCGCGCTTGGGCAACACGGACGCAGCCCAGACCTATCTCAGGCGTTTGCAGGGCCAGTTCCCGGATTCGGAACAGGCGCGCGCGCTGAAAATCACTGCCAGCAGTCCATGACCACGAAACAGTCTTTCCAGCCCGGCCCGGATGCAGCCGAGCACATTCTGTTCGACAACCAGCCGGGCAGCACGACGACATCCGCGGACAAGCGCGCATTCGGCGGGCACGACAGCGCCTTCGGCCAACGCCTGCGGGCGGCGCGCGAGGCGCGCGGCATGGACTTGGAGGCCTGCGCGCACGCGCTCAAGTTGCCGCTGCGCATCCTGCGCAAGCTGGAGCAGGGCGAGCACGACGGCATCGACTCGAAGATCTACCTCGCCAGCTACATCGGCAAGTACGGGCAGTACCTCGGCCTCGACGAAACCGAGATCCAGGCCGAGCAGGCGCGCATCCGCCAGGCCGAGCCGCCGCTGGTGGCCACCGGCGGCATCTCGCACTCGCGCTTCCTGCTCGACCGCTACGCCACCGCCGCCACCTACGTGGTGCTGACCCTGGTGATCGCGGTGCCGACCGTCTGGTTCGGCGTGCGCAGCACGCTGGATCGCGACCTCAGCCATCTCACCCCGCTGGATGCCTCGCCGGTGGCGCAGCAGGATGCGCAGGCCGCCTCGCCGGGCAAGCCGGGCGTGCCGGCAACCGCGGCGCCGGTCGCCAAGGCGCCGGCCGCGCAGCCGGCCCAGGAGCAGCCGCTGATGGCCTCGATGGCGCCGTTCCCGAACCTCGGCAACGACGAGTTGGCGCCGCCGAAGATCGCCGCGCCCGCCGTCGACGCCGGCACCGGCGGCCACAGCCTCAGCCTGAACCTCAGCGCGGCGAGCTGGGTCGAGGTGGTCGCGCAGGACGGCACGCGCCTGGAATACGGCCTGCTGCCCGCCGGCACCAGCAAGACCTGGCACAGCGACCAGCCGCTGGACGTGCGCATCGGCAACGTCGCCGGCGCGCAGGCGAGCATCGACGGCCAGGCGGTGGCGCTCGACACGTTCCGCCACGCGAACGTGGCACACTTCCGCGTGCAGATCGCGGACGGCAGGGCCGCTGCGGCCAGCCTCTGAGCGCGGTATCGCAGGCGCTCGCCGCGCCTGCGCGCGATCCATTTCGGTTATGCTTGCCCATTCTTCGCCCGCGTGCGGGCGAAGGGTGACGGCGAGCCGTTTTTCTCGCCCTCCGCAACGGGCACGCCCCTGCGCTACCCACGAACGGTGAAGCATGGCTTTTGACGCATACGACGACTACGAACAAAGCGAACGCGTCCAGAAATGGCTGCGCGAGAACGGCCTCTCCATCGCCGTCGGCATCGCGATCGGCCTGGTCGGCATCTTCGGCCTGCAGCAGTGGCGCAAGCACCAGGCGAACAACGAAGCCGCCGCCGCCGGCCTGTACCAGCAGGCGCAGGTGGCGCTGGCCAGCGGCAAGCCGACTGCGGCGACCGCCTTCGTCGACGAGCTGATGAAGGACTACGCCAAGTCGCCGTACGCGCTGTTCGCGGTGAGCGACCGCGCCAAGCAGCAGGTGCAGGACAGGCAGTTGGACAAGGCACTCGCCTCGCTGCAGTGGGCCGAGGCGCACGCCGCCGATCCGGCGCTGAAGGCGCTGGTGCAGTTGCGCATCGCGCGCGTGCAGCTCGCCAAGGGCGACGGCAAGGCCGCGCTGGCCGTGCTCGAAGCGATGCCGGCCGGGCAGTACGCCGGCCTCAACCAGGAACTCCGCGGCGATGCGCTGGTCAAGCTGGGACGCGCCGACGACGCCCGCAAGGCCTACCAGGCGGCGATGGCGGCATTGGGTGAGGACGCGCCGCAGCATGCCGTCCTGCAGATGAAGATCGACGATCTGGCCGTGGCCGGGAAGCAGGGTGCATGAAAGTCGTGGTGAAGAAGAGCGTATGGCTGGTCGCGCTGGGTTCGCTGGTGCTGCTGGCCGGCTGCAACTCGTTCAAGAAGAAGAACCTCGAGCCGCCGACCCCGCTGGACAAGCATTTCACGCCGACCGTGCAGGTCAGCAAGCTGTGGACCGCGCGCATCGGTGACGGCGCCGGCATCAGCGGCCTGCGCCTGCGCCCGACCGTGGTGGACGGCGTGCTGTACGCCGACAGCACCGACGGCAAGATCGCCGCGTTCGACGCCGCCAGCGGCAAGCAGCTGTGGGAAAAGAGCAGCCGCACCAAGGGCTGGTTCGGCTGGGGCGACAAGAAGCACCAGCGCCCCGACGCGCTGTACGCCGGCGGCCCCGCCGTGGCCGGCGACCTGCTGGTGGTGGGCACGCTCGACGGCCACGTCTACGGCATGGGCGCGAAGGACGGCAGCCCGCGCTGGGAGGCCGAGCTGAATTCCGAGGTGGTCGCCGCGCCGGCGATCAGCGGCGACCTGGTGATCGCGCGCACCCAGGACGGCCGCGTGTACGGCCTCGATGCCGCCACCGGCAAGCGCCGCTGGGTCTACGACCAGGGCAGCGTGCCCGCGCTCAGCCTGCGCGGCAACGCCGCCCCGCTGGCCGCGAACGGCGTGGTGTTCATCGGCAGCGACGACGGCAAGCTGGTCGCGCTGCGCCAGGACAACGGCGACAAGCTGTGGGAGCAGAAGCTCGCCAACGGCGAGGGCCGCACCGACATCGAGCGCCTCGACGACGCCGACGGCGCGATCGTGCTCGACGGCAGCACGCTGTACGGCGCCGCCTACCACGGCAACCTCACCGCGATCGACGGCCCCAGCGGCCGGCCGCTGTGGTCGCATCCGTTCTCCACCTACACCGCGCTGGCCGTGAGCGGCAACGCCGTGTACGGCGTCGACGACCAGGGCGTGGCGTGGGCGTTCGACCGCAGCGGCGGCGCCGACATGTGGAAGAACGACAAGCTGAAGTACCGCTGGCTCACCGGCCCCGCCGTGCAGGGCAACTACGTGGTGGTGGCCGACGCCTACGGTTACGTGCACTGGCTGCAGTCCGGCGACGGCGCGCTGGCCGCGCGCGTGCGCCTGTCGAAGAAGGCGATCCAGGCCCAGCCGCTGGTGGTGGGCGACACCGTGTACGTCGAGGACGTGAAGGGCCACATCGGCGCCTACCGTCTCGCCGCGCACTGACGCCGCACCCGCTGCAAGGAACCGTGTTTCGCCATGCTGCCCGTCGTCGCCCTGGTCGGTCGCCCCAACGTCGGTAAATCGACCCTGTTCAACGCGCTGACGCGCAGCCGCGACGCCCTGGTGGCCGACCTGCCGGGCGTCACCCGCGACCGCCATTACGGCGTGTGCCGCAGCGGCGCGCGCCCGTTCGTGGTGGTCGACACCGGCGGCCTCTCCGGCGTGGACGAGGGCCTCGACGGGCTCACCGCGCAGCAGGTGCGCCTCGCCATCGAGGAAGCGCAGGCGCTGGTGTTCGTGGTGGATGCGCGCGACGGCCTGCTGCCGCAGGACCGCAACATCCTCGACGAGCTGCGCCGCAGCGGCAAGCCGCTGCTGCTCGCGGTGAACAAGACCGACGGCCTGGACCTGCACGAGGCGCTGGCCGAGTTCGCCCGCTTCGGCATTGCCGCCACGCTGCCGTTGTCGGCCGCGCACAACCGCGGCACCGAGGAACTGGTTGCCGCGCTGCTGCCGGTGCTGCCGGAAGACGCGCACGAGGAGCTGGCCGCAGGCGAGGACGGCTCCATCCGCGTCGCCATCGTGGGCCGGCCGAACGCAGGCAAGTCCACCCTGGTCAACCGCCTGCTCGGCGAGGACCGGCTGATCGTCTCCGACGTGGCCGGCACCACGCGTGACCCGATCCGCGTGCCGCTGGAGCGCGACGGCCGCCGCTACACCCTGATCGACACCGCCGGCGTGCGGCGCAAGGCGCGCGTCGAGGAGGCGGTGGAGAAATTCAGCGTCATCAAGACCCTGCAATCCATCGCCGCCGCCCAGGTGGTGGTGGTCATGATCGACGCACGCGAGAACCTCGCCGACCAGGACCTCACCCTGATCGGCCACGCGGTGGACGAGGGCAGGGCGCTGGTGATCGCGGTGAACAAGTGGGACGGCCTCGACGCCTACCAGCGCGAGCAGTGCGAACGTGCGCTGGATCGCCGCCTGCAGTTCGTCGACTGGGCGAAGACCGTATTCATCTCCGCGCTGCACGGCTCCGGCCTGCGCGAGCTGATGCGCGCGGTGGTGCGCGCGCATGCCGCGGCCACGAAGGAACTCGGTTCCTCCGACCTCACCCGCACGCTGGAAAAAGCCTACGAGAGCTACCAGCCGCCGCTGGTGCGCGGCCATGCGCCGAAGCTGCGCTTCGCCCATCCGGGCGGCAACAACCCGCCCACCATCGTGATCCACGGCAGCCGCACCAAGCACATCGCGCCGGCCTATCGCAGGTATCTGGAAAACTTCTTCCGCCGCCGCTACAAGCTCGAAGGCACGCCGATCCGCATCGAGTTCCGCGAAGGCGAGAACCCCTACGCCGGCAAGAAGAACGTGCTCACCGAAGGCCAGCTGCGCAAGCGCCAGCGGATGATCCGCGAGATGAAGAAGCGCGGCAGGTAGGTCGGGCAGGTTGGGGTAGGTCGGGCTTCAGCCCGACAACATCACCACGCATAGTCGGGCTGAACCCCGACCTACGCCGACCCACGAGGGCGCCGCGCTAGACTTGCGCCATGCCCACGCCCACCGACTGCGCTGCCTTGCTGGCCGAGCTGCGCGCCAGCATCCCGGAAATTCCTCCCGCCGAAGCCTTGGCCCATCAGTCGCGCGGCGCGCTGCTGATCGACGTGCGCGAGGACGGCGAGCGCGCCGCCGGCACGCCGGCCGGTGCGCTGGGCCTGTCGCGCGGTTTCCTGGAGCTGCGCATCGCGCAGGCGGAGCCGGATCGCGCGCGCACGATCCTCACCGTGTGCGGCAGCGGCATGCGCTCGCTGCTGGCGGCCGAGGCGTTGCTGCGGCTCGGCTATCGCGACGTGCGTTCCGTCGCCGGCGGTTTCGAGCGCTGGAAGGGCGAAGGCCTGCCGGTGGTGACGGGCACGCTGGATGCGGATGCCGCCGAACGCTACGCGCGCCAGCTGCGCCTGCCGCAGGTGGGCGAGGCGGGGCAGGCGAAGCTGGCGGCGGCGAACGTGGTGTTGCTCGGCGCCGGCGGCCTCGGCGCACCGGCGGCGCTGTATCTCGCCGCGGCCGGTGTGGGCCAGCTCACCCTGATCGACGACGACCGCGTGGAGCGCTCCAACCTGCATCGGCAGGTGATCCACGCCGACGCGCGCGTGGGCATGGCCAAGACCGAGTCCGCGCGCCTCGCGCTGAACGCGCTGAACCCGCGCGTGCGCATCGAACTGCACAACGAGCGCCTGTGCGCCGACAACGTGGAGCGCCTGCTGGCCGGCCACGACCTGGTGATCGACGGCGCCGACAATTTCTCCGCGCGCTACCTGCTTGCCGCCGCCACGCGGCAGCTGCAGCTGCCGATGGTCTACGGCGCGGTGGAGCGTTTCAGCGGGCAGGTCAGCGTGTTCGATCCGCGCCGCGACGACTCGCCGTGCTACCGCTGCCTGTTCCCCGAGCCGCCCTCGGCCGCCGAGGCGCCGAACTGCAGCGAGGCGGGCGTGCTCGGCGTGCTGCCCGGCATCGTGGGCCTGCTGCAGGCCAGCGAGGCGCTGAAGCTGATTCTCGGCATCGGCGAACCGCTGGTCGGCCGCTTGCTGTCGTTCGACGCGCTGGGCATGCGTTTCCGCGAGACGCGCCTGCCGCGCGATCCGGCCTGCCCGGGTTGCGGCGCCGCCGCGCGCTTCAGCGGCTACGAAGATGTCGCGGCGTTCTGCTCCGCCGCCGGCTGAGCGAGGTCGGCGGGAATCAGCGCATGCACCGCCGCGTCGTGGGCGCGGTCCCAGGCCCACAGCCGCTGCCGCGCCATGCCTTCGAACCTGGCGCCCAGCCGGGCGGCGACGCGGCGGCTGGCGTGGTTGTCGGGCAGGGTGACGATCTCGATGCGGATCAGGCCGAGCTCGGCGAAGCCGAAGCGCGCCACCAGCCGCGCCGCCGCGGTGGCGATGCCCCGGCCCTGGCGCGAGCTGCGCACCCAGTAGCCGAGGTTCGCGCTGCGATGCAGGGGGTTGAGCTGGTTGAGCCCGCAGCCGCCCAGCAGTTCGCCGCCGGCCGCGTCGCGCACGGCGAAGGCGAAGTGCGCGCCGCTCTGCCAGGCGTCGCGGCAGTGCGCCGTCCAGGCCCGGGCGTGCTCCAAGTCGTAGTCGGCGCGGCACCACGGCAGCCAGCGCCCCACGCCGGCGACCGACTCCTGCACGGCCGCGTGCAGCTCGGCGGCATCCGCGTCGCGCCACGGCTGCAGGATCAGGCGGCCGCCGGCGAGCGACGGCGGAGCAGGCGTGGTCATCGGTGTCGTTTGTGCGCCATGGGCGGAGCTTGGATAATGGCGCCTCTTTCGGCCTGGCATCAACATGAGCGCACGCATCCTCGACGGAAAACGCATCGCGCAGGAACTGCTCGAACGCATCGGCAAGCGGGTGGCGGAGCGCAAGGCGCATGGCCTGGTCGAACCGGGCCTGGCCGTGGTGCTGGTCGGCACCGACGCCGCATCCGCGGTGTACGTGCGCAACAAGCGCAAGGCCTGCCAGCAGGTGGGCTTCCGTTCCTTCGGCCACGACCTGCCGGCGAGCACCACGCAGGCCGAGCTGTTCGCGCTGATCGACCAGCTCAACGCCGATCCGGCCGTGCACGGCATCCTGGTGCAGTCGCCGCTGCCGGAGCACATCGACGAGGACGCGCTGGTCGACCGCATCGATCCCGACAAGGACGTGGACGGCTTCCAGGCCATCAATGTAGGCCGCCTCGCGCTGCGCCGCTTCGGCCTGCGGCCGTGCACGCCCAAGGGCGTGATGACCCTGCTCGGCCACACCGACCGCCCGGTGCGCGGCCAGCACGCGGTGGTGGTGGGCGTGTCCAACCACGTGGGCCGGCCGCTGGCGCTGGAACTCTTGATCGCCGGCTGCACCACCACCTGCTGCCACAAGTTCACCCGCGACCTGGAAAGCCACGTGCGCCAGGCCGACATCGTGATCGTCGCGGTGGGCCGGCCGGGCCTGGTCAAGGGCGAATGGATCAAGCCCGGCGCGGTGGTGATCGACGTGGGCATCAACCGGCTGGACGACGGCCGCCTGGTGGGCGACGTGGAATTCGATCCTGCCGCCGAACGCGCCAGCTGGATCACCCCGGTGCCCGGCGGCGTGGGCCCGATGACGGTGGCCACGCTGATGGAGAACACGCTGGAAGCCGCCGAGGCGCGGGAAAAACGCTGATCCATTCAGCCGCCGCGCTGGCGGCATGCTGCGCTGCCGCGTATAATCCTCTCTTTGCAGCGGGGCATACCATGCGCATTCTCGCCGAGGCTCTCACCTACGACGACGTCTTCCTCGTACCCGGCCACTCCAACGTGCTGCCGCGCGACGTGGACACCTCCACCCGCTTCACCCGCGACCTGCGCCTGAACATCCCGATCGTCTCCGCCGCGATGGACACCGTGACCGAGGCGCGCCTCGCCATCACCATGGCGCAGCAGGGCGGCATCGGCATCATCCACAAGAACATGACGCTCGAACGGCAGGCCGCCGAAGTGCGCCTGGTGAAGAAGTTCGAGGCGGGCGTGATCCGCAACCCGTTCACCGTGGGTCCGGACACCTCGATCAGCGACGTGCTCAAGCTCACCCGCGCGCACAGCATCTCCGGCGTGCCGGTGGTGGAGGGCGGCAAGCTGGTGGGCATCGTCACCAGCCGCGACATGCGCTTCGAGCGCAAGCCGAACGACCCGGTGCGCAACATCATGACCCGCCAGGACCGGCTGGTGACGGTGAAGGAAGGCGCCAGCCAGGACGAGGTGCTGCAGCTCTTGCACAAGCACCGCATCGAGAAGGTGCTGGTGGTCAACGACGACTTCCAGCTGCGCGGCCTGATCACCGTGAAGGACATCCAGAAGGCGCGCGACAACCCGCACTCCGCCAAGGACGCCACCGAGGCGCTGCTGGTCGGCGCGGCGGTGGGCGTGGGCGGCGACACCGAGCGCCGTGTCGAGGCGCTGGTCGAGGCCGGCGTGGACGTGCTGGTGGTGGACACCGCGCACGGCCATTCGCAGGGCGTGATCGACCGCGTGGCCTGGGTGAAGAAGCAGTTCCCCAAGGTGCAGGTGGTGGCCGGCAACATCGTCACCGGCGACGCCGCGCTGATGCTGCGCGACGCCGGCGCCGACGCGGTGAAGGTGGGCGTGGGCCCCGGTTCCATCTGCACCACCCGCGTGGTGGCTGGCGTGGGCGTGCCGCAGATCACCGCGATCGACATGGTGGCCACGGCGCTGAAGGATTCCATCCCGCTGATCGCCGACGGCGGCATCCGCTACTCCGGCGACATCCCCAAGGCGCTGGCCGCGGGCGCGTCGTCCGTGATGCTCGGCTCGATGTTCGCCGGCACCGAGGAATCGCCGGGCGAGGTGGAGCTGTTCCAGGGCCGCTCCTACAAGAGCTACCGCGGCATGGGCTCGATCGGCGCGATGCAGCTCGGCTCCAAGGACCGCTACTTCCAGGACAACGAAGCCGACGCCGACAAGCTGGTGCCCGAGGGCATCGAAGGCCGCGTGCCGTACCGCGGCCCGCTGCGCAACATCATCCACCAGCTGATCGGCGGCCTGCGCGCCTCGATGGGCTACCTCGGCGCCGCCACCATCGAGGACGTGCGCGCCAAGGCGCAGTTCGTCAAGGTGACTTCGGCGGGCGTCACCGAGGCGCACCCGCACGACATCCAGATCACCAAGGAAGCGCCGAACTACCGGTTGAATTCGTGAGGAGAGCCGGGACTCGGGACTCGGGACTCGGGACTCGGCAAAGCAAAAAAGCATAAGCGCTGGTGTGGATCAGGCATCTGCGCCAGTCCGTATTCGATGATGCGGTGGATCTTGGGGGCCCGAGTCCCGAGTCCCGAGTCCCGAGTCCCGCATGACACAAAACATCCACTCCGACAAAATCCTCATCCTCGACTTCGGCGCGCAGTACACGCAGCTGATCGCGCGGCGCGTGCGCGAGCTGGGCGTGTACTGCGAGATCTGGGCCTGGGACCACAACCCGGCCGAGATCGCGGCGTTCGGGGCCAAGGGCATCATCCTTTCCGGCGGCCCGGAATCGACCACGCTGCCGGGCGCGCCCGCCGCGCCGCAGGAAGTGTTCGATTCGGGCCTGCCGATCCTGGGCATCTGCTACGGCATGCAGACCCTGGCCGCGCAGTTGGGCGGCGCCACGGAAGCGGCCGACCAGCGCGAATTCGGCCACGCCGAAGTGGAGATCGTGGCGAAGAGCCGGCTGTTCGACGGCCTGAGCGACCACGCCGGCGCGCATCGTCTGGACGTCTGGATGAGCCACGGCGACCACGTGTCGAAGGCGCCGCCGGGCTTCGTGGTCACCGGCAGCACGGATCGCATCCCGGTCGCGGTGATGGAGAACGAAGCGAAGCGCTGGTACGGCGTGCAGTTCCATCCCGAGGTGACGCACACGAAGCAGGGCAGTGCGCTGCTGCAGCGCTTCGTCACCGAAATCTGCGGCTGCGCCACGCTGTGGACGGCGGCCAACATCATCGAGGATCAGATCGCACGCGTGCGCGCGCAGGTGGGCAGCGACCACGTGCTGCTGGGCCTGTCCGGCGGCGTGGATTCCTCGGTGGTCGCCGCGCTGCTGCACAAGGCCATCGGCGACCAGCTCACCTGTGTGTTCGTCGACACCGGCCTGCTGCGCTGGCAGGAAGGCGACCAGGTGATGGCCACGATGGCCGAGCACATGGGCGTCAAGGTGATCCGCGTCAACGCCGCCGAGCGCTACTTCAAGGCGCTGGCAGGCGTGGCCGACCCGGAGGCCAAGCGCAAGATCATCGGCCGCCTGTTCGTGGAGATCTTCGACGAGGAATCGGCCAAGGTCACCGAAGCGGGCCACGGTCAGGTGAAATGGCTGGCGCAGGGCACGATCTACCCCGACGTGATCGAATCGGCCGGCAGCAAGACCGGCAAGGCCCACGTCATCAAGAGCCACCACAACGTGGGCGGCCTGCCCGAGCACATGAAGCTCAAGCTGGTCGAGCCGCTGCGCGAACTGTTCAAGGACGAGGTACGCCGCATCGGCGTGGAACTCGGCCTGCCGCGCGCGATGGTCTACCGCCACCCGTTCCCCGGCCCGGGCCTCGGCGTGCGCATCCTGGGCGAGGTGAAGCCCGAGTACGCCGAACTCCTGGCCCGCGCCGACGCGATCTTCATCGAGGAACTGCGCAAGGCCGACCTGTACGACAAGACCAGCCAGGCCTTCGCCGTGTTCCTGCCGGTGAAATCGGTGGGCGTGGTCGGCGACGCCCGCGCCTACGAATGGGTGATCGCGCTGCGCGCAGTGGAAACCATCGACTTCATGACCGCGCACTGGGCGCACCTGCCGTACGAGTTCCTCGGCCGCGTCTCCAACCGCATCATCAACGAACTGCGCGGCGTCTCCCGCGTGGTCTACGACATCAGCGGCAAGCCGCCGGCGACGATCGAGTGGGAGTGACAGGGCGTCCCTCGGCAATAGCTTGTTTTGTGCAAGGGATGATTTGGACAAACTGTTTCAGTCGTAGCCTGGCTACGATTGAAGGCGAAATGTCAAATTGACTTGTGCTTGAGAAAGTCGTAGAAGTCGTAGTATGGCTACGACTTCCTCAAGCAAGTTGAATGCGCTCTACACCCGGCTGGCGCCGGGTACGCCGCTGACCTCCGAAGACTTGGCTGCGCTGGGCATCTCCGCCGACCTGGCCGTCCACTACGTGCGGGCAGGTTGGCTCACGCGCTTGGCCCGCGGGGTGTATGGCCGCCCGAACGACACTCTGGCGCTTCACCCCAGCCTGTTGCTGTTGCAGCGCAGGTTCGTGGGCCTGCATGTCGGCGGCAAGTCGGCGCTGGACTGGTACGGCGTGCGCCAATACGTGTCGCAGCAGCCCATGCTGCACCTGTATGGTTGGACGGCAGCGCACCTGCCGGAGTGGTTCACCGAACGCTTCCCGGCCGAGTACCACCGCAAGCGCCTGTTCCACGAACAGCCGGGCAGCCTGCTGCACGTCGGCACGTTCGAGCAGCGTGGCGGCGCGCCGCAGGTATCGGCGCCGGAGCGCGCCTTGCTGGAACTGTTGAGCGAAGTCGGCGTGCGCCAGCCGTTGCAGGAAGCCCGCGAGCTCGTGGAAAACGCCTACGGCTTGCGCGCCGACGTGCTGCGCGAGCTGTTGCAGCACTGCATGAGCATCAAGACCGTGCGGCTGTGCCTGCAACTCGGCCGCGAAGCGTCGCTGCCGTGGATGGCCAAGCTCGATCCGGCCACGTTGCCCACGGGCAGCGATCGGCCCTGGGTATCCCGCTCTGCCGACGGCCTGCTGGTGCTCAAGCCGTGAACCAGACCTGGCTCGATACCGCACGCCTGCTGGTGCAGGTGGCGCCGCTGGTATTCGTGGACGACACCTTTGCGCTGAAGGGCGGCACGGCGATCAATCTGTTCGTGCGCGACATGCCGCGCCTGTCGGTCGATCTCGACCTGGTCTTTCCCGATCACACCTTGCCGCGCGACGAGGCGCTGGCGCGCATCAACGAGGCCATCCGGCAGGCTGCCGAGCGGTTGCAGAGGCGAGGATTCCAGACGCATGCGCCGGCGGCGGCAGCAGGAGAGACCAAGCTGTTGGTGCGCCGTGGCTCGATCCAGGTCAAGGTCGAAGTGAACTTCGTCATGCGCGGCACGGTGCGGCCGGTACGTCGCGCTTCGCTGACGCCATCCGCACGCGACGTGCTGATGGCCGACCTGGACATCCCGGTGGTGTCGCTGGAGGACGTGTACGGCGGCAAGCTGGCGGCGGCGCTGGATCGGCAGCATCCGCGCGATCTGTTCGACGTGATGCAGCTCTTTGCGCACGAGGGCATCACGCCCGGTATCCGGCGCGCCTTCGTGGTCTACCTGGCCAGCAGCAACCGGCCGCTGCATGAAGTGCTGTTCCCGCCGCTGCGCGACATCCGGCACGACTACGCGCACAACTTCCAGGGCATGACGGCCGAGCTGGTGCCGCTCGACGCGCTGCTTGCCGCGCGGGAACGCATGCTGCGCGAAATCCAGCAGGGCTTGGACGACGACGAGCGCCGCTTCCTGTTGTCGCTGGTGGCCGGTATGCCCGAGTGGCCGCGGTTGGGTATGGCCCATCTCGAACACTTGCCGGGCATCCGCTGGAAGCTGCACAACCTGATGCAGTTGAAGGAAACCCAAGCGAAGAAATTTTCCGGGCAGGCCGACTTGCTTGCCGCGCGGCTGTCTGCCTTACCCCGGTGCTGATGGTCGAAGGAGTGAAGCGGGCCTCTGAGCTGTTGATATGCGGTTCACGGCGGTCTCGTCAGAGTGCGCTGAAGGAGATTTTCATGAGCTTGAAAACCGCGTTTCTTCCATTCTCCCTGGCCATGCTGCTGGCCGGTTCCGCCTTGCCCGTGCACGCGGCGCAAGGCGCTGCCGTCCGTTCGCCCGCGCCGGGCGTGCTCTGCGACCGTTACGCGTGCGCGAACGACCAGGGGATTTCCCGCGCGTTGACGCGGAAGTATCTCGGCAGGAAGGCCGCGACCAGGTTGTATTCACAAGGCGACTTCGACACGACCGAGTTCACCTTTGCCAACGGGGTCTTCTGCGACGTGAAGGAGCGGCTGTGCCGGGTGGATCGCTACTACGGCGCGAACGGGCAGCGTTCCGGGGCTGTCTCCAGGAAATACACGAAGCTGCTCTTCGGAAAGTAGCGGCCGCCGTGGCTTCGGGGCGACCGGGCTTTTCGGGCGCCGAACGGAGAAGCCGCCTGCGGACGGGTTGGCGATGCAACGGCGCCCGGCCATGGCCTTCGCAACCTGCGTCCGCCCAGGCGCGGCGCGTGCCTGAAAGCGCTTTGCCCGCGGCCGTGGACGCCGCCCGGTGTGGCGCTGGCGTATCAACTTGCGGCAAGTTGGCGCAGTTTTGCTGCGCTGCGATATGAGGGGAGTACATTGGCACCTGGTCGGCATGCCGGCCGAGGCATCCGGAATCGTCGTCGACCCAAGGACCAGTCGGCCATGAACACCTCGAACGCGGCCATTTCCTCCGCAGCGCGCATTGATCCGCAATTCCATGCCGCCGTGGCGCGGGCCACCGCTTCGTTGTCGCCGACCTCGATCGCGCTGCCGCTGCTCGACTGGGCGCTGCATCTGGCGAGCTCGCCCGGCAAGCAGCTCGACCTGGCCGGGCAGGCGGTCGCGCAGGCCGGGCAACTGGCGCGCTACACGCGCGAGGCCTTGTTCGCCGCGCCGGGAACCGGGCTGCGTCCGTGCGTGGAACCGCAGCCCGGCGACCGCCGCTTCGCGGGCGAGGAATGGAACCTGTTCCCGTTCAACGTCGCGCAGCAGTGCTACCGGCTCGCCGAGCAATGGTGGCAGGCGGCAACGCAGGGCGTATGGGGCGTGGCGGCGCACCACGAGGATGTCGTCGGCTTCATCGCCCACCAGTTGCTCAGCTTCCACTCGCCGGAGAACTACCTCGCCAGCAACCCGGTGGCGCTGCGGCGCACGCTGGCCGAGGGCGGCGCCAACCTCGCGCGCGGCCTGGGCAACCTGCTCGACGACGTGCGCCGGGCCAGCGCCGGCGCGCCGCCGGCCGGCGCCGAGCGCTTCGTGGTCGGCCGCGACGTCGGCGTCACCGCGGGCAAGGTGGTCTACCGCAACCGCCTGATCGAGCTGATCCAGTACGCGCCGGCGACGGCCAGGGTCAAGGCCGAACCGATCCTGATCGTGCCGGCGTGGATCATGAAGTACTACATCCTTGACCTGTCGCCGCACAATTCGCTGGTGCGCTACCTGGTCGGGCAGGGCTACACGGTGTTCTGCATTTCGTGGAAGAACCCGGGCGCGGCCGAGCGCGACCTGGGCATGGACGACTACCTGCGCGACGGCGTGTACGAGGCGCTGGCCGCGGTCAACGCGATCGTGCCGAAGCGCAAGGCGCACGCGGCCGGCTACTGCCTCGGCGGCACGCTGCTGTCGATCGCGGCGGCGGCGATGGCGCGCGACGGCGACGACCGCCTCGCCTCGCTGACCCTGCTCGCCGCGCAGACCGATTTTTCCGAGCCGGGCGAGCTGGGCCTGTTCATCGACGAGAGCGCGGTCAGCCTGCTTGCGGCGCAGATGGCGCACACCGGCTACCTGACCGCCGAGCAGATGGCCGGCGCATTCCAGCTGCTGAGTTCGTACGAGCTGGTCTGGGCGCGCCTGCTGCGCGACTACGTGCTCGGCGAGCGCCTGCCGCTGAACGACCTGATGGCGTGGAACGCCGACGCCACGCGCATGCCGGCGCTGATGCACTCGCAATATCTGCGCCACCTTTACCTGCACAACGACCTCGCACGCGGGCGCTACCGGGTCGGCGGCGCACCGGTGCTGCTCAACCGCATCCGGGTGCCGCTGTTCTGCGTGGGCACGCTGAGCGACCACGTTGCGCCGTGGCAGTCGGTCTACAAGATCCACGGCCTGACCGTGGGCGAGGTCACGTTCGCGCTGACCAGCGGCGGCCACAACGCCGGCATCGTCAGCGAGCCGGGGCATGCGCACCGCCACTTCAGCGTGCTCACGCGGCCCGCCGGCGGCACGACGCTGTCGACGGAGGCCTGGCAGCAGGCCGCGCCGCGCAAGGAAGGCTCGTGGTGGCCCGAGTGGCAGGCCTGGCTGGCTGCGCGCTCGAGCGGCGAGGCGGCGCCGCCGCGCATGGGCGCGCGTGCGCGCGGCTACGCCGTGCTCGGCGACGCGCCCGGCAGCTACGTGCTGGAGCGCTGAGATGTCCGCGCGCCCCGGCGATCCGTTCCATCGCGGCGTCCCGCCGGGACGCCGCCACGAAGAGGAGCCCAGCATGATGCAGCGCGAGCTTGCCCGTGCGACCGCCGAAGCCGGTCGCCCCGATGCGCGGTTCCTGCGGCGCCGGAGCCGGCCGGCATGAACGGGACGACCCCGCCGCCCGTCGCCCGCGGCGACGCCGCCGACGCGCCGGGCCTCGTCCTGCGCAACCGCCTCTTCGACGAGATCGCGGTCGGCGACTCGGCCAGCATCGAGCGCACCCTGGGCGCCGCCGACATCCAGTTGTTCGCGGTGATGTCCGGCGACGTCAACCCGCAGCACATCGACCCGCAGTTCGCCGCCTCGACCCGCTTCCACGGCGTGATCGCGCACGGCATGTGGGGTGCGGCGCTGATCTCCGCCGTGCTCGGCACGCGCCTGCCCGGGCCGGGCACGGTCTACCTCGGCCAGACCCTGCGCTTCCTCGCGCCGGTGCGCATCGGCGACACGCTGAGCGTGCGCGTGACCGTCAGCGAGCGCGACGCGCCGCGGCACCGGCTGCGCCTGGCCTGCCAGTGCGTCAACCAGGACGGCGTCACCGTGATCGACGGCGAGGCCGAGGTGATCGCGCCGACCGAGCGCATCGAACGGCCGCGCTCGACGTTGCCGGAGGTGCGCCTGAGCGCCGGCAAGGACGGCGCGCGGCGCCTGCTCGAATACGTGCAGCCGCTGGCCGCGGTGCGCACCGCGGTCGTGCACCCGTGCGACGAGCTCAGCCTGTCGTCCGCGCTGGACGCGCGCGCGGCCGGCCTGATCGAGCCGGTGCTGGTGGCCCCGCGCGCGCGCCTGGAGGCGCTGGCCGCGGCGGCCGGGCTGGACCTGTCCGGCATCGCCATCGAGGACGTGCCGTACAGCCACGCCGCCGCCGCGCGCGCGGTCGAGCTGGCCCGCGGCGGCGCGGTCGAGGCGCTGATGAAGGGCAGCCTGCATACCGACGAGCTGATGGCGGCGGTGGTCGATGCGGCCTGCGGGCTGCGCACCGCGCGCCGCGTCAGCCACTGCTTCCTGATGCAGACGCCGGCCTATCCGCGCCCGTTCATCATCACCGACGCGGCGATCAACATCGCGCCGACGCTGGAGCACAAGGCCGACATCGTGCGCAACGCGATCGACCTCGCGCACGCGATCGGCGTGGCGCAGCCACGCGTGGCGATCCTGGCCGCGGTGGAGACGGTCAGCGCCGCGATGCCGGCCACGCTCGACGCCGCGGCGCTGTGCAAGATGGCCGACCGCGGCCAGATCGAGGGCGGCGTGCTGGACGGGCCGCTCGCGTTCGACAACGCGATCTCGGCGGCGGCCGCGCGCATCAAGGGCATCCGCTCCGAGGTCGCCGGCGCCGCCGACATCCTGGTGGTGCCGGACCTGGAGAGCGGCAACATGCTCGCCAAGCAGCTGGAATACCTCGGTGGCGCCGCCAGCGCCGGCATCGTGCTCGGCGCGCGCGTGCCGATCGTGCTGACCAGCCGCGCCGACTCGCGCGAATCGCGCATCGCCTCCTGCGCGCTGGCGCTGCTGCTCGCCCACCACCACCGGACGACGCCGCCGTGAGCGAACCGATCCTGGTCCTCAACTGCGGCTCGTCGAGCATCAAGTTCGCGCTGTTCGAGGGCGCGCGCGCGCCGCTGCCGCGCACGCCGCTGTGGAACGGCAAGGTCGACGGCATCGCCGGCCCGGCGCCGACCTTCGGCGAAACCGGCGTGGCGCCCGGCCCGGTCGCGCTCGATCCGCAGCAGCCCTACCACGCCGCGCTCGAGCACATCCGCGCGCGCGTGCTGGCACGCCTGGACGGCCGCCGCCTCCGCGCGATCGCGCACCGCGTGGTGCACGGCGGCAGCAAGTATTTCGCGCCGGTGCGCGTGGACGCGGCCGTGCTGGCCGACCTGCGCAGCTACATCCCGCTGGCGCCGCTGCACCAGCCGTTCGCGCTGGAGGCGATCGCCGTGCTGCTGGAGTCGCGCCCGGAGCTGCCGCAGGTGGCCTGCTTCGACACCGCGTTCCACCACGGCATGCCGATGGTCGAGCAGTTGCTGCCGCTGCCGTGGGATGCGTGGGAGCGCGGCCTGCGCCGCTACGGCTTCCACGGGCTGTCCTACGAATACCAGTCGATCGCGCTGGCCGAACGCTACGGCGAGCGGGCGCGCGGCCGCACCCTCGTCGCCCACCTCGGCAGCGGCGCCAGCCTGTGCGCGATGCAGGGCCTCGCGAGCGTGGCCACCACGATGGGCTTCTCCGCGCTCGACGGCCTGATGATGGGCACGCGCACCGGCGCGCTCGATCCGGGCGCGCTGCTCTACCTGATGGAGATCGAGAAGCTGAGCCTGGAGGAGGTCGGCCAACTGCTCTACCACCGCTCCGGCCTGCTCGGCGTGTCGGGGGTGTCGTCCGACCCGCGCGTGCTGCTGGCACAGGAGCCGGGCAACCCGCGCGTGCAGGCCGCGCTGGCGCTGTACGTGCGCCGCATCGTGCGCGAGATCGGCGCGCTCGCCGCCGTGCTCGGCGGCCTCGACCTGCTGGTGTTCACCGCCGGCGTCGGCGAGCACAACGCGGCGATCCGCGAACGCGTCTGCGCCGCGCTGGGCTACCTCGGCGTGCGCCTCGACGCACAGGCCAACGCGGCGCACGCACTGCGGATCTCGGCCGACGACAGCGCGGTGACCGTCGCGGTCGAGCCGACCAACGAGGAGTGGATCGCCGCGACGCACGCCCACGCGCAGGTGGCGGCATGAAGCGCGCGGCGCGGCGGTGGCTGGCGCTCGCGCTGGCGGGGATGATCGCGCCGGCGTTCGGCGCGGAAACGCTGGAACAGGCGTGGCAGGCGGCCGCGGCGGCCGACCATGGCCTGGCCGCAGTGCGCGCCGACAGCGCGGCCGCGCGCGAGGGCGAGCGCGCCGCGCAGGCGCTGCGCCTGCCCACGCTGCAGCTGGAGGCCGCGCGCGTGCGCGTGGACACGCCGCCGCAGACCATCGTGCCGCTGCCCGCGTTCGGTCTCGGGCTGCCGATCGGCGCCGACCGCGACCTCGGCGTCGGCGGCCTCGTCGCCACGATGCCGCTGTTCACCAGCGGCCGCATCGCCAACGCGATCGAGGCCGCGCGCGCCGGCGCGGACGCCGCCGCGCAGCGCGAAGGCTCCAGCGCGCGCGACCTGCGCCTGCAGGTGGCGCAGCGCTATTTCGACGTGCTCAAGGCCGGGCGCCTGCTCGCGGTCGCGCGCGATGCGCAGGCCAGCCTGCAGGCGCACGCGCGCGACGTCGGCAACCTGTACGCCCAGGGCTACGTGCCGAAGAAGGACCGGCTCGCGGTCGAGGTGATGCTGGCCGACGTCGGCCAGCAGCTGCGCCAGGCGGAGAACCGCCTGGACCTCGCGCGCGCGGCCTACAACCGCCAGCTCGGCCGTCCGCTCGACGCCGCCGTCGCGCTGGCCGAGCGCGAGCCGTCGGCGGTCGCGCTGGGCGAGCTGGCGGCGCTGACCCGCGACGCGCTGGCGCGGCGCGAGGAGCTCAAGGCGCTCGGCCGCGCCGCCGACGCCGCCGACCGCCTCGCCGCGAGCAAGCGCGCCGAGAACCTGCCCAGCCTGGCGCTGGTCGGCGGCTACGCGCGCTGGGACAGCGAGCGCCTCGGCAACCAGGGCAGCTGGGTGGTCGGCGCGACGCTGAACTGGACCTTCTTCGACGGCGGCCGCACGCGCGCCGAGGCCGGCCGCTACGCGCAGCAGGCCGAGGCCGCGCGCGAACGCGGCGCGGAAGCGCGCTCGCTGATCGAGCTGGACGTGCGCCGCGCCTGGCTGGCGCTGGGCGACGGGCGCGATCGCCTCGGCGTGGCGCGCGGCGCGCTCGGCGCCGCCGCCGAGAACCTGCGCGTGGCGCGCTCGCGCTACCGCGAGGGCCTGGGCACCAACGCCGACGTGCTCGACGCCGAGCGCGAGAACAGCGCCGCCGAAACCCGCTACCAGATCGCCCGCTACGACGCCGCGTTCGCCGAGATCGACCTCGACCGCGCGCTCGGCCGTTTGTGAGGAAGAATTCCCGATGCCCGCCGTTGCCGTTTCCCAATCCGCCCGCCGCCGCCTCGTCGCCGGCGCCGTCGCCGCGCTGGCCCTGCTGGCCGCCGCGGTGCTGGCCTGGAACCACTACCGCGCCTGGCCGGACGGCCTGATCCTCGCCAACGGCCGCATCGAGGGCGACCGCTACGTCGCCGCGGCCAAGATCCCCGGACGCGTGCAGGAAGTGCTGGTGCGCGAAGGGCAGGCGGTGCAGGCCGGCGAGGTGCTCGCCACGCTCGACGACGACCAGGTGCGCGCCAAGGTGGATCAGGCGCGCCAGGCGGTGGCCGCGCTCGAGGCCCGGCTGAAGGCGGCGCAGGCGGCGCTGGCGGTCGGCGAGCAGGAAGTGCCGCTGGCGGTGGCCAGCGCCGAGGCCGGCGTGGCCAACGCGCAGGCGCTGCGCGGCAAGGCGCAGGCGGCCGAGGACCAGGCGCTGCGCGACGTCGGGCGCATGCGCGCGCTGGAGCAGGAAGGCGCGATCGAGCGGCACCGGCGCGAGGAAGCCGAACTGCTGCTGGCCGCGCGCCACGCCGACCGCGTGTCGGCCGCGGCCGGCGTGGCGGTGGCCGAGCGCGCGCTGGCCAACGCCCGGCTCGGGCCCGCGCGCATCGGCGGCAAGCGCGACGAGGTGGCGTCGCTGGCGGCCGAGCTCGATCGCGCGCGCGCCGGCCTCGCCGAGGTCGACAGCGTCGCCCGCGACCTCGCCGTGCGCGCGCCGGTGGCCGGCATCGTCAGCACGCGCATCGCCGAGCCGGGCGTGGTGATGGCCGCCGGCGCGCCGCTGCTGGAGCTGGTCGATCTCGACCGCCTGTACCTGACCGCGTTCGTGCCGGCGGTCGAGATCGGCCAGCTCAAGCGCGGGCTGCCGGCGCGCGTCTACGTCGATGCGTTCCCGCAGCGCGCGTTCGCGGCCACGCTCGACACGATCGCCAGCCGCGCCGAGTTCACGCCGAAGGAGGTGCAGACCCGCGACGAGCGCGTCAAGCAGGTCTACCGCATCAAGCTCTACCTCGACGCGAACCCGGAGCACGTGCTCACGCCCGGCATCCCGGCCGACGCGGTGATCCGCTACGACGGCTCCGTGCCGTGGCGCGCGCCGCGCTGGTGACGGCGATGGATGGATCGCCCGCCGGCGCGGCCGTGGTGAACCTGCGCGGCCTGGTCAAGCGCTACGGCGCCGCCACCGCGGTCGACGGCGTCGACCTCGCGGTGCGGCGCGGCCGCATGCACGGCCTGATCGGCCCGGACGGCGCCGGCAAGAGCAGCCTGATGAAGATCGTCGCCGGCGTGCTCGCGCACGACGGCGGCACGCTCGAGGTGTTCGGCCAGGCGGTGACCTCCGAGCGCAGCGCCGAGCGCGTCAAGCAGCGCATCGGCCTGATGCCGCAGGGGCTGGGCCAGAACCTCTACGCCGAGCTGTCGGTGGAGGAGAACATCGACTTCTTCGCGCGCTTGCGCGGCGTGGACGAGCAGGCGCTGGCCGCGCGCAAGCGGCAGCTGCTGGCGATGACGCGGCTGGAACGCTTCCGCGAGCGGCCGATGAAGAACCTCTCCGGCGGCATGAAGCAGAAGCTGGGCCTCGTCTGCACGCTGATCCACGAGCCCGAGCTGATCATCCTCGACGAGCCGACCACCGGCGTGGACCCGGTGTCGCGGCGTGACTTCTGGGCGATCCTCGACGGGCTGGTCGACGAGCGCGGCCTGACCGCGCTGGTCAGCACCGCCTACATGGACGAGGCGGCGCGCTTCGCCACCGCGACGATGATGCTGGGCGGCCGCGTGCTCGCCGAAGGCACGCCGGCCGGCCTGCTGGCGGCGCTGCCGGCGACCGTGGTCAGCGTCAGGTGCGGTGAGCAGGTCGAGGCGCAGCGCCGGCTCGGCGCGCACTTCCGCGACACCATGCTGCGCGGCGCGTGGCTGCGCACGGTGGTCGACGCCGCGCCGGAAGAACCCGCATCCGAGCGCGCGCGCCGCGCCGAGGCGCGCGTGCGCGAGGCGCTCGCCGGGCTCGCCGTCGAGGCGCTCGACACCGCCGCGCCGGACCTGGAAGACCTGTTCATCGCGCGCGCCGCGCCGGCCGGCGCGCCCGCACCGCTGCCCGCGTCCGCGCCGGCCGCGCGGCGCGCTTGGCCGCCCGGCTACCACGCGATCGAGGCGCACGGGCTGGTGCGCCAGTTCGGCGATTTCCGCGCGGTCGACCAGGTCAGCTTCACGGTCAAGCCGGGCGAGATCTTCGGCCTGCTCGGCGCCAACGGCGCCGGCAAGACCACGGTGATCAAGATGCTCAACGGCATCCAGCCGCCCACCGCCGGCAGCGGCAGCGTGGCCGGCGCCGACATGCTGCGCGCGCCGGGGCAGATCAAGCGCCGCATCGGCTACATGTCGCAGGCGTTCTCGCTGTACCTGGACCTGAGCGTGCGCGAGAACCTGCGCCTGTTCGCCGCGATCTACGGCGTGCCGCGCGCGCGGCGCGCGGCGCGCGTGCACGAGCTGCTGCGCCTGTGCGACATCCAGGGCATCGAGGACATGCTCGCCGGCGACCTGCCGATGGGCCGGCGCCAGCGCCTGGCGCTGGCCTGCGCGCTGGTGCACGAGCCGGAGGTGGTGTTCCTCGACGAGCCGACCTCCGGCGTCGACCCGGTCGGCCGGCGCCGCTTCTGGGACATCCTGTTCCACCTCGCGCGCGCCGAGGGCGTGGCGCTGCTGATCACCACGCACTACATGAGCGAGGCCGAGCAGTGCGACCACATCAGCCTGATGTACGCCGGGCGCGTGGTGGCCGACGCCAGCCCGGAGCAGCTCAAGGCCGAGCTCGGCGCGCGCCGCGGCGCGCTGTGGGCGTTCGACACCAGCGCGCCGCAGGCGGCCGTCGAGGCGCTGCGCGACGCCGGCTTCGCCGACGCCAGCCTGTACGGCACCAGCGTGCACCTGCTCGACCCGGACGGCGCGACGCTGGCGGCGCGCGTCGCCGTCGCGCTCGCGCCGCTCGGCATCGCGGCCGGGCCGCCGCAGCGCCGGCCGCTGAGCATGGAGGACGTGTTCGTCGAGCGCGTGCTCGAACTCGAGCGGGAGGCGGCGCGATGAAGGCCGGCCGCACGCTGGTGGTCGCGCGCAAGGAGTGGCTGGAGATCCGCCGCGACCGGCTGTTCATGGCGCTGTGCCTGCTGGTGCCGATGGTGCTGATGCTGCTGTTCGGCTACGGCCTGTCGCTGGACGTGGAGCACATCCCGTTCGCGGTGGTCGACCACGACGACACGCCCGCCTCGCGCGACTACAGCGCCCGCTTCAGCGATTCGCGCTACTTCGACTTCCGCGGCCGCCTCGCCGACGAAGGCGCGATCGACCGCCTGATCGCCGCCAACGCGCTGCGCGCGGTGCTGGTGATCCCGCCCGGCTTCGGCCGCGACCTCGGCGCCGGGCGCGCCGCGCGCGTGCAGACGGTGATCGACGGCACCTTCCCGGTGCGCGCGATGACGATGCGCGGCTACGTGCTGGCGATCAACGCGCAGGCTTCCGCGGACCTCGCGCTGGAGCGCGCGCGCGCCGCCACCGGCGCCGACGAGCGCAGCCTCGCCGCGCTGGCGCAGCCGGTGCGGCTGGAGACGCGCAACCTCTACAACCAGCCGCTGCGCAGCGTGTGGTCGATGGCGCCGAAGCTGATCATGGTGATCCTGATGATCGCGCCGCCGTTCCTGACCGTGCTCGGCGTGGTGCGCGAGAAGGAGGGCGGCTCGATCTTCAACATCTACGCCTCCACCGTCAGCAAGGCCGAGTTCCTGGTCGGCAAGCTGCTGCCCTACGTCGCCATCTCGCTGTTCAACGCGCTGCTGCTGTTCGGGCTGGCGCGCTGGCTGTTCGGCGCGCCGTTCAAGGGCGATCCGCTGTGCTTCGCGCTGGCCACCGCGATGTACGTGGCGTGCACCACCGGCATCGGCCTGGTCATCTCGGTGCTGGTGCGCACGCAGACCGCGGCGATGGTGGTGGTGGCGATCGTCACCGTGGTCCCCGCCGCGCTGTATTCGGGCGCGATCATCCCGATCGAATCGCTGTCGCCGGCCGCCGCCGGCGTCGCCCACCTGCTGCCGGCGATGTACTACGCGCAGGTCGCCACCGGCTCGTTCCTGAAGGGCGTCGGCTGGCCGGTGCTGTGGCCGAACCTGCTGGTGCTGGCGGCCTACGCGGCGCTGCTGATGACGGTGGGCTACCTGCTGTTCTCCAAGAGGCCGCGCGCATGAACCCGGTGCTCGGCTGGCGCGGCGTGCTCGGCCGCGGCCTCGAACTGGTGCGCAAGGAGCTGCTGCAGCTCTGGCGCGACCGCGTGCTGATCCTGTTCCTGCTGTACGTGTTCACGGTCGACATCTACCTGGCCGGCTCGGGCCTGAGCTTCTCGCTGCACAACGCGACCATCGCGGTGATGGACCAGGACATGAGCCAGGCCTCGCGCGAGCTGGCCAGCCGCTTCCAGCCGCCGCAGTTCCGGCGCGTGCCGGCGCCGGCCGACCCGCGCGCCGCGCAGCGGCAGCTCGACACCGGCCGCAGCATGGTGGTGATGCAGATCCCGCCGCGCTTCCAGGCCGACCTCGGCGCCGGCCGGCCGGCCGACGTGCAGTACCTGGTCGACAGCAGCAACAGCGTGCTCGGCCTGCTCGCCGGCAGCCACGCGGCCGAGATCGTCGGCCGCTACAACCTCGAACAGAGCGCCGCGCGGCTGGCCGCGGCTGGTGCCGGCGCGGGCCTGCCGCGCGTGGACAACGCCCAGCGCGCGCTGTTCAACCCGAACCAGAACGAGGCGTGGTTCATGGGCATCGCCGAGCTGCTGATGCTGGTCACCGTGTTCGCGATCATCCTGCCGGCGGTGGCCGCGGTGCGCGAGAAGGAGCGCGGCACGATCGAGCAGCTGCTGGTGTCGCCGCTGCGCCCGCTGGAGATCCTGCTGCCCAAGGTGCTGGCGATGACCCTGGTGATCCTGGCCGGCGTCACGCTGGCGCTCGCGGTGGTGCTGCGCGGCGTGTTCGACGTGCCGATCCGCGGCAGCCTGCCGCTGTTCTACGCGATCAGCGCGCTGTACGTGTTCACCACCTCCGGCATCGGCCTGCTGCTGGCGACCATTGCGCGCAACATGGCGCAGGTCGGCATGCTCGCGATCATGGTGCTGGCGCCGATGATGTTCCTGTCCGGCATGTGGACGCCGCCCGAGGCGCTGGCGCCGCCGGTGCGCGCGCTGATGGCGGTGTCGCCGATGCACTACTACATCGACGCCGGCTTCGGCGTGCTGCTCAAGGGCATGACGCTGGCCGAACTGGCGCCGCCGCTGCTGGCGATGACGCTGCTCGGCGCGCTCGCGTTCGGCGCCGGGCTGGCGCGCTTCCGTCGGCAGTTTTCCTGAGCGGGCGACGGCCCACAGGCACTGCTCCCGGCTTTCGCTCACTGGTGTCCGGAATATTCGATGTTCCAGTTTGCAGGCTCCAAGTACCGCAGGCTCTCGCTTTGAACGACGAAGCCGAGCGACTCGAATTCGGGAAGGTGCTGATTGGTGAATTCCTCTCCCTTCGGGAGAGGGTTGGGGTGGGGCTCTTGCTTCTGCGTTATCGCGAGCGACAAAGCGGTTTCGCGCGCCTGCCGGCGCCCGAACTACTTCTCTTTTGCTTGTCCAAAAGAGAAGTAGCCAAGAGAAAACGACACCCCGCGGCGACGCTTTCCGTCCATTCATGGACGGAAAGTCCGTGAGGCGGGGCCGGGCTTTTCGAGCGGGCTCCTGCCCGCGCGAAAAGGCGAGTCCATCCATGGCCTCGCCCGCTGCGCGGCCTCCTCGTCCCCGCCTCACCGCCGCCGAGGGGCCCCCGGGAAAAGCAGCGCGCTCCCAGCGCGCAGAAGCAACAGCCAAAGCCAAAGCCAAAGCCAAAGCAGAGCGATGCGCTGCAAGATTCGGCCCCTCAGTTTCCAGATACGTCGCGGGGTGGCCGCTGTAGGGCGACGTGTCGATGAACGTTGATCCAACCCCCTCGACATGGCGAGCTTGTAGGGTCGGCGGATTGAACCAGGCCATTTCTCTTGGTTACTTCTCTTTGGGCCAGCAAAGAGAAGTAACTCGGGCGCCGGCAGGCGACCGAAACCGCTTTGAAACTTGCGAAAGCACCCGAGCGAAAACCCGTCGCAGGCGAGCCAAGGTGCGGAATCGAATGGTTCTCGCGAGCACCCGTCCCGGAGGGAGAGGGGAACAGATCACCGGCGAAATATTCCGGACAGCAGTGAGCTCGACCAGCCTTCGGCTGTTGAAAAGCGCCTCGCCGGGATGACGAGCAAAATCGGAGCATTCCTTCGATTCGGCGCCCGTGCCCGATATGTTCCCGACGCTCGGGTATCTGGCGGCGCCGCCGTGCGGGTAAGATGGCCGGGTCCGCGTTACCGCCCCATGCTCCGCCACGAAAGCCGGCGCTCCGCCGGCTTTCGCATGATCGTTTGCCGCTTGCGCCATGACCGAGACCGCCCAGCCGATTTTCACCGCCGAAGACGAAGCCCACATGCGCCGCGCGCTGCAGCTGGCCGCGCACGCCCGCGACGCGGAGCACGAGGTGCCGGTGGGCGCGGTGCTGGTGCTGCACGGCGAGATCGTGGGGCTGGGCTGGAACCGCAACATCACCCTGCACGATCCCACCGCGCACGCCGAGGTGATGGCGCTGCGCGCGGCGGGCGAGAAGCTGGCCAACCACCGCGTGGTGGGCGCCACGCTGTACGTGACGCTGGAGCCGTGCTCGATGTGCGCGATGGCGCTGATTCACGCGCGCATCGGCCGCGTGGTGTACGCGGCGACCGACCCCAAGACCGGCGCCGCCGGCAGCGTGTTCGACACCTTGATCGACCCGCGCCACAACCATCGCCTGCAGGTGCAGGGCGGGCTGCTGGCCGAGGAATCTTCGGCGATGCTGCGCGAGTTTTTCCGCGCGCGGCGCTGAGGCGGGCCGCTACACCTGCAGGCGGTCGTCCGCGCGCGCCACCAGGCCGTACAGCACCGGCATCAGGAACACGCCGATCAAGAGGCGCGAGAGCATACCGGCCACGATCACCAGCGCGAACGGCCGCTGCGAATCGGTGCCCACGCCGGTGGCGATCGCCGCGGGCAGCAGGCCCAGCGCGGCCACCAGCGCGGTCATCGTGATCGGGCGCAGGCGCAGCATCGCGGCCTGGCGCGTCGCCTCGGCGATGCCCATGCCGCCCAGGCGCAGTTCGTTGGCGCAGGAGATGTAGACCACCGAGGTCAGCACCGAGACGCCGAACAGCACGATGAAGCCGATGCCGGAGGACACCGAGAACGCGGTGCCGGTGGCCCACAGCGCGAAGATCGCGCCGACCGGCGAGCTGAGCAGCACGCCCAGCACGGTGATGAACGGGAACTTGAAGTTGCCGTACAGCACGAACAGCAGGCCGAAGATCGCCAGCAGGGTGAGCGGCAGGATCACGTTCATCTGCGCGCGCGAGGCGGTGTATTCCTTGTACTCGCCGCCCCAGTCCAGCCGGTAGCCCTGCGGCAGCTTCACCTTCTGCGCCACCTGTTTGATCGCGTCGCCCACCGTGCTGGCGAGGTCGCGCCCGCTGACCGCGAACTGCACGCCGATGTAGCGCGAATTGTCCTCGCGGTAGATGAAGGAGGCGCCGTTCTCCACCTTGATCCCGGCCAGTTCCTTCAGCGGCACCTGCTGGCCGCCGGGCGTGAGCAGCGGGATGTCGCCGATCGCCTGCGGGTTGTCGCGGTATGGACGTTCGAGCCGCACCACCAGGTCGAACTGCTTCTCGCCCTGCACGACCTGGGTCGCCACGTCGCCGCCGATGGCGGCCTCGATCATGCCGTTGACGTCGGCCACGTTGAGGCCGTAGCGCGCGATCGCGGCGCGGTCGATGCTGATCGCGAGGTTGGGCTGGCCCAGCTCGTGCACCAGGGTCACGTCGGTGATGCCGCGCACCTGCTGCATCGCCTGCTTGATCGCCTTGCCCTTGTCCTGCAGCGTCTTCAGGTCGGGGCCGTAGACCTTCACCGCCAGCGAGCTCTTGAGGCCGGTCTCGGCCTCGTCCACCGCGTCCTCGGCCGGCTGGGTGTAGTTGAAGGCGATGCCGGGGAAGGCCTGCAGCTTGCGGTCGATCGCGGCGATCAGCGCCTGCTTGTCCTTGTACTGGCCGCCCCATTCGGCATACGGCTTCAGGCCCACGAAGAACTCCACGTTGAAGAAGCCGGTGGAGTCGGTGCCGTCGTCGGGCCGGCCCAGTTCGGAGGTCACCGTGGTCACCACCGGGAACGAGCGCAGGATCGCGCGGATCTTCGGCGTGATCCGCGCCGACTCCTCGTAGGAGATGGTGTAGGGCAGGGTGGCGCGCACCCACAGCGCGCCTTCGTCCAGGTGCGGCATGAACTCGGCGCCGATGCGCGGCACCAGCAGCAGCGAAAGCGCAAGCAGGATCGCGGGGATCGCCACGGTGCGCCAGCGCCGCGCGGTGCAGCGGTCCAGCCACGCGGCGTAGCGCGCCTGCAGCCATTCGAACGCCGCGTTGCGCCGCTCGCGCACGCCCTTGCGCATGAACAGCGCGCACAGTACCGGCAGCAGGGTCAGCGTGACCAAGAGCGAGCCGACCAGGGCGAAGATCATGGTGTCGGCCATCGGCTTGAACAGCGTGCCGGACGGCCCGCTGAGCACGTAGATCGGCAGGAAGCTCGCCACGATCACCGCCACCGCGTAGACCAGCGGGCGATCCACTTCCGAGGCCGCGCTGCGGATCACGTCACGGATGTCGTAGTCGCTGCCGTGCCGCTTCGCCAGTTCGCGGAAGATGTTCTCGACCATGAAGATCGCGCCATCCACGAGGATGCCGAAATCCACCGCGCCGATGGAGAGCAGGTTGGCCGAGGCGCCCTGCAGCTGGATGCAGACGAAGGCGAACAGCAGCGCCAGCGGTATCGTCACCGCCACGATCAGGCCGGCGCGCACGTCGTAGAGGAAGAAGATCAGCACCAGCACCACCAGCGCCATGCCGAGCAGCAGGTTGCGTTCGACCACGTGGGTGGTCTGCACGATCAGGTCGCTGAGGTCGTAGAACGGGTGGATCTTCACGTCCGGCGGCAGCACGTGCGCGTTGAGTTCCCGCGTCTTCGCCTCCACCCGCTTGAGCACGTCCTGGGTCTTCTGCCCGGTGAGCATCAGGATCACGCCTTCCACCGCGTCGTCCTGGCCCATGTAGCCGAACTCGCCGAGGCGCGGCGCGATGCCGATCTGCACCTTGCCCACGTCCTGCACCAGCACCGGCGTGCCGTTGTGCACGGCCAGCACGATGTGGCCGATGTCCTCCAGCGTCTTGATCCGGCCCAGCCCGCGCACGTAGTAGAACTGCCCGCCCTGGGTGTAGAAGCCGCCGCCGGCGTTGCCGTTGTTCGCCGCGATCGCCGCCTGCACCTGGGCCACCGACAGGCCTTGCGCGGCGATCTTGGCGGGATCGAGCAGCACCTGGTACTGCATGTTGCCGCCGCCGAAGGCGGAGTCGTCGGCCACGCCGGGCACCGAGCGGTACTGCGGCGCGATCACCCAGTCCTGCAGCGTCTTCAGCTCCATCGGCGAGCGGTCGGTGCTCTGCAGCACGTAGCGGTAGATCAGCCCCGACGGCGAGGACAGCGGCGACAGCGAGGGCGCCACGCCGCCGGGCAGGGCGATGCCGGGGAGGCGATTGAACACGCGCTGGCGCGCCCAGTAGTTGTCGGTGCCGTCGTTGAAGGTGAGGGTGACGTCGGAGAGGCCGTACAGCGAGATCGAACGCTTCACCGACAGGTTCGGGATGCCGTTCATGCCCAGCTCGACCGGCACCGTGATGAGGCGCTCCACCTCCTCGGCGGAATGGCCCGGCCACTGCGTGATGATCTCCACCATCGGCGGCGAGAGATCGGGGTAGGCATCCATCGGCAGGCGCTTCAGCGCCCAGATGCCGGCGCCGGCCACGATCGCGGTGAGCAGCACGATCAGCAGGCGCTGCTCCAGCGCGAACGCCACGACGCGGTTGATGAGCGAGGCCGGGCGCGCTCCGGGTGGCGGCGTGAGCTCGTTCATTGGGTCTGGATGAAGCGCACGAAGATGCCGCCCGCGCTCACCACCTTGTCGCCGGCCTTGAGGCCGTCGGCGATCAGGTAGCGGTCGCCCGTGCGTGCGCCCAGCGTCACCGGGCGGCGCGCGTAGCTGCCGTCGGCCTCCTGCACATAGACGAAGGGCAGGTTCTCGTCGTCGCGCAGCACCGCACCCACCGGCACCAGCAGGCCGCTCGCCGCCGCGGCCGACTGGATATGCACGCGCACGTACATCTGCTTCTTCAGCAGGCCGCCGCGGTTGTCCACCACCACGCGAGCGGCCACCGAGCGGGTGTCGGGATCGACCTCCGGCGCCACGTTGGCGACCTGGCCGGGCAGGGTCTGGCCGCCGCCGATCTCCACCTCGGCGCGATCGCCCGGCTGCACCGCGGCGAGATCGCTGCCGAACAGCTGCGCCATCACCCACACCTGCGAGAGGTCGGCCACGGTGAAGCAGGCCGTGCTGCCCGCCTGCAGCAACTGGCCGGGCGCGATCGCGCGCTGCACCACGGTGCCCGCCACCGGCGCGCGGATCACCGCCGGCACGTTCGCCACCGGGCGGCCTTGCTCGACGGCCTTCACCACTTGCGGATCGACGTGCAGCGCCAGCAGCGCCTGCCGCGCGGCGTCGCTGTCGGACTGCGTGCCGACCGCGTCGGACTGCGCCTGCGCGTTCTCGCGCGCGGAGATCGCATGGTGGGCGTAGAGGTCGCTGTCGGTGGCGGCCACCTTGGCGGCGGCGCGCGCGGCCGCCAGCGCCTTGCGGTAGCCGTCCAGCGCCGCGGCGAAATCGGGCGAGGCCACGGTCGCCAGCGGCTGGCCCTGCTTCACCTTCTCGCCCAGGCTCGCCAGCACCTTGGTCACCGGGCCGGAGAACGGCGCCAGCACCGCGGTGGCACGGTTCTGGTCGTAATCCACGATGCCGGTGGTGTCGACCACGCGATGGAACGCGGACGGCGCGACAGTGTAGAGCTGGATGCTCTGCTGCTGCGCCGCGGTGAGCGTGACGTTGTGCGGCGTGCCGGCCGCGGGGGCGGGCGCGTCCGCGCCGGCCGAGCAGGCGGCGAGCGCGGCCACGGCCAGCACGAGCGCGCCGTGGCGGAACAAAACGGGGAAGGGCATGTTCATCGTCACGGCTTGGCGAGATCGTTGTGGTGCCACCAGCCGCCGCCCAGCGCCTGGTACAGCGCGGCGGTGTCGGCGTAGCGGTTGGCCTGGGCCTGCACGAGGGCGATCCGTGCCTGCTGCCAGGCCTGTTCGGCGGTGAGCCATTGCAGCCGGCCGGCGTAGCCGTCCTCGAGCTGGCGCCGGGTGAGATCCAGCGTCAGCTTCGCGGCCTGCTCGGCGGCGGCCGCCGCCTGCAGCGCCTTCGCGTCCTGTTCCAGCGCGGCCAGCGTGTCGGCCACGTTCTGGAACGCCACCAGCACGGTACCGCGGTATTGCTCGGAGGCCTCGTCGTAGGCCGCCTTCGCCGCGCGCTGCTGGTGCCGCAGGCTGCCGCCCTCGAAGATCGGCGCGGTGATGCCGGCCGCCACGTCCCAGAAACCGGTGCCGCCGGTGAACAGCTTGGAGAACTCCAGCGCGGTGCTGCCGGTATCGGCGCTGAGCGTGAGGCTGGGCAGCCGCGCGGCGGTGGCCACGCCGACCGCGGCGCTGGCGGCATGCAGGTTGGCTTGCGCCTGGCGGATGTCGGGGCGCTGTTCCACCAGGGCCGAGGGCAGGCTCAGCGGCAACTCTTCGGGCAGGTGCAGGCTGGCCAGCGTGAAGCGCGGCTCTTGCGCCTGCGAGGGGAAGCGGCCGGTCAGCACCGCGAGCTGGTCGCGCTGCTGCGCCAGCTGCTTCTGCAGCGGCGGCAGCGCGGCGCGGGTCTGCGCCAGTTGCGCTTCCTGCGCGGCGAGGTCGACCCGGCTCGCGTAGCCCTTGGCGTACTGGTAGCGCAGGATCTCCAGCATCTTCGTGCCGACATCCACGGACTGCCGCGTGGCCTCGACCTGCGCCTGCAGCGCGGCCAGCTGGATCGCCGCCACCGCCACGTTCGACGCCAGCGTGTTCCAGGTCGCGATCATCTGGAAACGCGCGGCCTGCTCCTGCGCCTGGAGCGACTCGGACGCGCGCCGCGCGCCGCCGAACACGTCGGGCGTGTAGGAGATCGAGAGCTGCGGCGTGTAGAGGTTGTACTGGAACTCGCTCGGCACCACCGGATAGTTCGGCACCGGCGCGAGCAGGGTCGACTGGCGCTGGTGGCTGGCCGAGAAACTCGCCGACACGCTGGGCAGGAACGCTCCGCGCTGCGCCAGCCTGTTCTCGTGCGCCACGCGCAACGCCGCCTGCGCGGCCTTCAAATCATGGTTGTGTGCCAGCGCCTGCGCGATCAGGGCGTTCAGCGGCGCGGAATGGAACAGCGTCCACCAGTCGCCGGGGATGTCCGCGCCCGTTTCGAATCGTTGAGCCGCGCCGCCTGCCAGCCGCGGCGTGGCCGCCGTCGTCGCGACGGGGCGGGGCGTGTAGCGGTCGACGGCCGGCGGCGCCGGCGTCCTGAAATCCGGCCCCACCGCGCAGGCGGCGAGCAGCAGCGTCGCGGCCATCGGCAGGGCACGGCGCAGGGCTCGCGCCACGGGCACTCGGGCAAACGGCAAGACCAGCATGGCGGACCCGCACTCTCCTCGCGCATCGTTCTGCAAGCGGCTGGCCGCTCGAACCCGGCGAGAGACGAGCCCCGCGCCCGGCACCCGTTGTCGCAGTCACCCGGGCGCGCACAAGCCGCGAAGATAGGCGCTGCTGCCTGGCGCGGCAACGATGAAATTTCTTGCGTAAAGGTCGTGCGAAGGATCGCGGCGACAGGATGAGCGACGACGCGGGCTGGCTCTTGCGGCGACAGCGGCCATCGACAGGCCGCGGCAGCGGGGCCACAATCGGAACCGCAACTCCGAGGCGCAGGGCCTTCGTTCCTTCGGGAGCATGGCGCTGCGTCCGTGATCTCCGGATCACCGGGCGAACGGGGAAACGCGTTCGCCTCCCGACATTGGAAAGGAGCGAAAACGCATGACCCCGCTGGCCGATCGCTACGGTCGCCGCTTTCCGTACCTGCGGCTGTCGATCATTCCCGCCTGCAACTTCCGTTGCAGCTACTGCCTGCCGCACGGCTACGAGGCCGAGGCGGGCACGGCCGGCCCGCTGTCGCTCGATGAAATCACGCGCCTGCTGCGCGGCTTCGCCGAGCTGGGCATGCACAAGCTGCGCATCACCGGCGGCGAGCCCAGCGTGCGCCGCGACCTCGCCGACGTGCTGCGCGCCGCATCCGCCGTGCCCAGCGTGCAGAAACTCGCCATGACCACCAACGGCACGCTGCTGTCCAGGCGCCTGCACGAGTGGATGGACGCGGGGTTGAACGCGATCAACGTCAGCGTGGACAGCCTCGACCGTGCGGCGTTCGCGCGCATCACCGGCCACGACCGCCTCGACGACATCCTGCACGGTGTGGAGATGGCGCTGGGCGCTGGCCTGCCCACCAAGCTCAACGCCGTGCTGCTGCGCGGCGTCAACGACCGCGAACTGCCGCGCTGGCTGGATTACCTGCGCGAGCATGCGGTGGGCGTGCGTTTCATCGAGCTGATGCAGACCGGCGACAACCTCGCGTTCTTCCGCGACCACCACGTGCGCGCCGAGACGCTGGAGGATGCGATCCGCGAACAGGGCTGGCAGGCGTTGCCGCGCGCGCCCGATGCCGGCCCGGCGCGCGAATACGCCCACCCCGACTACGCCGGCCGCATCGGTATCATCGCGCCGTATTCCAAGGACTTCTGCGCCGGCTGCAACCGCCTGCGCGTCACCGCCACCGGCGACCTGCGGCTGTGCCTGTTCGGCGAGTTCGGCATCCCGCTGCGCCGGTTCCTTGCGCGCGACGACCAGCTCGAAGAGCTGGTACACGCCATCGGCGGCCAGATCGGCCGCAAGGAGCAGGGCCATTTCCTGCACCAGGGGCGCACCGGCATCACGCCCCATCTCGCATCCACCGGAGGTTGATCCATGCACGAGCGCGGCAACAGCGCGTCTTTCCACATGGCCGACGTGCGCCACAAACGCATCACCGCGCGCCGCGCCGTGGCGGTGGGCGAGCTCGCTGCCGGCAGCGCGTTCGAGGCCATCGTGGAGCGCCGCCTGCCCAAGGGTGACGCCATGGGCATGGCCGAGGTGGCCGGCCTGCAGGGCGCGAAAAACGCCGCGCAACTGATGCCGCTGTGCCATCCGCTGGCGCTGGAATACGCCGAGCTGCGCTGCGTGCCGGTGCCGGAGCGGCGCGCGATCCGCGTCTACTGCGAGGCCGCCGCCATCGCCCGCACCGGGGTGGAGATGGAAGCGCTGGCCGGCGCCAGCGCGGCCCTGCTCACGCTCTACGACCTCACCAAGCCGGTGGAGCCTGCGCTCGCCATCGGCAACGTGCGGTTGCTGTTCAAGGAGGGCGGCAAGAAGGGATTGTGGTTCCATCCCGACGGCATGACCGACGAGGAACGCGCGCACTATCGCCCGCGCGCCTTGCCCAGGCTCGACGGCGTGCCCGCCGCCGTGGTCACGCTCAGCGACCGCGCCAGCCGTGGCGATTACGAGGATCTTTCCGGCCCGCTGCTGGTGGAACGCCTGCGCGCGCTGGGCGCCGAGCTCGGCCCCGCCGAACTGCGCGCCGACGAGGCCGCGCCGCTGGCCGCGCGCCTGCGCGAACTCGCTGCGGCGGGAATTCGCCTCGCGCTGTGCACCGGCGGCACCGGCCTGTCGCCGCGCGACGTCACGCCCGAGGCGCTGGCGCTGGCTGCCGACCGTCGCGTGCCCGGCATCGGCGAGCTGTTCCGCGCCGAGAGCAGCCAGCACACCGTGCTCGCGTGGCTGAGCCGCGCCGAGGCGGTGCTGGTGGGCGGCATGCTCGCGATCGCGCTGCCCGGCAGCGCGAAGGCGGTGGCGCAGGGCATGGAGATCCTCGCGCCCATCCTCGCGCATGCGCTGGCGATGGCCGCCGGCGAGGGCCACGCATGAGCCACGAGCTGCTCGACCCCGAAGCCGCGCTGCGGCTGATCCTCGCCGAATGCGCGGCGCTGCCCGCCGAGGATTGCGCGCTGGATGAGGCGATGGGCCGCGTGCTCGCCGCAGCGGTGATCGCGCCCGAGGCGCTGCCGCCGTTCGACAACTCGGCGATGGACGGCTACGCGCTCGCCGGCGGCGCCGAGCCCTTGCCGGCCGGCAGCGAGTGGATCATCGAAGGCGAGCAGGCCGCGGGCGACGGCGCCCGCCGCGCGCGGCACGGCGCCTGGGAAATCATGACCGGCGCGCGCCTGCCCGATGGCCTCGACCGCGTGATTCCCGTCGAGCAGACCGATCGCCTGGACGCGCCGCCGCGGGTACGCCTCAAGGCCGCGGTGGCGGCGGGCGACAACCTGCGCCGCGCCGGCTCCGACGTGGCGCAGGGCGCGGCCGTGCTTGCCGCCGGCACGCTGCTCGCGCCCAATCACCTGATGCTGCTCGCCGCGCTGGGCGTGGCGCGCGTGCGTGTGGCCGCGCGGCCGCACGTGGCGGTGCTGTGCACCGGCCGCGAGCTGGTGGACGAGGCCGGCGCCGCGCTCACGCCGGGGCAGATCCGCAATTCCAACGGGCCGTATCTCGCCGTCGCCTTGCCGCGCGCGGGCGCCGAGCTGGTGCATCGCGAAACCGTGGGCGACGAGGTGGACGCCTTCCTCGCCGCGTTCGCCCGCGCCCGCGCCGCCGGCGCGCGTCTCGTGATCTCCACCGGCGCGGTGTCGATGGGCCGCTACGACTTCGTGCCCGAGGCGCTGGCGCGGCTCGGCGCCACGGCGATCTTCCACAAGCTGGCGATCCGCCCCGGCAAGCCGCTGCTGTTCGCGCGCCTGCCCGACGGCACGCTGTTCTTCGGCCTGCCGGGCAACCCCATCGCGGTGGCGGTAGGGTTGCGCTTCTTCGTCGAGCCCGCGCTGCGCGCGCTGCTGGGCCTGCCGCGCGAGGTGCCGTGGCGCGTGCCGCTGGCCGCCGACTACGCGAAGAAGCCGCGCCTGCGCTTCCACCTCAAGGCGCGCGTGGCGATGGATGCGCAGGGCCGTCTCGCCGCGCAGGTGCTGGAAGGTCAGGAGTCCTACCGCATCCGCTCGTTGGCGCAGGCCAATGCGTGGGCGGTGATTCCCGTGGAGGCGAATGCGCTCACGGCGGGCGAACCGGTCGAGGTCTACGGCCTCGATCATCTGCACAGTCCGGATTTCGGCGGGAGCGCAGCATGAAGACGCGGATTGCCCTGTTCGGCGCATTGCGCGAGGCCGACGCCAGCGGCGCGGTGGAGCTGGAGGTGCCCGCGGGCAGCACCATCGCCGAGCTGCGCGAATTGCTGGTCACGCATCTGGCCGCGCATGCGCCGCTGGTCTCCGCGGGACTCGTGCGCCGCTGCGCGTTCGCCACCGACGAGGAAATCCTGCACAACCATCGGCCCGTGCCCGAGGGCGTGGCGCTGGCCGTGCTGCCGCCGGTGAGTGGAGGCTGAGATGGACGGTTTGCACGTGGCGGTGGTGGAACGCGGCGAGGGCGCGCTGGATGTGGCCGCGGCGCTGGAGTTCGTGGCCGACCCGCGCTTCGGTGGTATCGCCAGCTTCATCGGCCGCGTGCGCGACCACAACGTGGGGCGCAGCGTCACCGGCATCAGCTACGACCTGTTCGTGCCGCTGGCGCTCAACCGATTCCGCGCCATCGGCGAGCGCGCACTGATGGAAGTGGGCGCGCCGCTGAAGCTGTGGATCGCGCACGCCAAGGGCCGGCTCGCGATCGGCGACATCGCCGTGGTGGTGGCCGCCGGCACGCCGCATCGCGACGAGGCGTTCCGCGCTTGCCGGCTCGCCATCGAGGCGGTGAAGCACGAGGCGCCGATCTGGAAGCAGGAGCACTACGTGGACGGCGACAGCGCCTGGAGCGAAGGCTGCTCGCTGTGCGAGGAAGACCGCGCCCACACCCACGCCGCCCATGGCCACGGTCACTGAGCAGCGCCCCTGCATCGGCGTGCTGCTGGCCGGCGGCCAGTCCAGCCGCATGGGCCGCGACAAGGCGCTGCTGGACTGGCATGGCCGGCCGCTGATCGAACATCAGCTCGACACGTTGCGCGCGGCCGGCGTGGACGAGCTGCGCGTGAGCGGCCCGCGCCCCGACTACCACGGCGTGGCCGACCTGACGCCGCAGCTCGGCCCGGTGAGTGGCCTCGCCAGCGTGGCGGCGGGCGTGGCGGGCGAGGCCGAGCTGCTGGTGATCCCGGTGGACATGCCGCGGCTTTCCGGCGCGCTGCTGCGGCGCCTGTGCGAGGAGAGCCCGGAGGCGCGCAGCCTGTGTTTCGCCGGCCACGTGCTGCCGTGGCGCCTGCGCCTGGATGCCGCCAGCCGCGCATCGCTGCAGGCGCTGGCGCAGGCCGCCGAGCCGCGCGCGCGTTCGCTGCGTGCCCTGCAGGCGGCGCTGGATGGCGAGGAACTCGCCTTGTCGCACGAGGAGGCGGCGCAACTGGTGGACTGCAATACGCCCGAACGCTGGAACGAGGTGGCCCGATGAGAGTGCAACAACAGCAACAGTCGCTGCGCCTGCGCATCGACGAGGCCGAGCTGGCGCGGCTGCTGGCCGGCGAGGTGGTGGAGAACGCCACGCGCTGGCCCGATGGCCGCCTCGAGCGCCAGCAGGTGGTGCTTGCCGCCGCGCATGGCTGGCAGCGGGCGGACGACGGCTGGCGCGTGGCGCTGGCCGGCGAAGACGTGCGCGCGCTGGCCGCGCGCCTGCCCAGCCGCGACGGGCTGGAGTTCGCGCTGGCGGGCCTCGACCTGACCTTCGACGTGGACGTGCGCGACAGCGCGCGCCGCATCAAGAAGGGCAGGGCATGAGCATGCCGCGGTTTACCGGTAGGAGCGCACCCTGTGCGCGATGGTCGCCCTTCGCGAAGGGCCTCGTCGCGCACAGGGTGCGCTCCTGCAGCGGCTTGAAGCCTTGCCGCTTGCTGGTCGCGCTTGCCCTGCTGTTGTGTGCCTTTGTCGCCCAGGCCGCCGACACGCCCGTCGTGCGCGTGGCCTACGCCGGTTCGATGGGCGTGGTGATGGATCGTGACCTCGGCCCCGCCTTCGCCAAGGCACATGGCGCGCAGTACCAAGGCATCGGCCAGGGCTCGTATGCGCTGGCGCGGCTGATCGCCGGCAAGCAGCTCGTCGCCGACGCCTTCGTCGCCATCACGCCGGGGCCGATGCAGGTGCTGAAAAAGGCGGGCCTCATAACGCAGGCCGTGCCGGTGGCCAGCACGCGCATGGTGGTGGTCTACAGCCCGAAGAGCCGTTTCGCCGCCGACTTCAAGGCCGCTGCCGCGGGCAGGAAGGCGTGGTACGACGTGCTGCGCGAACCGGGCCTGCGCCTGGGCCGCACCGATCCCGCCGTCGATCCGCAGGGCGCGAACGCGCTGCTCACCCTGCAACTCGCGGCGCGCTACTACCGCCAGCCGAAGCTGCTGGAGGAGATCGCGGGCGAGCCGCAAAACCCCAAGCAGATATTTGCCGAAACCTCGCTGATGTCGCGGCTGGAGGCGGGCCAGATCGACGCCACCCTCGGCTACGCCAGCGCGGCGTTCTCGCATCACTTGCCCACCATAGCCCTGCCCGCCGAGATCGACCTCGCGCAGCCGGCGATGCAGGCGGACTGGTACGCGAAAGCCGGCTTCGTCCTGCCCGGCGGCAAGAAAGTGGAGGCGCAGCCGCTGGTGTTCTACGCCGCGGTACCGGCGAACGCGGCAAAGCCGGCGCTGGGGCGCGCGTTCGTGGAGTTGCTGCAGGGCGCGGCGGGCCAGCAGGCGCTGCGCGAACGCGGCTACGACCCGCCGCACGGCGAGGCGCTGTGAGTCGTCCGCGCCTCGTCGCCGGCCTCGCCGCGTTCGCCCTGCTGCTGCTGGCCGCGCCGTTTGCGGGGCTGGTGCTGGCCACCGACTGGCGGCACTTCGGCTTCGCCCACGGCGACGGCGGTGCGGTGGCGGTGTCGCTGGGCCTGAGCCTCGTCGCGCTGGGCCTGATCGTGGCGCTGGGCACGCCGCTGGCGTGGTGGCTGGCGCGCCATCGCGTGCGCGGGCAATGGCTGATCGACGCGCTGCTGCTGCTGGCCCTGCTCACGCCGCCGCTGGCGATGGGCCTGCTGCTCGCCACCATGTACGGCCCCTACGGCCCGGCCGGCAGCCTGCTGGAGCGCGCGGGGCTGGCGCTCACCAACTCCGCGCCGGCCTTCGTGATGGCGCAGTTCTACGCCGCGCTGCCGTACTACGTGCTGGCCGCGCGCGCCGCGTTCGAGGGCGTGCCGCGCGAGCTGGAGCAGATCGCGCTGACGCTGGGCCACTCGCCCGCGCGCTGCTTCTTCCGGGTCAGCCTGCCGCTGGCGAAGCTGGGCCTCGCCGCCGCGGTGGCGCTGGCCTGGGTGCGCGCGCTGGGCGAGTTCGGCGTGGTGCTGATCGTGGCCTATTACCCGCAGGGCATCCCGGTGAAGCTGTGGACGAACCTGCAGGACATCGGCCTCGCCGCCGTGTATCCGCTGCTGTGGGTGTTCTTCCTGGTCGCCTTGCCGCTGCCGCTCGCGCTGGGGCTGGCGGTGCGCCGGAGGCTGGCCTGATGCGCGTGGACTACCGCATCGCACGGCCCATCGCGCTCGCCGCGGGTTTCGACGTGGAAGGCTTCACCGTGCTCTTGGGCGCGAGCGGCGAGGGCAAGTCGCTGCTCTTGCGCGCCATCGCCGGCCTGATCCCCGCGCAGGGCGAACCGTTCGACGGCCTGCCGCCGCAGCATCGCGCGGTGGGCTACCTGCCGCAGGGGCATGCGCTGTTCCCGCACTTGAACGCGTGGCAGAACGTGGCCTTTGCGCTGGCCGGCCCGCGCCGCCGCGACGAGGCGCTGCAATGGCTGGAACGCGTGGGGCTGGCCGAACTGGCCGAGCGCCTGCCCGCACAGCTCTCCGGCGGCCAGCAGCAGCGCGTGGCGCTGGCCCGCGCGCTGGCGCGCAAGCCGCAGCTGCTGCTGCTGGACGAACCCACCTCGGCGCTCGATCCCGTCACCCGCGACGACGTGCTGGCCGAACTGATCGCCGAAGTGCACGCGGCCGGCATCCCCGCGCTGGCGGTGAGCCACGACCCCGCGCTGGCCGCGGTGGCGGATCGGCTGGTGCTGCTGCACCAGCGCCGCATCGTGCAGGCGGGCACGCCGGCCGAGGTGCATGCGCAACCGGCCAGCGCCGCGGTGGCGCGGTTGCTGGGTCTGCGCAACGTGTTCCGCGGAAAGCTGGAGGGAGCGGCGGATGCGCAGCATCTGCTATGGCTGGAGGCGGGCGTGTCGCTGCCGGTGCGCACGCCGCTGCCCGACGGCGCGCGCGTGGACTGGCATATCGCGCCCGAAGCGGTGGTGTTGCACGACGCGGGCGCCGCGCCAGCCGACGCCATCGAGGCCAGCGTGGAACTGCGGCAGTCGAGTGCGCACGGCCGCTATCTGGGCCTGCGCTGCGGGCAGGCGCGGCTGTGGGCCGGGCTGCCATCCAGCGATGCGGCGGCGACCGTGCGTTTAAGCCTGCCGCCGGCGGCGATCCGCTGCTGGCCGGCCTGAGACTTCGCCGTCACTTCGATTTTACGTGGCGTCGGCAATGGTGGGCGAGGTCGTTTCGGAACGCGGCGCGGGGGAAGATGCTCCGCACTTGATCGGGGACAAGGATTCGGAGCACCGCATCCCTGTAGGGTGGCCGCCGACCGTGTCGACAGTCGACCCGCCAGCCAGTGGAGGCCCGCGCCATGGGTGTCGCCTACCGGGTGTTGTTCGCGAGCACGTTCGCGTTCGTGGTGTGCTTCGCGGTGTGGATGATGTTCGGCGTGATCGGCATCCCGATCCGCAAGGAGCTGGGGCTGAACGCCACCGAGTTCGGCCTGCTCACCGCCACGCCGGTGCTCACCGGCGCGATCCTGCGCCTGCCGCTGGGCATCTGGACCGACCGTTTCGGCGGCCGCATCGTGATGACGATCCTGCTGCTGGCCGCGGCCGTGCCGGTCTGGCTGGTGGGCTACGCCGGCCAGTTGTGGCAGTTCCTGCTGGTGGGCCTGGTGCTGGGCTCGGTGGGCGCCTCGTTCGCGGTGGGCACGCCCTACGTGGCGCGCTTCTTCCCCGCCTCGCGGCGCGGCTTCGCGATGGGCGTGTTCGGCGCCGGCACTTCGGGCGCGGCGCTGAACCTGTTCGTGGCGCCGGCGCTGGTGAGCCACTACGGCTGGCGTGCGGTGCCGCACGTCTACGCGGTGGCGCTGCTGGTCACCGCCGCGCTGTTCTGGCTGCTGTCGGCGCCCGACCCCGGCGTGGGCAAGGGCGGCAAGGCGCCGGGCATGGGCGCGCAGCTGCGCGTGCTGCGCGATCCGCGGGTGTGGAAATACTGCCAGTACTACTCGCTGACCTTCGGCGGCTTCACCGCGCTGTCGCTGTGGATGCCGCAGTACTTCATCGGCGAATACGGCGTGGCGATCGGCACGGCGGCGGCGCTGGCCGCCTGCTTCTCGCTGCCGGCCGGCGTGCTGCGCGCGCTGGGCGGCGCGCTGTCCGACCGGTTCGGCGCGCACGCCACCACCTGGTGGGTGCTGTGGGTGGCCTCGGTGATGCTGTTCCTGCTCTCCTACCCGCAGACCCAGCTGACCGTGCACACCATCCGCGGCCCGGCCAGCTTCGACATCGGCCTGGGCCTGTGGCTGTTCGTGCCGCTGCTGTTCGTGCTGGGTGTGTCGCTGGCCTTCGGCATGGCCTCCACCTTCAAGTACCTGGGCGACGATTTCGCCGACAACCTGGGCGTGGTCACCGGCATCGTGGGCCTGGCCGGCGGCCTCGGCGGCTTCCTGCTGCCGATCATCTGGGGCGCGCTGCTGGACTGGCTGGGCATCCGTTCCAGCGCCTTCATGCTGCTGTACGGCGTGGTGATCGTGGCGCTGATCCTGATCTTCTTCACCGAAGTGCGGCAGGTGGATTTCCACGGTCGCGTCGATGCTTCTTCCAAAATCCGAACCTGAGCCGAGGTTGCCGCCATGGGTCATTTCCTGGAACGCCTGCGCTACTTCTCCCGTCCGCGCGTATCGTTCTCCGAAGGCTGGGGCGAGGTGCGCAGCGAGGCGCGGCAGTGGGAGGACGGCTACCGCAACCGCTGGTCGCACGACAAGGTGGTGCGTTCCACCCACGGCGTGAACTGCACCGGCTCGTGCAGCTGGAAGATCCACGTCAAGCAGGGCGTGGTGACCTGGGAAACCCAGTACACCGACTACCCGCGCACCCGCCCGGGCATGCCCAACCACGAGCCGCGCGGCTGCTCGCGCGGCGCCTCGTATTCCTGGTACCTGTACAGCGCGAACCGGCTGAAGTACCCGATGATCCGCGGCCGGCTGCTCAAGCACTGGCGCAAGCTGCGCCAGATCATGGCGCCGGTGGAGGCGTGGGCCGCGCTGATGGCCGACCCGGCGATGAAGGACTACAAGGCCAGCCGCGGCCTCGGCGGCTTCGTGCGCGTGAAGTGGGACGAGGCGCTGGAGCTGGTCGCCGCCGCGAACGTGCACACGGTGAAGACGCAGGGGCCGGACCGGGTGGTGGGCTTCTCGCCGATCCCGGCGATGTCGATGGTGTCCTACGCCTCCGGCGCGCGCTACCTCAGCCTGATCGGCGGCACCCTGCTGTCGTTCTACGACTGGTACTGCGACCTGCCGCCCTCCAGCCCGCAGACCTGGGGCGAGCAGACCGACGTGCCCGAGTCGGCCGACTGGTACAACTCCGGCTACATCGTCGCCTGGGGCTCGAACGTGCCGCAGACGCGCACGCCCGACGCGCACTTCTTCGTCGAGGCGCGCTACAACGGCACCCAGATCGTCGCGGTGACGCCGGACTATTCCGAGGTCGCCAAGCTCTCCGACCTGTGGCTGCATCCGAAGCAGGGCACCGATGCCGCGCTGGCGATGGCGATCGGCCACGTGATCCTCAAGGAGTTCTTCGTCGACCGCCATGTCGAGTACTTCCAGGACTACTGCCGCCGCTACACCGACCTGCCGCTGCTGGTGACGCTGCGCAAGGACGGCGCGCGCTGGGTACCCGACCGCTACCTGCGCGCCAGCGATTTCGACGGCGCGCTGGGCAGCCCCGGCCACGCCGAGTGGAAGACCGTGGGCTTCGATGCCGACGGCGCGCCGGTGGTGCCGCAGGGCTCGATCGGCTTCCGCTGGCCGGGCCAGGACAGCCCAGACCACGGCAAGTGGAACCTGGAGCAGAAGACCGGCGACGGCCGCGAGATCCACCTCGCGCTGACCCAGATCGACCGCCGCGACGAGGTCTGCGCGGTGGCCTTCCCGTACTTCGGCGGCACCGAGCATCCCAATTTCCCGCACAACGCGCAGGGCGGCGACGTGCTGCTGCGCAACGTGCCGGCGCGCAAGCTCGCCACGAAAGACGGCGAGGTGATGGTGGCCACCGCGTTCGACCTGCTGTGCGCGCACTACGGCGTGGATCGCGGCCTGGGCGGCGATTGCGCCAAGGGCTACGAGGACAACCTGGCCTACACCCCGGCCTGGCAGGAGGCGATCACCGGCGTGCCCGCGAAGCACGCGATCGCGGTGGCGCGCGGTTTCGCCGACAACGCGGAGAAGACCCGCGGCCGCTCGATGGTGATCATCGGCGCGGGCATGAACCACTGGTACCACCAGGACATGAACTACCGCAGCATCATCAACTTCCTTATGCTGTGCGGCACGGTGGGCGTCTCCGGCGGCGGCTGGTCGCACTACGTGGGCCAGGAGAAGCTGCGCCCGCAGACCGGCTGGACCGCGCTGGCCTTCGCGCTGGACTGGGTGCGTCCGCCGCGGCAGATGGCCGGCACCACGTTCTTCTACGTGCACTCCGACCAGTGGCGCTACGAGAAGCTCGACGTGGGCGAACTGCTCTCGCCGCTGGCCGATGTGAAGCGCCACGGCCGCAGCCTGATCGACTGCAACGTGCGCGCCCAGCGCATGGGCTGGACGCCCACCGCGCCGCAGCTCAACCGCAACCCGCTGGAGGTGGTGCGCGACGCCGCGGCCGCGGGCAAGGAGGTCAGGGACTACGTGGTCGAGGGCCTGAAATCCGGCGCGCTGGCGATGGCCAGCGAAGACCCGGACAACCCGGCGAACTTCCCGCGCAACCTGTTCATCTGGCGCTCCAACCTGTTCGGCTCCTCCGGCAAGGGCCACGAGTATTTCCTCAAGCACTTCCTCGGCACCCGTTGCGGCCTGCAAGGCAAGGACCTGGGCGAGGAAGGGCGCGAGAAGCCCGAGGAAGTGGTGTGGCGCGAGCCCGCGCCCGAGGGCAAGCTCGACCTGGTGGTGACGCTGGACTTCCGCATGTCCACCTCCGGCCTGTATTCGGACGTGGTGCTGCCCACCGCCTCCTGGTACGAGAAGAACGACCTCAACACCTCGGACATGCACCCGTTCATCCACCCGCTCTCCGCGGCGGTGGACCCGGTGTTCGAGTCGAAGAGCGACTGGGAGATCTTCAAGGCAGTGGCGAAGAAGTTCTCCGAGCTCAGCGTCGGCAAGCTCGGCGTGGAAAAGGACGTGGTGCTCACGCCGATCATGCACGACACGCCGGCCGAACTGGCCCAGCCGTTCGAGCCGCGCGACTGGAAGAAGGGCGAGTGCGAGCTGGTCCCGGGCGTCACCGCCTCGAACATCGCGGTGGTGGAACGCGACTACCCGGCCACCTATGCGCGCTACACCGCGCTCGGCCCGCTGATGGACAAGCTCGGCAACGGCGGCAAGGGCATCGCCTGGAACACCGAGCATGAGGTGCAGGGGCTGGCCGCGCTCAACTACACGGTGGCGGACGGCCCGGCCAAGGGGCGGCCGCGCATCGCCAGCGACATCGACGCGGCCGAAACCATCCTCTACCTCGCGCCCGAGACCAACGGCGAGGTGGCGGTGAAGGCTTGGGCCGCGCTGTCCAAGATCACCGGCCGCGACCACACCCACCTCGCGCGGCCGCGCGAGGACGAGAAGATCCGCTACCGCGACGTCCAGGCGCAGCCGCGCAAGATCATCTCCTCGCCCACCTGGAGCGGCATCGAGAGCGAGCACGTCAGCTACAACGCGGGCTGGACCAACGTCAACGAGCTGATCCCGTGGCGCACGATCTCCGGCCGCCAGCAGTTCTACCAGGACCACGCCTGGCTGCGCGATTTCGGCGAGGGCTTCGCGCTGTACCGCCCGCCGATCGACACCCGCACGGTGGCGCCGCTGGTCGGCAAGAAGGGCAACGGCCACCCCGAGGTGGTGCTGAACTTCATCACCCCGCACCAGAAGTGGGGCATCCACAGCACCTACACCGACAACCTCATCATGCTCACGCTGTCGCGCGGCGGGCCGATCGTGTGGCTCTCCGAAACCGACGCGAAGCAGGCCGGCATCGTCGACAACGACTGGATCGAGATGTTCAACGCGAACGGCGCGCTCACCGCGCGCGCGGTGGTGAGCCAGCGCGTGAAGGAAGGCATGTGCCTGATGTACCACGCGCAGGAGAAGATCGTGAACGTGCCCGGCTCGGAAGTCACCGGCATGCGCGGCGGCATCCACAACTCGATGACACGCACCGTGCTCAAGCCCACCCACATGGTGGGCGGCTACGCGCAGCTCAGCTGGGGCTTCAACTACTACGGCACCGTGGGTTCCAACCGCGACGAGTTCGTGATCGTGCGCAAGCTGGCCAAGGTGGACTGGATGGACCGCGTGCAGCACCAGGCGCGCGAAGAAGAACTCAACACGAAGCTGGCGTGAGGAGCGGATCCATGAAAGTTCGCGCACAGATCGCGATGGTGCTGAACCTCGACAAGTGCATCGGCTGCCACACCTGTTCGGTCACCTGCAAGAACGTGTGGACCTCGCGCAAGGGCATGGAATACGCGTGGTTCAACAACGTGGAGACCAAGCCCGGCATCGGCTACCCCAAGGACTGGGAGAACCAGGAGCGCTGGAAGGGCGGCTGGACGCGCAAGCCGAACGGCAAGCTGGTGCCGAAGCAGGGCGGCCGCTTCGCGGTGCTGGCGAAGCTGTTTTCCAACCCGGCGATGCCGCAGATCGACGACTACTACGAGCCGTTCACCTTCGACTACGAGAACCTGCAGACCGCGCCGGAACTGCCCACCGCGCCGGTGGCGCGGCCGATCTCGCTGATCTCCGGCCGCACCATGGACAAGGTGGAGTGGGGCCCGAACTGGGAGGAGATCCTCGGCGGCGAATTCGACAAGCGCAGCGCCGACTACAACTTCGAGGCCGTGCAGAAGGACATCTACGGCCAGTTCGAAAACACCTTCATGATGTACCTGCCGCGGCTGTGCGAGCACTGCCTCAACCCCAGCTGCGTGGCCTCGTGCCCGTCCGGCTCGATCTACAAGCGCGAGGAGGACGGCATCGTCCTGATCGACCAGGACAAGTGCCGCGGCTGGCGCATGTGCGTGTCCGGCTGCCCGTACAAGAAGATCTACTACAACTGGACCAGCGGCAAGGCGGAGAAGTGCACGTTCTGCTACCCGCGCATCGAGGCCGGCCTGCCCACCGTGTGCTCGGAAACCTGCGTGGGCCGCATCCGCTACCTCGGCGTGCTGCTGTACGACGCCGACCGCATCGGCGCGGCCGCCGCCGTCGAGAACCCGCACGACCTCTACCAGGCCCAGCTCGACGTCTTCCTCGACCCGAACGATCCGGAAGTGCAGCGCCAGGCGCTGGCCGACGGCGTGTCGGCCGAGTGGATCGAATCGGCGAAGAACTCGCCCACGTACAAGATGGCGGTGGAGTGGAAGATCGCGTTCCCGCTGCATCCCGAATACCGCACCCTGCCGATGGTGTGGTACGTGCCGCCGCTGTCGCCGATCCAGGCGCACGCGAACGCGGGCGCGATCGACAGCACCGAGCACGGCCTGCCCGACGTGGATTCCTTGCGCATCCCGGTGCGCTACCTCGCGAACCTGCTCACCGCCGGCAACGAGGCGCCGGTGGCCGGCGCGCTCAAGCGCATGCTGGCGATGCGCGCCTGGTTCCGCGCGCGCCAGCTCGGCGCGCCGCAGGACCCGGCCATGCTAGCTGCGGTCGGCCTCGACGAGGCCGGCGCCGAGGCCATGCACCGCTACCTCGCGATCGCGAACTACGAGGACCGCTTCGTGATCCCCACCGCGCACCGCGAAGAGGCCGAGAACGCCTACCAGCTGCGCGGCGGCTGCGGCTTCACCTTCGGCAACGGCTGCGACGGCATCGACGCCAAGGCCGGCCTGTTCGGCGGCAAGATGGGCCGGCGCAAGGTCATCCCCATCCGCATGATCGACGACGGCACCTGATGACGAGCGAACACGCCACCACCCTGCGCGCACTGGCCGCGCTGCTCGCCTACCCGGACGAGGAACTGCGCGCCGCGCTGCCCGAGATCGCCGAGGCCCTGCGCGCCGCGCGCGGCCTCGACGCCGCGCGCCGCGACGAGCTGCTGGCCCTGGCCGCCGAGCTGGGGCAGGGCGAGCAGCTCGACGCCGAGGCGCGCTACGTCGACCTGTTCGACCGCGGCCGCTCCACCTCGCTCAACCTGTTCGAGCACGTGCACGGCGACGGCCGCGAGCGCGGCGCGGCGATGCTGGAGCTGCGCGAGCGCTACGCGCGGATCGGGCTGGCACAAAGCGGCCACGAACTGCCCGACCACCTGCCGGTGCTGCTGGAATACCTGAGCTGCTGCGAGCCGGCCGAGACGCCCGAATTGCTGGGCGAGTGCGCCCACGTGCTGCGCAAGCTGGGCAACGCACTGGCCCATCGCGGCAGCCGCTACGCCGCGGTGCCCGCCGCCTTGCTGGCGCTGGCCGGGGAGGAGGGACTCGACCCGCACACGCCGGTGCCGCCGCCCGAGGATCTCGACGCGAGCTGGGAAGAGCGCCCCGCCTTCGAGCGGCCCGCCGAGGCCGCGCCATGACCACCGATCCCGCTTCCGTCCAGGAGTGCCCGCCATGACCCTGTCCCCCGCCTGGAACCAGTTCCTGTTCGGCATCTACCCGTACATCTGCCTCGCCGTGCTGCTGCTGGGCAGCCTGATCCGCTACGACCGCGAGCCCTACTCGTGGAAGAGCGACTCCTCGCAGGTGCTGCGCGCGCAGACGCTGCGCTGGGGCTCCAACCTGTTCCACTACGGCGTGCTGGTGGTGGTGCTGGGCCACTTCGCCGGCTTCCTGATGCCCGAGTCGCTGGTGCTGTGGCTGATGAGCCCGGGCCAGCACCAGCTGCTGGCGATGGCGGTGGGCGGCCCGGCCGGCGTGGTGGCGATCATCGGCCTGAGCCTCTTGATCTGGCGCCGCATCGGCGACCCGCGCGTGCGCCGCAACAGCCGCAAGTGGGACATCAGCATCGTGGTGATGCTGTGGTTCCAGCTGCTGCTGGGCGTGGCCACGGTGCCGATGTCGGCGCAGCACATGGACGGCGCGATGTTCGAGCGGCTGGTGGCCTACGTGCAGGGCGTGGTGCTGTTCCACGGCGACAACGCGGCGATCCTGCAGGGCACGCCGTGGGTGTACCAGCTGCACATCCTGCTCGGCTTCACCATCTTCCTGGTCTCGCCGTTCACCCGCATGGTGCATATCTGGAGCGGCGTGGGCAGCCTCGCCTACCTGTTCCGGCCCTACCAGCTGGTGCGCACGCGCAAGCGGGCGGTGCACTCGTGAGCGTGCGCGTCAACGGCGTGGCAGTGGATACCGAAGCCTGGCCCAGCGACGAACTGGCCGCGGTGCACGAACTGCTGCGCCAGCGCGCGCGGGAACTGCAACTGCTGGCCGCGGACGCCGACGAGCAGGCCGGCGCCGAGGCGATCGAGCAGCTGCTGGCGCGCGAAGTGCCGGTGCCCGAGCCCACGCCGGCGGAGTGCCGCCGCTACTACGACGCCCATCCCGAACGCTACCGCAGCGGCGAACTGGTGCACGCGCGGCACATCCTGTTCCAGGTCACGCCCGGTGCGCCGGTGCCGGCGATCCGCGCGCTGGCCGAGGCGATGCTGCAGGAATTGCGTGAGCAGCCGGAGCTGTTCGAGGCGCGCGCGCGGGAGAAATCCAACTGTCCCTCCGGCGCGCAGGGCGGCCAGCTCGGCCAGCTCGCGCGCGGCGCCAGCGTGCCCGAGTTCGAGCAGGCGATCTTCGAAGGCAACGCGACCGGCGTGCTGCCGAAGCTGGTGAACACCCGCTACGGTTTCCACATCGTGGCGGTGGACCGGCGCATCCCCGGCGAGCAGCTGCCGTTCGAGGCGGTGGCCGGTCGGGTGGCGCGCGAGCTGCGCGCCGCCGCCGAACGCAAGGCCCTGGGCCAGTACGTGCGCGTGCTGGCGGGGCAGGCCGAACTGGAAGGGGTGGAGCTGGAAGCGGTCGCCTCGCCGCTGGTGCAGTAGCCCGGCGTACGCGGGCTACCTGCTCGTCATTCCTGCGAGGCGCTTTTCAACGGCCGCAGGGCCGGTCAAGCGCACTGGTGTCCAGCATATTCGATGCTCCAGTTTGCAGGCTCCAGGCACCGCAGGCTTTCGCCTTGAACGACGAAGCCGAGCGACTCGCATTCGGGAAGGTGCTGGTTGGTGAATTCCTCTCTCTCTCCGGGAGAGGGGCTCTGCTTTCCGTCTTCGCCAGATTCAAAGCGGTTTCGAGCCGCTGCCGCGGCCCGAGTGACTTTCTCTTTGCTTGTCCAAAGAGAAAGTCACCAAAGAGAAACGACACCCCGCGGCGCCGCTTTCCGTCCATCCATGGACGGAAAGTCCGTGAGTCGGGGCCGGGCTTTTCGAGCGGGCTCCTGCCCGCGCGAAAAGGCGTTGCCCTCCCTGGCAACGCCCGCTGCGCGGCCTGATCGTCCCCGCCTCACCGTCGCCGAGGGGCCCCGGGAAAAGCAGCGCGCTCCTGCGCGCAGAAGCAAAGGCCAGAGCCAAAGCACTGCAAGAGCAAAGCAAAGGCACTGGGCCCCAGCTTTCGCTGGGGCGACGAGCGTTGCGTTCCTCAGTTTCCAGATACGTCGCGGAGTGGCCGCTGTAGGGTGACGTGTCGACGAACGTTGGTCCAATCCCCTCGACACAGCGGGCTTGTAGGGTCGGCGGATTGAACCAGGCCATTTCTCTTGGTTACTTCTCTTGACTCCGGGCATCCTGCCCTCCGCCCTTCGGGCCGGCTGCGCCGTTCGCCACCGCTCCTGCGGTGGCGTGGGCCAGCAAAGAGAAGTGACTCGGGCGCCGGCAGGCGACCGAAACCGCTTTGTCGCTTGCGAAAGCACCCGAGCGAAAACCCGCCGCAGGCGAGCCAACGTGCGGAATCGAATGGTTCTCGCGAGCCCCCGTCCCGGAGGGAGAGGGGAGCAGATCACCCGCGAAATATTCCGGACACCAGTGTGCTTGACCAGCCTTCGGCTGTTGAAAAGCGCCTCGCAGGAATGACGAGCGGGAAGCCGGATTGATCGGACCTCCCTCAGGGACGCGCACGCCTGGTTTGCCTGTACCCTCCGCTGGTCCGCCTGCATCGGCAGGCGGGCGCTCGCCATCGCCACGCAAACCGTTGGAAGGCCATGCACGATCCGGAGACTGGAAAGCCGCTGCGCGGCAGGGTGGTGGTGATCACCCGGCCCGCCGGCACCGCGGCCGCGCTGGCGCGCCGCGTGCGCACCAGCGGCGGCGTGCCGTGCTTGCTGCCGGGGCTGTCGCTGCGCGGCGCGGCGGACGACGCGGCCATGCGCGCGCAGCTGCGCGCCGCGCTGGCCGGCGACGTGCTGGTGTTCACCAGCCCCGCCGCGGTGCGTTTCGCCGCCGCGCTGGCGCCCCTGCGCACCCGCAGCACGGTGCTGGCGGTGGGGCAGGGTACGGCGCAGGCGCTGCGCCGACATGGCGTGGAGGCGCAGGCGCCGTCGCGGCAGGACAGCGAAGGTCTGCTCGATCTGCCCGCCGCGCAGAACCTGCGCGGCCAGCACGTGGCGCTGATCGGCGCGCCCGGCGGCCGCGGCGTGCTGCGCGCACAGCTGGCCGCGCGCGGCGCGCAGCTGCGCGAGCTGCAGGTGTATCGCCGCGTGCCGCCGCGGCTGGATCGCCGCCACCTCGACGCGCTGCAGGCGCTGCCGCGTTCGGCGCGCGTGCTGCTCTCCAGCGCCGAGGCGCTGCAGAACCTGGCGGGCCTGCTGCCCGCGCCGGCATGGGCGCGTCTGTGCGCGGCGGTGGCGGTGGTCAGCAGCGAGCGCCTGGCGCAGGCGGCGCGTGCGGCGGGTTTCACGCGCATCGTGCAGGCCGAATCCGCGCTCGCTGCGCACATGCTCGCTGCGGCGTCGCGTCGCTGAAGGTTCACGGGTCGGCAACGACCGCGGCGCGGCCCGCCTGTTAGCATGCGGGCATGAACGAACACGATCCCGCATCCTCTTCCACGTCGCCCGCCGCGAAGCCCGCGCCGCGCGGCGGCAGCATCGCGCTGGCTTTGTTGCTGGCTCTGTTGGCCCTGCTCGCGGCCGGCTACGTGGGCTGGCGCCAGTGGCAGCAGAAAACCGGCGTCGATGCCGCCATGCTGAGCACGACGGACCTGCTCAACCGCGTCGGCGCGCTGGAGAACAAGCTGGACAGCCTGAAAGGCGGCAGCGCCAGCCTTGCGCAGCGGCTGGATGCCGCCGACCAGCTCGAGCGCAGCCTGCAGGCCGCGCAGCAGTCGAACGGCGACCGCCTGCGCCAGCTGGAAGAAGCGGTGGGCAAACTCTCCGAGACCACGCTGTCGTCGCGCGACACGGCCCTGCTCGACGAAACCGAGTCGCTGTTGCGCATGGGCAAGGCCCGCTACGAACTGTTCCACGATCCGCAGGGCGCCGCGGCCGCCTATGCGCTGGCGTCGCAGACGCTGGCCTCGGTGACCGACGGCGCGTTCGGCGCCTTGCAGCAGAGCGTGGAGGTGGAGCGCCACGCGCTGCTGGCCACCCAGCCGGAAGACCAGGCCGAGGCGCTGGCCAAGCTCACCGCGCTGCGCGGCGAACTGGCCACGCTGCCGTTGAAACCGCTGGACACGGCCGCGGCCGCGGCGGCGCCGTCGCCCGGCGCGTGGTCGCGCATCACGCGCGCGCTGGGCGGCGTCGTCAGCGTGCGCCGCGACAACGGCGCGCCGCTGGCGATGGCCGATGCGCGCTTCGCGCGCGAGCTGGCTTCGCTGGATCTCGCCCAGGCGCAGGCCGCCTTGCTTGCGCACGACCCGGCCGCCTATGCCGCGGCGCTGCAGCGCGCCGATGCCGGGCTGGCCGGCCAGTTCGATGACGGCGCCGACGCCGTGCGCGCGGCGCGCGCCACGATCAGGCAGCTGATCGCCGCCGTGCCGCGCAACACGCCGGTGCAGCTCGGCGCGTCGCTGGCCGAACTGCGCAACCTGCGCGCGGTGCATGCGCTGTCCAACAGCCCCGCGCCCGCGGCCAGCACCGCCGCGCCGGCGAAGGGGGGCGTGCGATGAGCCTGTGGCGCTGGATCCTGCTGCTGGCGATCGCCGCCGCGCTGGCCGCGTTCGGCTGGCACTGGGTGGCGGTCGACCCCGGTTACGTGATGGTGCGCCTGCGCGGCTGGCAGGTGCAGACCACGGTGGTCGCGGCGGTGGTCATCCTGCTCGTCGCCTGGGCCGTGCTGACCGCGGCGTGGCGCTTGCTGCGCTGGCCGTTCGGCGCGCTGTCGCGGCGGCATCGCCGGCTCAGCCGGCAGCGCCTGGCCGAGGGTCTGGTCGCGCTGATGGAAGGCCGCCACGGCGACGCCGAGCGCGACTTGAACCGCGCCTCGCGGCTGGACGCGCTGCGCGGCCCCGCACTGCTGGCCTCCGCCGAGGCCGCCTCGCGTCGCGGCGAACACGGCCGCGCGCTGGAAATCCTCGCCGAAGCCTCGCAGGCCGCGCCGCAGGCCGCGCGCGTGCTGCGCGCCCGCGTGCTGCGCCGCGACGGCAAGGCCGCCGAGGCGCTGGCCCTGCTCGCGCCCGACGCCGACAAGGCCGCGCTGCCGCCCGGCGGCTGGCGCGAACTGGCGCTCTCCGCGCTGGCCGCGGGCGACACCCGCCGCGCGCTCGCCGCACTGGAACCGCTGCAGAAGAGCGGCGCGTTGGGCACGCGCGGCTACGCCGCGCTCGAAGCGAAGGTGCTGGTCGCCGCGCTCGACGCCGCGCCCGACGGCGCCGCGCTCAACACGCTGTGGTCGCAATTGCCCAAGACCCAGCGCCGCGCCCCCGTCGCGATCGACGCTTACGCGCGCCGCGCCGCCGGCTTCGGCCTGGTGCTGCCGGCGATGGACGAACTCGAATCCGCGCTGCGCCGCGAGTGGTCGTCCGAGCTGGTGGAAACCTACGGCGTGCTCGCCGGCGGCGACCTCGACGCCCGCCTGCGCCGCACCGAAGGCTGGCTCGCCGACCACCCCAACGACCCCGCGCTGCTGCTCGCCACCGGCCGCATCTGCGTGCGCGCGAAACTGTGGGGCAAGGCCCGCCAATACCTCGAACGCGCGCTGGCGCTGCAAGCGGGCAGCGGCGCGTGGGAAGCGCTGGGCGACGCCCATGCCGGCCAATGCCACGCCGACGAAGCGCAACGCTGCTACCGCAACGCGCTCGCCATGGCGCGCGGCGAAACCGTGCGGCAGTCTCCCAGCCAGACCCGCGGCGTGATCGACACCAGCGCCATTGCGGTGGAAGAGCGCGACGAACACGGGGTGCCGCGGTTGCGGGGGTAGCTGATCCGGGGTTGCACTGGTCTTTGGCCTATATCTGCGCGTGCGACACGTCCAGTACGACGACGGCGACGCGACTGTCGCGCGCGGCTTGGCTGCTTGCCGTCAGGGCTTCTTGCAGTTCGGCGGGGGTTCGTGGGATCGGTTTGCCGCGATCCGGGCGGGTCAGTGGCTTCTTCTCACCGAACCACAGCACCAGATAGATGCCGCGTCGTTCCGCCCGCCAGTCGCTGGCATAGAGGCGGTCAAGCTGGGTATCGGCGGCGTGCCAGAGGTCGCGGTGCCATTGGCCCTTGACCTCGATGGGTAGGAGCAAGGTGCCGCTGCTGCAGGTGATGTCCACTTCCTTGTCGGCCGCGACATGGGTTTCCGGGGCGAATCGCAGGCCGCTGCCGCCTTGGCGTAGTAGACCGAGGAGATGATCGCGACAGGGTTCTTCCGCACAGGGCGTATCGCCGGCGTAGAAGCCGCGCCACGATTCGGCGTCGTCGCTCTCGATCTTGGCTTGGACAACGGCGAGCTCGTCGAGCATCACGGCCTGCAGGTCGTCGATGTCGACCGGCGCCGTGTCACGCAGGGCCGCATCGATAGCTTGGAGCGTGGGTGGCAGGTAGCCAGCTTCGGCGCGCATCCGGACCTGTTCTGCGAGTAGCGAGGCGATCATGTCGCTGTAGTCGTCATGGGGTGCTTGCAGCAAGCCTTGCAGGGCGTCCCTGGCGGGCTCGCCGTGATCCGTAGCCAGGCGGCGCAGCAGCGACATGAGGTACTCGCTGGCGTCCCATGGATTTTGGTCTCCTGACCAACCGCCTGTCGGGTGATATGCCATAGGCCACGGTGTGCGGAACGCGGCGAAGATCCATGCCATCGTCTGGACATTGAGCACGGCGTGTTGCCAGCGGCGTGCTTCGTTGTGTTGGGTCAGGTCGCGGATCTGCCACAGGAGCTCCGGGGCGATGGTAGTTTGAGCCAGCCACGCGCTGCTGCGGTCGAAGTCCACCAGCAGGTCGCAGGCATCCAGCAGCAGCCGGTGCGCCTCGTCGGTCGTTTCCGCATGCCGATCCAGATAGCCATGCAGCGCCGCCGCCTCAGGCGAATGGACAACGCGGGAAACCAGCGCCTGCCGTATGGCGGGTGAAAGCTCTTCGAACGCATCGAGCCAGTCCAGCGCCAGCCGGGTCGCGAGCTCGGCATCGGCGTCGCTACCCATCAAGCCATCGAGGCCGCTGCAGTAATCGCGGCCGGCGCGGAGCTGCGGTTCGCAGTACTGGCGCATGGCCTGCTCGTACAGCCCGCGGCACCTGATTTCGGATTCGACCACGATTTCGAGGGAATCCAGGCCGGCTTGTCGCGCGAGCATGCCGTCGTGCAGCGCGAAAAAGCCGGCCAGCATGCATTCATCTGGCAGGTCGCCCAAACCGATGTCGTTGCGTACGCGCTCGGCCAGGGCGGCCACAATGATGCTTGCTACGCGCAGAGATTTGCCTTCGCAAAGCGCCTTGACGATATCGGCCGCGGTTTGCTCGGCCGGCATTGCCTGCAGGAAAGCCTCGAAGCCGACATGGGCTGCTGCTGCAACTTCCTCACTCAGCCATGTTGCGATACGCCGGTGTGGTGGCAAGTCTTTGTCGATATCCCTGAAGAGTCTGAGATAGGCCTCTGCCGGGCCGAGGATGGCGCCAGACTTCCCGGCACGCACTTCGTCGATATGGGCAAGGTAGTCGGCGCGTTGCGCCTCCCGTTTGGTCGCCTTCTCCTCATTTCGTACGCGCACACGTTCGTCATGCTCGCGTTTCCACTCGGGCTCCGGTGGGTTGGCCAGTGTGTCCAGCCAAGCCAGCGATTCGAGATTGCCGGTCGCGAACGGCATGGCCGCTGCACGCACCGAGGCATCGTGTCCGTGGAGCATCGTCAGCTCGCGCCAGCGCGAGTCGTTGGGATAGCTTGCGTGCAGCGACTGCAGCAGGGCCACGACATCGTCGGATGACGGATCCATGGCGGGCAAACAGCGCGCGAGGTGAAAGCTACGCTGCCAGATGTTGCCGCCATCTTCGTTGTCCAGCAAGACGAGTCGTTGAATCTCGTATCTCAGCGAGTCGTTGTCGCGGAGGTGGATAGCAACACGCTCACGTTCGTCGCTGCGATAGCCTGCATCGGCTTCGAACGGTTCCAGCCAGGCCCACAGTTGCGACGCCGTGGCGGTGGCGTCCTCCAGTCGGCGGGCGAGTAGCGCATAAGTAAAGCCTGTCAGCTCGTGATCGCCGCGTCGCTCGTGTGGTTTGCCAAGTGCGCGTGCCTTCGCTGCCAGCGAATCCAGTACGCCGTCGAGTCGGTCCGCCGGCAGGTGCCGTTCGAGTAGGAACAGGTTGCCAATGACTCTTTCATCGGCAGTGGCATCGGCAATGACCAGCTCGGCGATGCCGGCATCGTCTACAAGCCGATGGCCGACCACGTCGAGGATATGCAACGCCAGACGTGTCGCATCGGCATCGCTCGCTTGGCGCTGCATGCTCATGATCTCGCGCCATGCGTCGTCCTCGAACAGGTCGGGCGCCGTGTCGACCAGCGCCATGCGAAGCCGGAGGGGAACAGTGGCGTCGGTCAGCATGTGCCGGAAATCGTCGTGCAATGCCGCAATGGCCCCGGTTCCCTGCGCGGAGCGGATCAGGTGCTGGCGTAGCCAGAACGGGGTTTGCGGCGAAATGATCCCGGCGCGGATCTCGTCGATCAATTCGGGATGGAACAGGCCCTTCGACGTTTTCAGTTGCCACGCATGGTGATGAGGGTTATTTGCCGCTTCGCGCTTGAGCGCGGCGAGGAGTTGACGCGCCTGCGGCAGGGAAAGAGTGTCGGTATCGCCGTATTCGACGAGACCCAGTGAGTCGGATTCGATGATGGACGGTGCCAGGTTGGGATCATGCGCCAGCATGGCATGAATGCCACGCAGGTTGGCCGGCACGAGCCCGTGGCTGCGCATGAGTGCCAGCAGGCGCCTGCGTTTGCGCGGCGTATTTGCCTGTCTGGCCAACCAGCGTGCACCGAGGAACTCGCCGATGCTGCGGTGCCAGTAGCTGAAGCGGTTGGCACTGACGGCGCAAAACAATCGCGTGCCGAGCATGGTCTGGATGCTTGCGCCGCCCGGTAACGCGGCGATCTCCTGCAGCGGTATGTCATCCGCATACGCCGCGCGTGCCACCGCCTCGCGACCCGTGAGTATCAAGGCGGCAAAGGCGGCGCCGGCAGCGTCGAGTCCCGCAGCTTCGGTGGGTTGCCGGTCGGCACCGGTTTCGCGGTGTAGCGGGTTTTCTTCGCGGCGCATCAGCTCGACCGCTTTTTCGAACAGTTCGTGTCGGCTTTGCGGCAGCTCGCCGGTTCGTGCGACGTCGCCGACGAGTATGAGCGTCTGCGGATTGCCGAGCAGGCCGCCTAGCCCGAGCTTCTCGAAATGTGCGACCACTTTTTCGGATGCGCTAGGTGCGAGCAGTGCATCAAGGAACGCGTTGATGTCTTCGCAGGTTAGTGCTTCCAGATGGAGCTCGGTCGGACGTTCGTCGTATTGTTCGCGGATGCCCTCGCAGCCCGTGGCGCTGCGCCAGTCGGCGACTCGGCATGCGAGAACGAATCGCGGATAATCCAGTTCGCCGAGCTTGCGCAGCACCAGATCGACGGCATCGCCATCCTTCTGCGCGGCGAGTTCATCGAGCGCATCTATGACGAGGATGTGGGCATCGCCGAGGCATCGCCCGGGTGCGGGGCTGTTGATCAGTTGTCGCGCGCTACAGAGCGCGTAGTCGTCCTGGCTTCCCAGCCATCGCAGCAAATGAGATTTCCCCATGCCGGCTTCGCCGAGGACGATCAGGGGCTCCGTGCGACGGAGCAGTTCGGTTTGTCGCAGCGAGATGCGCTCGCTCGGCTTGCCGCCGGCTTCGTACCAGAGAATCCGTTCCAGGCTGGGGTACGGCGCGATGTCGGTACTCATCTGAGTTGTGCGTGGCTGTATCCGAGCCTGTCCGGCGAATGGTGCGGGAATGTTGTGTTGGGGCGTCAGGCGGCAATCCGTTCGATCCGTTCAGCGTCCTTGCCCAACGTCCGATGCGCTTCTTCCAGATCGTAGTCGGCTTGCAGACCCAGCCAGAAGCGCTCGCTGGTACCGAGGGCGGCGGCAAGCCGCACGGCGGTATCGGCGCTGATGCCACGCTTGCCGAGCACGATTTCGTTGATGCGGCGCGGCGGAACCTTGGCAGCGCGGGCCAGCGCGTTCTGGCTGATGCCCAGCGGCAGCAGGAACTCCTCCAGCAATACTTCGCCGGGGTGGATGTTGGGCAGGGTCTTCATAGCCGACTCCGGTGTTTCAGTGGTAATCGACGATTTCCACGTCGTGGGCATCGCCGTCCGTCCAGTGGAAGCAGATGCGCCACTGATCGTTGATGCGCAGGCTGTGCCAGCCTTTGCGGTCGCCCTTCAATGCTTCGAGGCGATTGGCCGGTGGAATGCGCAGATCGTTAAGCGTCGAGGCGTTGTTGAGCATGCGCAGCTTGCGGCGCGCGACCGGCTGGATATCCATGGGCAGGCGCCGGGACGGCGTGCCGGTCCAGATTTTTTGCGCTTCCTTGTCTGCAAAGCTCCGGATCATGCGCAGACCATAACGTCTTTCGACATATGACGCAATTCGTCATGGTTCGCCTCAGCCGTGATGGCGACTGCCGGGAGGGGCTGGCGTGGTGCGGGTGGCTGTCGGGCCGGTCGGTGATGCAATCGGTGCCAGTACCGCCGTGGCAGAGGGTGCGCCGAGCATGGGATGCCGCGACTGCTGAGCAGGGCAGTCCGGACCCGTTCGGCGGGGAACGCGTGCTCGGCATCGGAAGGTCTCGGCAGCCAAGGCATGGCGGATTTGCCGCTTCCCTCCCATCCGGAGTGCGCAGTTCCCGGGATCGGATTTTTCCTTGCACTCCCAGGCGTTTGGGTGCATAGAGGCCTTCGGGCCTCTCTCTCGACGTACCCCTCCGTGTCCCGCCGGCCACGGGGCCCGGGCTGGCATCACCCGTCTGGAGCGACCATGGCTACCGCGATCCTGGAGAAGCTTGCTTCTGTCCCCCGCTATTCCACCCTGCGCGTCAGCGAGAGCGCCGACGCCTCCGTGCATTGGTGCCACATGCACGCCGACCTGGCCGCCGCGCCCGGCCGCGCCTGCTTCAAGCCGGCACTGGTGGCCGACATCCTGCAGTACCAGGACGTGCTGGGCGACCGCCTACGCCGCGAGCGCAAGCTGGGCGAAACCGGGCTGCGCCACATGGTGCTCGCCTCGGACTGCGATGCGTTCAACCTCGGCGGAGACCTCGAGTATTTCTGCGAGGCGATCCGCCGCCAGAACCGTCCCGCCCTGCTGGGCTATGCCCGGCAATGCGTGCGCGGGGTGCACGCGTTCCATGCCGGGCTCGACGCCGGCGCGCACAGCATCGCGCTGGTGCAGGGCGATGCCCTGGGCGGCGGTTTCGAGGTCGCGCTGAGCTGCCACACCATCGTGGCGGAGGAGGGCGTCGGCATGGGCTTGCCGGAGGTGCTGTTCGACCTGTTCCCGGGGATGGGCGCCTATTCCTTCCTGTGCAAGCGCATCCCGCCGCATCGGGCCGAGCAGCTGATGTTGAGCGGCGACGTCTTGTCCAGCGAAGAGCTGTACAAGATGGGGCTGGTGGATGTGCTGGCCCCGCGCGGGCAGGGCGTGCAGGCGGTGGAGGAGGTGATCCGCGGCAACCGCCGCATTCCGCACGCGCGCATGGCCATGCACCGGGTGCGGGCGCTGGCGCAGCCGGTGACGCTGGAGGAGATGATGGCGATCACCGAGGTCTGGGTGGATACCGCGCTGCAGCTCGGCGAGAAGTCGCTGCGGACGATGGAGCGGCTGGTGCGCGCGCAGTACCGCCGGCACGGCGAACCGGCTGCCGCGCAGGCCTGATCATGACTGCTGCGGATGGTCCTCGCGCGCGGGTGTCCAGCTCCCGCGCGCCTGCAGCGCCTGTTCGCCGTCGTGCAGGCGCTGGGCCAGGCTTTCGCAATGGCGCCGCCAGTCGCGTTCCAGCTCGAACGCGGTCATCCGCATCAGCGCGCCGCTCAAGCCGGCGCACTGCACCAGGCCGAGATTGCCGGCGATGCCCTTCATGGCATGGGCATGGTCGCGGAACTGTTCCCAGTCGCCCTCCGCCCCGGTCTGGCGCATCTTGGCCAGCGCCATCCTGGCGTCGGCAATGCACTGGCCGACGAAGTCGGCTTCGAAGGTCTTGCCCATCCCCAGCGATGCGAGTTCGTCCAGCACCGACGGGTCCAGCACTTCCGCGGAGGAGGCATGCGCGACCGGTGGCGGGCTGGCTTGTTCCTCGCCGTCGCCGCCGCTCAGGATCGCCGCGATGGCATCGAGCAGTCTTGCGGCGGCGAAGGGCTTGGTGATGAATGCGCGCGCGCCTGCGTTGCGGCAGGTCTGCGCCGCTTCGGGGGTGGCGTCGGCGCTGATGATCACCACCGGGGTGCGGGTGCGCGAGCCCGCTTCCAGCACGCGCAGCTGACGCAGCAGGTCGATGCCGCTCAGCGACGGCATGTGCAGGTCCAGCAGCGCCAGCTCGAAGCCGCCGCCCGCCAGCGCATCGAGCGCGACTTCGCCGTCGTCCACCGTCATCACCCGGTGCCCGGCCTTCTGCAAGATGCCCTGCAGCAGCAGGCGGTTGGCGGCATGGTCGTCGGCGACGAGGACGTGTGCCGACTTGATCCGCGCGCGATGGCGCGAGAACGGATCGGTGAAGGCGATGATGTTGTGCGCGCTCGGCGGCGCCGGCGCCATGCGGAGGTCCGCGGCCGGCGATGCGCTGCCGCCGGCTGCGGGCACGGACCCGGCGGCGAGCTCGAACGGCAGCTCGACCCAGAAGCTGCTGCCCACGTTCTCGTGGCTTTCGAACCCGATCGATCCGCCCATGGCCTCGGTCAGACCCTTGGCGATCGTGGTGCCCAGCCCGCTGCCCTGGTGCTTGCGGGCCAGGCTGTTGTCGACCTGCTCGAAGGCCTCGAACAGCCTTGCGCGCGCCGAGGCGGGAATGCCGATGCCGGTATCCGTCACCGTGAAACGCAGGCGCACCTGCGATGCGCCGGCCGCGGCCGTGCCCGATTTCGCCACCGTCAGGTGGACTTCGCCCGAGGCGGTGAACTTGATCGCGTTGCTCAGCAGGTTCACCAGCACCTGCTGCAGGTGCTGGGCGTCGCCGCGCAGGTGCGCCGGCACCCCCGGCAGCATCGTCACTGCGTAGTCCAGCCGCTTCGAACGCGCCTCGGGGCGCAGCATCAGGTTGATCTGCTCCAGCAGCTCGTTCAGGTCGAAGCTTTCCTGCTTCAGCCGCAGCTTGCCGGCCTCGATCGCCGAGATGTCCAGCACGTCCTCCACCAGCGCCAGCAGCGAGCGGCTGGCGGCCTGGATGGTTTCCAGGTAGCCGCGCTGCTCCGCATCCAGCCGGGTGCTCGCCAGCAGTTCCGACATGCCCGACAGCCCGTTCAGCGGCGTGCGGAACTCGTGGCTCATGTTGGCGAGGAAGCGGCTCTTGGCCAGGTTCGCGCGGCGGGCTTCCTCGATCGCGGCGGTCAGCGCCTTGAGCAGGGCGGCGAAGTACAGCGGCACCGCGACCAGGCCCAGCAGCAGGCCCCACGCCAGGTATTCGTTCTGCAGCCAGTAGGGCGTGGACGTCATCACCGCCGCGAACGACAGCGCGGCCAGCGCCGTGGAGGCGTACAGGTAGCTCGGCCCGTAGCGCATGCCGTTGCCGATCGTCACCCACAGGTACACCGCGTACAGCGGCGAGGCCGACTCGCCCTGCAGGGCCATGACCCCGCCGATCGCCGCGTAGTCGGCCAGCATCCCCAGCCAGCGCCGCAGCGGCGACGGCTGCGGCGCCACGAGGATCGCGACCAGCAGGCCGATCGACAGGCCCAGCTCCCCGAGCAGGATCAGCCAGGCCGAGAACAGCGCCGGGGTGTCGTTGCCCCAGCCGACTTTCCAGCCGAGGTAGAGGGAGAACAGCAGGGTGATCGCGATGCGCACGAACACCTGCGCGTGCTCGCTGTCCGCGCGGCCGTGCAGCCGCAGGCGCAGCCGGGCCAGTGCCGCGCGCATGCGCTCAACGCGGGTCGCGATGGAGCGGAACATGGGAATAGCGTTCGCAGATGTCGTGCAGCTGCGGCAGGTTGTCCATCAGCGCGCGCACGCAGGCCGGGTCCAGCATCGCGCCGCTTTGCGAGCCGATGAACTCGAGCGCGCGCCCGATGCTCCACGGCTCCTTGTACGGGCGCGGCGACAGCAAGGCATCGAGCACGTCGGCCACGGTGGTCACCCGCGCCTCGATCGGAATTTCTTCGCCGGCCAAGCCGTCCGGATAGCCCTTGCCGTTCCAGTGCTCGTGATGGCGCAGCGCGATCTGCGCGCCGGCCTGGATGAAGCGGTTCTGGCTGTCCTGCAGCAGCTGGTAGCCGATGCGCGGATGCTGCTGCATGCGCAGGCGCTCCTCCGCGTCCAGCGGGCCGGGCTTCATCAGGATCGCGTCGGGGATCGCGATCTTGCCGATGTCGTGCAGCGGCGCCGCCAGCTCGATCGTGCGCACCTGGTCCTCCGGCAGCCCGAGGCCCTCCGCGATCAGCCCGGCGATGTGCGACATGCGCTCGAGGTAGGCGCTGGTGCCGGCGTCGCGCAGCTCGATCGCCCGCGCCAGCCGCGACAGCGTTTCGCGCTCGCGCTCTTCGACCTCGTGCATGCTGGCCAGCAGCCGCTGCTCCAGCGACAGCGAGCGCTGCTTGATCGACTCCGACTGCTGGCGCAGCTGCAGCAGGTTGCGGCAGCGCGCGCGCAGCTCGCGCGGGTGGACCGGCTTGACCAGGAAATCGATCACCCCCGCATCCAGCGCCGCCTGCCGCACCGGCTCGTCGCCCACCACCGTGACCAGCACGATCGGCACGTCGCGGTTGCGCAGCGGCTTGCGGAAGGCCTTGGCCAGCTCCAGCCCGTCCATCTCCGGCATGCGGTAGTCGAGCAGCAGCAGGTCGGGCCGGTTGTCCTCGCACCAGTCCAGCGCCGCCTGCGGAGTGCCGAAGTCGTGCACGACGAGCTGCGGCCCGATGCCTTGCACGATATGCCGCAGCATCGTGCGTGCGGAGGGCTGGTCGTCGACGATCACGACATCCATGCGGTCCTCCTCTCGGCTACGGCGCAGGAAGGCGCGGTTGCCAGCATCCTCCCCGCAATCCGGCGCCATGGCAAGGGCTGGCCGGCGGGTTTGGCCGTCCAGGCCGGCGCGGCCGGCAGCGGCGGAAACGATGGGCGTTTTCCGGTATCTGCCGCCCGGCGGTTGCGTGGAGCCGGCACGAGTTACAGCGGCGTGAGGTTGGCGTACGCCGCCACCAGCCACTTGCTGCCGGCACCTTCGAAATTCACCTGCAGCCGGGTGTGCGCGCCGCTGCCTTCGGCGCTGACCACCACGCCTTCGCCGAAGCTGGGGTGGCTGACGCGCTGGCCGAGTTTGACCGGCAGGTCTTCCTGCAGCGAGGCGCCATCGGCATGGCGGCCGGCGCCGCCGTAGAGCGGACGGCTCACCTGCACGCGCGGGCGCACTTCGTCGACCAGCGCGGCGGGGATCTCGGCGAGGAAGCGCGAGGGGCGCGCCAGCATCTCGGTGCCGTGCATGCGGCGCGACTCGGCGTAGCTGATCACGAGCCGTTCGCGCGCGCGGGTGATGCCCACGTAGGCGAGCCGGCGTTCCTCTTCCAGCCGGCCTTCGTCCTCGGTGCTGCGCTGGCTGGGGAACAGGCCTTCCTCCAGCCCGACCAGGAATACCAGCGGAAACTCCAGCCCCTTGGCCGAGTGCAGCGTCATCAGCTGCACGCAGTCGTCCCAGGCCTCGCCCTGGCTTTCGCCCGCTTCCAGCGCGGCGTGCGAGAGGAAGGCGGACAGTTCGTCGAGACCGGCGTCGATGTCCTCCTGCGTGCGCTCGAAGCGGCTGGCCACGTTGACCAGCTCGTCGAGGTTCTCGATGCGCGCCTCGCCGTTGCCGCGCGAATCCTTCTCGTAGTGGTCGCGCAGGCCGGTGTGGGTGAGGACGTGGTCGATCTGTTCGGCGAGAGGAAGCCGGGACTCGGGTTCTAAAGACCGGGACTCGGGACTCGGGACTCGGGACTCGGTAGAGCGATCCGAAGCGGGTGCGGACTCCGTGCTTTGGCTCTGGCCTTTCCCGAGTCCCGAGTCCCGAGTCCCGAGTCCCGGCTTCACGGAATCCCGAGTCCCGAGTCCCGCAAAGCTGTGCGCCATCCCGTCGATCAGCGCGAGGAAACCCTTCACCGCATTCTTCGCCCGGCCCGCCAGTTCGCCGCCGGCGAGCTCGGCCAGTGCGGCTTCCCACAGCGAGCTGCGGTCGCCGCGGGCGCGGCGGCGCAGCACGTCCAGCGTGCGCTCGCCGATGCCGCGCGCGGGCGTGTTCACGGCGCGCTCGAACGAGGCGTCGTCGTGGCGGTTCGCGGTGAGGCGCAGGTAGGCCAGCGCGTCCTTGATCTCGGCGCGCTCGAAGAAGCGCTGGCCGCCGTAGACGCGGTAGGGCAGCTTGCGCTGGGTGAGCTGTTCCTCGAAGTTGCGCGACTGCGCGTTGGAGCGGTAGAGGATCGCGCAGTCGCGCGCGTGGCCGTGCTCGGCGATGTACTCGCGGATGCGCTCGATGACGAAGCGCGCTTCGTCCTGCTCGTTGTAGGCGGCGTACAGCGCGATGCGCTCGCCCTCGCCGCCGGCCGTCCACAGTTCCTTGCCGAGGCGGCCGCCGTTGCGCGCGATCACCTGGTTCGCGGCCTTCAGGATGGTGGCGGTGGAGCGGTAGTTCTGCTCCAGCTTGATCGTGCGCGCGCCGGGGAAGTCCTTGAGGAACTGCTGCATGTTCTCCACCCGCGCGCCGCGCCAGCCGTAGATGCTCTGGTCGTCGTCGCCCACCGCGAAGACTTGTGCGGGGTTTGCTTGGCGGGACTCGGGACTCGGGACTCGGGACTCGGCAGAGCGGTCTGTGGCGAGTGCGGACTCCGTGCTTTGGCTTTTCCCGAGTCCCGAGTCCCGAGTCCCGAGTCCCGGCTTCACGGAGTCCCGAGTCCCGGTTTCATGGGGCCATGAATTTCGGCCATCTGGCCCGGCCAGCACTCTGATCCACGCGTACTGCAACGCATTGGTGTCCTGGAACTCGTCGATCAGCAGGTGCCGCCAGCGGTTCTGGTAATGCTCCAGCACCGCCGGGTTCTTCAGCCACAGCTCGTGCGCGCGCAGCAGCAGCTCGGCGAAGTCGACCAGGCCGGCGCGCTGGCAGGCTTCCTCATAGCCGCGGTAGATGCGCACCAGCGTCGCGGTGACGGGATGGTCGCGGTGTTCGATCGCGTCGGGGCGCTTGCCCTCGTCCTTCCAGCCGTTGATCGTCCAGGTGGCCTGGCGGAACGGATAGCGCGCCTCGTCCAGCCCCAGCCCCGCGATCACGCGCTTCACCAGCCGCTGCTGGTCGTCGGCGTCGAGGATCTGGAAGCCTTCCGGCAGGCCGGCCTCGCGCCAGTGCCGGCGCAGCAGGCGGTGGGCGATGCCGTGGAAGGTGCCCACGGTGAGGCCTTGCGTGCCGCCGGGGATCAGCGACTCCAGCCGCGCGCGCATCTCGCCGGCGGCCTTGTTGGTGAAGGTGACGGCGAGGATCGCCCACGGCGGCACGCGCTCCATCTGCATCAGCCAGCCGATGCGGTGGGTGAGCACGCGGGTCTTGCCGGAGCCGGCGCCGGCGAGGACGAGGTAGTGGCCGGGCGGGGCGCAGACGGCTTCGCGTTGCGCGTCGTTGAGCGAGTCGATCAGGTGCGAGACATCCATCGCACCCATTGTAGCGTTCAGCGCCTGCGGAACAGGCCTGCGGCAGCCAGCAGCGCACCCACCGCGATGCCGGCGATGCCCAGCCATTGCGGGAAGGCCTGCTCGTGGGTGGCGGTGAGCTTGGCCGAACCGAGCTGCACCAGGGTGTCGGTGGTCCGGTAGCTGGCGTGGCCGAACACCACCCACAGCCCCGCGACGAGCAGGGCGAGGCCGACGAGGATCAGGACGAGGCGCATGGGTTCATCCGTTGCGGGAGCCAGCTTGAAGTATAGCGGCGCTGGTCAGTAGCTTTATTTGAAAGTGCGGCCACGGATGGTCGCCTTCTGGCCTTGTACTGCGCTCACGGACGAGCGCACAAGTTCAACAGTGCGGCCATGGATGGCCGCCCGTTTGATCTTCGCGCTCACGGACGAGCGCACAAAAATGCCCGCAACCTGCGTTGCGGGCATCGTGCATCGCCGCCGCGGCGAGGCCCGGTTTCAGCCGGAGCGCGGCCGCGGCAGCGCGGGCGTCAGTTGACGTTGACCGCCGACCACGCCGCCGCGACGGTATTGTAGGTCGGCGAACCGATGCCGCCGTACAGGTCGGCCGCCGCGCTCAGCGTGGCCGCACGCGCACCGGCGTAATTGGTGCTGGAGGTCATGTACGTGGTGATCGCGCGGTACCAGATCCGTTCGGCCTTGTCGCGGCCGATGCCGGTGATCGCGGTGTTGCCGTTGCACACCAGCGAGGCCGGGGTCAGGTTGGCCCACGTGCCCGCGCCGAAACCGTCCGGGACCACCGCGCCCTCGGCCAGCAGGTAGTAGAAGTGGTTGGCCACGCCCGAGCTGAAGTGCACGTCGAGGTTGCCGATGTCGGCGGAGTAGCAGTCCGGCGACTTCTTGTCCAGGCTCGGCTTGAACATGTAGCGCAGGGCCTTGGTGCCGTCCGGATTATCCTTGTACACCTTCTCGCCGATCATGTAGTTGGGCGGGTTCTTGCTGCTGTTGACGTAGAACTCGACCATGGTGCCGAAGATGTCGGAGTTGGCCTCGTTCAGGCCGCCGGACTCGCCGCTGTAGGTGAGGTTGGCGGTGCGCGCCATGACGCCGTGCGACATCTCGTGGCCGGCGATGTCCAGCGCGACCAGCGGGTTCAGCGTGCCGCCGTCGCCGTCGCCGAAGGTCATGCAGAAGCAGGCGTCGTTCCAGAACGCGTTCGCGTAGAACACGCCGAAGTGGACGCGGCTGAGCGCGCCGCGGCCGTCGTTGGCGATGCCGTTGCGGCCGTGGACGTTCTTGTAGTAGTCCCAGGTCGCGGCCACGCCCACGTTGGCGTCGGCGGCGACGGTGGAGGGGGTGTTGTTGAGGTTGGTGCCGAAGATGTCGCTGGTGCCGGTCACCAGCGTGCCCATGCCCAGCGTGGTCATGCCCATGTTGGTGGTCTTGCCGCCGCCGCGGGTGGTGTCCACCATCTGGTACTGGAGGCCGCATTTGACGATGTTGATCGTCTCGTCGCCCAGCAGCAGGGTCTTGCCGGTGCCGACGGCCGGGGTCGGGGCGGTGCAGCCGCGCTGGTCCGGGCCGGGGAGCGCGGTCTCGATGGTGTCGTAGTGTTCGAGGATCCGGCCGTTGCTGGCGTCCACGAAGTAGTGCATGTCGGTCGGCGTCTGGTCCTTCCTGGTGCCGCTGAAGCTCACCTCGTAAGCCAGCACCGGCGCGGCGCCGCGCGCATACACCACCAGGCGCGCGGTCGGCAGGCCGGCGAAGTCGGGGCCGAACTGGTTGCCGGCTTCGACGATGGCGGCATCGCGGCTGAGGGTTGGCACCAGGCTCGGGCGCGCGATGGTCTTCAGCGTCTGGCTGACCGCCTGGGCCTGGCCGTTGCGCGTATGCAGCACGAAGTCGCCGCCGATCACCGGCAGGCCGTGGTAGGTGCGTTCGAGACGCACGTGCTCGGTGCCGTTGGCGTCGACGATGGTGTCGCGGGCGACGAAAGCGTCGGCACCGGCGCGGTGCACGCTCGCGGCGGCCGGGCCGTTGAGCAGGCTCTGGGCGCGGACGGCCGCCGCGGCGAGGCGCTGTGGCGTGGCTTGGACAGCGGCGGCAGCGGCATGGACGGTGGCGGAAGCGGCCAGCGCGGAAACGATGGCGGCGGTCAGCAGGCGAGACTGGAATTGCATTGAGGTGTCCCCGATTGATGTGGCTTTCCCCCGGATACGCCGGGGCGCAAAACTTCCCTGGTTACGGCATGCAGCCAATGACCCTCCCGACCATCGGCGGAATTGCTGGAAACCGGATCACGTGCCGGCGCGGCCCTCCCCTGGTCGTGACGGCCACACCGGTGGCAGCAGCCTGGCGCCCTCGAAGTAGGTCACCCGCAGCTGCAGGCCGCGCGGCGAGTAACCGATGAAGATCGAGTCCGAGCCCGCCTCGACCACGCATGCGCGGTTGAAGTAACTGTTGAGGTAGCGGTTTTCGATCTCGATGAAGATGCCCAGGCTTTCGGGCGTGGGCAGCGCGGCGTTGTAGGCCTGCAGCACCTCGCGGCAGCGGTTGTAGAACACCGGCATCAGGGCGCGGCCGCGCACGCTCTTGGCGAGGAACAGGCGGTAGTAGTACATCGGTTGCAGCAGCCGCGGCAGCACGCGGATGACCGCAGTGGCGACCGCGCAGATCGCGCCGTCGGCGTCGCGGGCGACGCACACGGCTTCGCCGGCGCGTGCCCGTGCGCGGGCCGGATCGCCGATCGCGCGCTGCTGGATCCAGAATTCGACCAGTTCCGCCGCGAGCTCGGGCGTCACCTGCTTCCACACCGGCACGATGTCGAAGGTCACCGGGGGGCGTTCGCGCTTCATGGCTGGCCTCCCGGTACCTGCGGCGCGGGCGCCAGGCGGTTCACCAGATCGGTGTATTCGGCGAAGTTCAGCTTGCCGTCCTTGTTCGCGTCGAATGCCGACAGCGGGGGCGCCGACTTGCCCGCGCGCTTGATCAGCAGCAGGTGGGCGTATTCGGCCGCGTCGATGAAGCCGTCGTGGTTGGTGTCCATCGCCTGGAACTGGCGTTGCAGGCGCAGCTCGCGCGCGGTCCGGGTGCGCAGCCGCAGCCAGCCGGCGCGGAACTCCTGCAGCGACAGCACGCCGTTGTGGTCCGTGTCCCAGGCGGCGAAGGTGGCGTCGACCATCGGCGGCACCGGCTCGGGCATGATCGCGGCGGGTGCGGCCGGGCCCGCTTTCGGCGGCGCCGTCTGCGCAAGGGCGGCCCCCGCCAGCGCCAGGCCGGCCGCGGCGGCAGTCCGCAGGCAAAGCTGGCGGATGCTCATGGCGCGACGGCCTCCTTCGCGATCTCGGATTCGAACGTGATCAGGTCGCGGATCTCCGGCGTGCGCAGGCCGATCATCATCGGGTTGCGCACGTTGGGCAGGAAGCTGATGTCGAACAGCTCGGTGACGTCGCCGTCGAAGCGGATCCAGTTCATCACGTCGCCGTTGGTGAGCGAGATGATCTGCACGCCGCACCACGGTTCGGCGTCGCGCTGGCGCAGCTCGTCGTCGAGCTGCAGGCCCTCGAAACGCTGGTTGCGCGGCTTGGACAGGCCGACCGCGGCGATGTTGCCGATGATCGACAGGCCGCGGGCGAAGCCCGGCACGAAGGCCAGCGGCACGAACTTCTTCGTCGCGAAGTCGACCCAGCCCAGGTGGCCGCTGCCGGCGTTGAGCACCCACAGCTTGCCGCCCGCCCAGCGCGGCGAATGCGGCATCGACAGGCCTTCGCACACGATCTCGTCGGTCTCCACGTCGATGACCACGCCACCGTCGCGGCGCCGGTCGCGCCAGCCGTCGACCGCGTCGCTCTTGCACACCGCGGTGACGTACTTGGGCTTGCCGTCGACCATCGCCAGGCCGTTGAGGTGGCAGCGGTCTTCCGGCGCCAGCTTGCTGATGAACTTCGGCTTCCAGATCGCCTTGAAGCTGTGCGTCTGGCTCAGCTCGGCCAGGCACGAATACTTGGTGTTGACGAACACCACCTTGCCGTTGCTGCAGATGCCCAGCTCGTGGATGTCCACGTCGCCGATGGTCTGCGCGTTGCGCGGCACGTAGCACTTGTCGAACTGGCCGTGGATGATCTCGTTGGAGCGCAGTACGTTCTCGAAACGCCACAGCTGGTACAGCCCGCCCAGGTAGATGCGCTGGGCATTGCCGACGATGCCCATCGCGCGCTCGAAGATGCGTTCGAAGAACGACACCCGGCCCTGCTTGTCGCTGCCGACCAGGTACACGCGGCCGGACTGGTAGGAGGAGATCGCCAGCGACAGCTTGTTGCTCGCCAGCCAGCCGGCGAGGCCGCGCGAGCACGATTTCTCGCACCTGAGCTGGGTGAGGTCGAGCGGTGCCTGCGGTGCGGCGGCGGGGGCTGGCGCCGGCGCGTCGGCGCCGACCGTGTCCAACCCGGTTTCCAATTGCGCCTTGTCGCTGGCTTCCTGGATGTCGGCGGCGCCGGCGGCGTCCGCGTTGTTGCCCTGCTGGTTGTTCATGGGGATCGCTCCTGCTCCTGGCGACCAGTGGACCGGCCTGCTTCTATCCGGGTCACAGCCCGCCATGGAGGGCTTGGGTAAACCGCGCGTCGATCGCCCGCGCGGCCGTGTCGTTGTTGCCTGTTGCACCTGCACCGGGGCGCCACGCGGGCGCCCCGGCTGTCGCTTGCGTCAGAACCCGTAGCGCAGCACCACCTGGCCGCCCACCTGGCCCTGCGTGGCGCCACCGTTGACCCAGTTCACGCCCGCGGTCACCGACAGGTTGTTGCGACGCACGCCCAGGCCCAGTTCCGCCATGGCGCTGTCGCCGTTGCTGCTGGTGCTGCCGAACAGGGTGTCGTTGATCGCGTAGGTGCTGCGGTTGCCGGCCACGTGCACCAGGCTGAGCGCACCGTACGGGGTCCAGATCCAGCCGTACGCCGAGCTGACCTGCTTCAGCGCGGCCAGGCCGATGCGCGAGGTCTCCCAGCGCGAGCCCTGCAGGCGGAAGGTGCTGTCCACGGCCTGCAGCGGGCCCATGCCGTCGACCGTGGTGCGGGTGTACTGCAGCTGCGGTTCCAGCACCAGGCCGTTGCCGAACGTCCAGTCGTAGCCGGCCTCGACGTTGAGCGCGTTGGCCCGGCCGAGCAGGAGCTGCTCGCTCGCCATCGGCGAACGCAGCCTGGACTTGAAGCCCATGGTGCGATACGACAGGTCGACGTAATAACCCTTCGCCGAGGTGAAGGTGCCGTACAGGCCGACCGTGTGGCCGTCCATGCGGCTGCTGCCGGCGCCGGCACCGGTCAGGCGCTGCTCGGCCTTGTTGTCGGCCAGCATCATGCCCAGGTTGATGCCGGCCATCGGCGCGACGTCCAGGCCCAGCTCGGTGCCGGCGTTGGTCTGCTCGTAGGCGAAGTTGCCGCCGCTGCCGAAGTTGGCCGTGTGCGCGAGCTTGACGTCGCGGTTGTCGTAGTAGCGACGCACCCACGGGCTCACGCCGCCCGGGCCGGCTTGGGCCGGGACCACGCCCATGCGCTGGCGCCAGGTGCCGATCTGCGAGGCCATCAGGCTCTGCGCGCTCTGGCCGGCCGACGCGGCCAGCGTGCCGGCGTCGCTCAGGCCGGTGACGGCGATCTGTGCGTAGAACGCGTCGGCGGTGGCGTTGCTGGGGTCGATCTTGCTGGTGATGCCGATGCCGAGGTTCACGAAGTTGTTGGGCGAGTAGCCCGTCAACCGGCCGGCGACGAACTGGTCGGCGGTGGAGGTGCCCGCCACGCTGGCGAACTGCGCCGGCACCGTGGCGCCCGAGGTCGGGATGCCGGTGAACGGCATGTTCACGTGCTGCACCGTGCCGGCGACGACGTTGCCGTCGATGCGGAGCATGTCGCTGGTGCCGTTGCGCAGGTTCAGGTCGATGTTCAGGGTGCCGTTGCCGCCGAAGTCGCCGTGGATGGTCAGGGCATCGTTGGTGGCGCCGTCGAGGAAGTCGATCACGCCGTTGTTGATCATCGGCGTGGCGTTCAGCGCCGGCACCTGCGCGGTGTTCATCGCCGGCACCGGCGTGGCGCCGCCCGGACCGGTGCCCATGTCGATCAGGCTGTTGCCCACGACCTTGATCGTGCCGGCGTTGGTGAACGCGTTGTTGCCGCTGCCCAGGCGGATGGCCGAATCGGCGAGCCGGATGGTGCCGCCGGCCTGGTTGCTGACGACGTCGTTGCCGGCGCCGAAGTCGGTGCTGTGGCTGCGCACGTCCCACAGGCCGTGGCTGGCGTTGGTGAAGCTGTCGGCACCGCCGCCGAGCACCAGCGCACCGTAGATCTTGCCGCTGTTGACGATGTTTTCCACCCCGTCGCCGCCGGACACGGCGATGCTGCCTTCCGGGCTGGCATACGAACGGATCACGCCGCTGTTGTTCAGCGTCGACACGCCGCCGGCGTTCAGGGCCACTGCGGTGGCGGTATCGACGCCGGTGGCGGTGATCGAGCCGCTGTTGTTGATCGCGGCGTCGCCGCTGGACTTCACCCACAGGCCGGTTGCCTGGCCGGCGGCATCGCTGCTGGTGGCGGTGATGTGGCCGGCGTTGGCCACCGTCAGGGTGGCGCCTTCGCCGAGCACGCCGGTCGCCTGCACGCCGCTGGCGCCGATCGTGCCGTTGGCGGCATTCGCCAGCTGCACTGCCTGCGCGCCCGCCATGCTGTGGACGCCGATGGCCGTGCCGGTCGGCGCGGTCGCGGCGATGCTGCCGCCGTTGTTCAGGGTCGATGCGCCGCCGGTATTCAAGGCCAGCGCGGTGGCGGCATCGACGGCGGTGGCGGCGATCTGGCCGGCGTTGGCCACCGTCACGGTGGCGGCGCCTTCGCCGAGCAGGCCGGTCGCCTGCACGCCGCTGGCGCCGATCGTGCCGCCGGCGGCATTCGTCAGCTGCGCCGCCTGCGTGGCCGCCGTGCTGTGGACGCCGATGGCCGTGCCGTACGGCGCGGTCGCGGCGATGCTGCCGCTGTTGTTCAGGGTCGATACGCCGCCGGCATCCAGGGCCAGCGCGGTGGCGGCATCGACGCCGGTGGCGGCGATCGAACCGCTGTTGCCGATCGTCGCGTCGCCGCTGGACTTCGCCCACACGCCGGTCGCCTGGCCGGCGGAATCGCTGGTGACGGCGGCGATCTGGCCGGCGTTGGTCACCGCCAGGGTGGTGCCTTCGCCGAGCACGCCGATCGCCTGCACGCCGCTGGCGCTGATCGTGCCGCCGGCGGCATTGGCCACCTGCGCGTCCAGGGTGCTGGCCATGGTCTGCACGCCGATGGCCGTGCCGGTCGCCGCGGTCGCGGTGATGCTGCCGCTGTTGCTCACCAGCGCGGTGCCGTAGGCTGCCGCGGCGGAAACCGCGGTGGCACCGTAATAGTCGCCGTAAACGTGCGTGGTGCCGTCGTTGGCGAGGATCGAGCCGCTGTTGGCGACCGTGGCGTTGCCGGTCGCGGCCGTGGCCTCGACGCCGATGCCGCTTCTCGACTCGACGGCGATCGAACCGCTGTTGGTCACGCCGACCGTGCCGCCGCCGGCCTTGATGCCGATGCCGTAGTAGAAGCTGGACGTGTTGATCTGCCCGCTGTTGTCCACCTGCGCAGTCAGCGTGTCGGGCGTGGTGCTGATGCCGATGGCAATGCCATAGTCCGCGGTCGCGGTGATCGTGCCGCTGTTGTGGATCGTGGCGGTGCCGGTCGCGGTGGCCAGCACGCCGGTCGCGTGGCCGTGGCCGTAGCCGCCGACCCCCACCACGGTGATCGCGCCGCTGTTGTCCACCGTCGCGTCGCCCGTCGCCTGCGCGACCACCGCCTGCGCGGCGTAGTACGCCGCTACGTACACGGTGCCGCTGTTGTTCACCGCCACGCTGCCGTCGCGGGAGCGGGCGAACACGCCGACCGCCTTCTTGCCACCGCCGGAGGCGTCCACCGACACGCTGCCGGCGTTGTCGATCGTCACGTCGCCCTGCGTCGTGCTGCCGAATACACCGATGCCAGCGACCGACTGATAGATTTGGCTGTCGCTGTTGTACTTGCCTTTGATGTCGATCGTGCCCGTGGCCGCGTTGCTGATCGCCACGTCGCCCTGGCTGGAGATGCCCAGCACGCCGTAGCCGTACTTGGCCTGCATCGTCACCGCGCCCGAATTGGCCATCGCCACGTTGCCCACGCTGGCTTTGCCGATCGCGCCGTAGATGTGCATGCCCTGCAGCGTCATCGAGCCCGAGTTGGTCACCGCCGCGTCGCCGGTGCCCGCGCTCGCGTACACGCCCATGCCGTACTTGGCCGGAGCGACCTGGATCGAACCGCTGTTGTCCACGCTCGCGCCATAGCCGCCGCCGGCGCGGATGCCGGTGACCTGGGCGCCCAGGGCGCGCACGGTGCCGGTGTTGACCACCGTAGCCGTGCCCCCCTGCGAGGCCGCCGTGATCGCCGTGGCGGCTGCGGCCACGTAGCCGCTGTTGGTCACGCTCGCATTGCCGGTGAATGCCAGCGCCTCGATGCCGTCGCCATGGTTCGAGATCACCTTGCCGCTGTTGTCGACGCTCGCGTCGCCCGTGGCCGAGGCCAGGATGCCGGTCGACCGGCCGTTTTGGCCTGCGTTCGAGGCAATGGCGGTGCCGCTGTTGTCGACGCTGACCGAACTGCCGGCGCCGGTCGCCACCGCCTGGATGCCGACCGAGCTGAAATAGGTGCCGCCCACGCCCGCGTACAGGTCGCCGGAGTTGTTCACGGTCACCACCGCGCCGTCGCCGCCGCTGACCACCTGGATGCCGGTGGCGAAGTACGGCGACGCTATCTGCATGTTGCCGCTGTTGGTGATCGTGACGTGGCCGCTGGTCGCGTCGTAGGCGTAGATGCCGGTGGCGTAGGCGCCGCTCGCGTGGATGGTGCCGCTGTTGGCCACGCTGATGCCGTCCGCGCCGCCGGTGGTGTAGATGCCGAACGCCTTGCTGTCGGTGCTGACGTTCGCCGTGGCCGTGATGTCGCCGGCGTTGTTCACCGTGGTCAGGTCGTCGCCCTGCGCCTCGATGCCTGCCGCCCAGTTGAAGCCGGTCGCGCTGATGCTGCTGCCCGCGTCGGTGGTGACGTCCACTTTGCCGCCCGAAGCGAAGATGCCGTCCGCCAAGCCGTTGGTCGAGGTCGTCGTGATCGCGCCGGCGTTGTGTTCACTGACGTTGCCGCCGACGGTGTAGCCGAAGATGCCGATCGCGTTGCCGTACTCCGCGTTCGCCGTCAGCACGCCGGTGGCCTGGTTGTCGACGCTGACGTTGCCGCCGTCGGTCGATTCGGCGTAGATGGCGTTGGCGTTGTAGGCACCGGTGGTGGACACCGCAATCGTGCCCGCGTTGGTGTAGGTGATGTCGCCGGACTGGACCATATTGAGGGTCGTGATCGGGCTCGCGATCACGCTGCTGGGGATGCCGCCGGACTGGACCAGGGTCAGGTCGACGGGGTAGGCGTCGAGCCCGGTGAGCGCGCCCGATTGCGTCGCCACCTGGGCGGGAGCGTTGTTCGGCGCCGTGCCGGCCACTGCCGGGCCGCCCAGCGCCAGCGCCGCGACCGAGATCGCCAGCGCTGCGCGCACCGCGCGGGTGACGGGCGCGACCTCGATGTCACGCGTCTGGTGGGACATGCTCGACCCACCCACGTACTTCGTTGTGCTCATGTGATCCCCATTGAATGATCCAGGTTTCCCTGGAGAGAAAAGCGGCCGGAGCGCGTCGCCCCTTCCCCTAAGCGGCCGAATGCGTCAGTTCAGAGAAAATTCGATGAAATTTCTCGAATCAGAAAGATGAAGGGAGGATGACCGGCTTGTCAATAAGAAATAGTGGGGGTGCGGAAAAAACTTCGTTGCGGTCTGCTGCAGTCGATTCAACGCAATGTTGTTGCGCAAGTTCATGAAATTTATCCAACACGTTGTTTGAAACGCGCCGAAAATGAACGGCTTGTTGCTCGCCGATCGGTTGGAACGGGCTCGTTCCGGCGAGGACCGAGCCTTGCGCCTTGCGCCATAATCCTGTCGACAGCCCCGCGGGCCGCGGGGCCTCCGCTGCTTGCCCGCGCGGCCCGTGCAAATATTTCTCCCATCCGAAACAGCGCCGCCGCTGCCCGTCCGCCGTCATGACCACGACCTCGCAAACGCCCAACCTCGGCCACGCCCTGCGCAAGCTCCGGACGGAGCGGCAGTGGACGCTGCGCGAGATGAGCCAATGTCTGGACATCCCCTTGTCGACCCTGTCCAAGGTCGAGAACGGGCAGCTCACGCTGGGCTACGATCGGCTGGCACAGTTGTGCGAACGCCTGGGCATCGGCGTGTTCGAACTGTTCTCGCCCACGGAACCCGCGCAGATGCCGGCCGCGGTCACCGCGCGCCGGAGCATCGGCCATGCCGGCGACGCGGTGGCCGTGCGCACGCGCACCTACGAACACCGCTTCCTCAACCACGATCTGCGGCGCAAGGCGATGGTCCCGACCGTGACCGAGGTGCTGGCCCGGAGCATCGAGGAGTTCGGTCCGATGGCGCGCCACGCCGGCGAGGAATGGTTCTACGTGCTCAGTGGCCGGGTCGAGGTCCACTGCGAGTTCTATGCGCCAGTCGTGCTCGGGGTGGGCGAATCGCTGTACATCGACGCGAACATGGGGCACGCCTACGTGCTGGCGCCGGGCTGCGAGTCCGCTACCGTGCTGGGCGTGTGCACGGACCCGAACGTGTTTGCCTACGTGTCCGCCAAATCCACGGCCGTCGAGGCATCCGACAACGACGGCGGCTGAGGCCGCCGCACCCGCCCTGCAGCGTCATGGCGCGCCGATTGAACAGTGCGGCCATGGATGGCCGCCCGTTTGATCTTCGCGCTCGTGGACGAGCGCACAGATGAACCGCACAAAAAAATGGCCCCGAAGGCTAGGGGGCGCCTTCGGGGCCGGGGAGGCGGAAACCCAGGGGAGAGGTTCCGCGTCCGGGTGGCTGTCCAGGGAGGTGAGCAGCCGTGGATGCCGTTGCGTGCATCCGATGAGTGAGAACGCGCGAATCCGGAAAAGTTCTACAAGCGGCGCGAAAAAAAGTCAGGATCGGTTCATTTCACGGAAAAGCAACGGCAGCCCCCTCACCCCGGCCCTCTCCCCCGGGCAAGCCCGGGGGAGAGGGGGAAGGGCTTCGAGTCTGCTCGGGGCGTTGAAGGGGCTCAATGCGCCTCGTCCCAGTTCGCGCCCACGCCCACGTCGACGATCAGCGGCACGGCCAGTTCCGCGGCGCCCTGCATGCGTTCGCGCACGCCTTCGCGCACTGCGTCCACCGCGTCGGCGCGCACCTCGAACACCAGTTCGTCGTGTACCTGCATCAGCATGTGGGCGTCGTCGTCGCGGCTCTTGAGCCAGGCGGCCACGGCGATCATCGCGCGCTTGATGATGTCGGCGGCGCTGCCCTGCATCGGCGCGTTCACCGCGGCGCGCTCGGCGCCGGCGCGATGGGCCTGGTTGCGCGACTGCAGGTTCTCCAGGTACAGGCGGCGGCCGAAGATCGTTTCCACGTAGCCGTCGCGGTGCGCCCGTTCGCGGGTGGCTTCCATGAAGGCGTGCACGCCGGGGTAGCGGGCGAAATAGCGCGCGATGTAGTCGCCGGCCTCGCCGCGGTCGATGCCGAGCTGGCGGGCGAGGCCGAACGCGCTCATGCCGTACATCAGGCCGAAGTTGATCGCCTTGGCGGCGCGGCGCTGGTTCGCGCTCACTTCCTCGGGCTTGAGGCCGAACACTTCGGCGGCGGTGGCGCGGTGCACGTCGCCGCCTTCGTGGAAGGCCTTCAGCAGGCCCTCGTCGCCGGAGAGGTGGGCCATGATGCGCAGCTCGATCTGCGAGTAGTCCGCTGCCATCACCTTCCATCCCGGCGGCGCGATGAAGGCCTGGCGGATGCGCCGGCCTTCCTCGGTGCGTACCGGGATGTTCTGCAGGTTCGGGTCGGTGGAGGAGATGCGCCCGGTGGCCACCGCGCCCTGGTGGTAGCTGGTGTGCACGCGGCCGGTGCGGGGGTTCACCGTGCCGGCCAGCTTGTCGGTATAGGTGGAGCGCAGCTTGGCGAGACCGCGGTAGTCGAGGATCAGCTTCGGCAGCGCATGCGCGTCGGCGATCGCTTCCAGCGCCTCCTCGTTCGTCGAGGGCTGGCCGGTGGGCGTCTTGAGTTTCGCGGGCAGGCCCAGTTCGTCGAACAGGATCGCCTGCAGCTGCTTGGGCGAGTCGAGGTTGAATTCGCGCCCGGCTTCCGTGTACGCCTGCTGCTGCAGTTCCAGCATGCGCTTGCCGAGCTGCTGGCTTTGCCGGCGCAGCTCGTCCACGTCGATCAGCACGCCGCGCTGCTCCATGCCAGCCAGCACGGGCACCAGCGGGATCTCGATGTTCTCGTACACCGAACGCAGGCTGGGCACGCTTTCCAGCTGCGGCCACAGCGCGTGGTGCAGGCGCAGGGTGACGTCGGCGTCCTCGGCGGCGTAGCGGCAGGCGGTGTCCAGGTCCACCTGCGAGAACGGGATCTGCTTCGCGCCCTTGCCGGCCACCTCCTCGTACTTCACGGTGTCGTAGCCGAGGTAGCGCTTCGCCAGCGAATCCATGTCGTGGCGCGTGGCGGTGGCGTTCCACACGTAGGATTCCAGCATGGTGTCGTGGGCGACGCCCGCCACCCGGATGCCGTAGTGCGACAGGATGTTGATGTCGTACTTCGCGTGCTGGCCCAGCTTGGGCCGGCTCGCGTCCTCGAAGATGGGCTTGAGCGCGGCGAGCACCGCGTCGCGCGACAGCTGCGCGGGAGCGCCGGGGTAGTCGTGCGCCAGCGGGACGTAGCAGGCCTGGCCCGGTTCCACTGCGAGGCTGAGGCCCACGATATCGGCCTGCATCGGATCGAGCGCCGTGGTTTCGGTATCGAAGGCGATCAGCGGGGCGGTACGGAGTTTTTCCAGCCAGGCGTCGAGTTGCGCTTGCGTGGTGACCAACTCGTAGCGGGACTCGGGACTCGAGACTCGGGACTCGGCAGAGCGGTCCGTGGCGGGCGTGGACTCCGCGCCTTGGCTTCGGCTTTGACTTTGGTCTTGGCTTTTCCCGAGTCCCGAGTCCCGAGTCCCGAGTCCCGGCTTCACGGAGTCCCGGGTCCCGAGTCCCGGCTCTTCGAGTTCCTTCAGCGCCGCCTTGAACTCGTAGCGCGTGTACAGCTCGCGCAGCGTTTCGGTATCGGGCGTGCGTTGCGCGAGGTCGGCGGGGCCGAGGTCCAGCGCCACGTCGGTCTTGATCGTCACCAGTTCGCGCGACAGCGGCAGCTGCGGCAGCGCTTCGCGCAGGCTTTCGCCGATCTTGCCGCCGACCTGGGCCGCGTTCGCGATCACGCCGTCCAGCGAGCCGTATTCGGCCAGCCATTTCGCCGCGGTCTTGGGGCCGCACTTGGGTACGCCGGGCACGTTGTCCACCGTGTCGCCGACCAGGGTGAGGTAGTCGACGATGCGCTCGGGCGGCACGCCGAATTTTTCCATCACCCCGGCGCGGTCCATGGTGGTATTGGTCATGGTATTGACCAGGGTGATGCCGGGACCGACCAGCTGGGCCATGTCCTTGTCGCCGGTGGAGATCTCCACCTCGATGCCGGCGTGCTGCGCCTGCACGGCGAGCGTGCCGATCACGTCGTCGGCCTCCACGCCCGGCACGCGCAGGATCGGGAAGCCCAGCGCGGCCACGATCGCCAGCATCGGCTCGATCTGCGCGCGCAGGTCGTCCGGCATCGGCGGGCGGTTCGCCTTGTAGTGCTCGTACATCGCGTCGCGGAAGGTGGGGCCGGAGGCGTCGCTGACGAAGGCGAGGTAGTCGGGCTTCGCCTTCAGCGTGGCGCGCAGCATGTTGACCACGCCGAACAGCGCGCCGGTGGGCTCGCCCTGCGCGTTGGACAGCGGCGGCAGCGCGTGGAAGGCGCGGTACAGGTAGGAGGAACCGTCGATCAGGATGAGCTTCGCCATGCGGCATTCTCGCACGGCGCGGTTCACGGGTAGGCGGCCGGCGCGCTGCTATGCTTCGGTTCCCCAACGAGGTCGTCGCCATGAAATACGCCGCCAGCCTGCTTGCCCTCGCCGTCTTCGCCGCGCTGCCGGCGCACGCGCAGTCCACCAGCGCGCAGCCGCCGAAGTTCGCGCCGGTGCCGCCGCCGCCGGGCATGCACGATCCGGGCGCGCAGGCGGTGGCGCCGCCCGCGAAGCCGGCGCCGGCGAGCACCAGCGGCAGCACGCCCGCCACGGTCACCGCCACGCCGGTGCCGGGCAAGCCGATCCCGCTGCCGGCGATGCCGGGCGACAAGGGCGCGCCGCAGACGGTCAAGGGCGAGTCGCCGGCGGACGACGTCACCGTGCATACCGAGGGCGATGCGGTGTACCAGGAATACCGCCGCGGCGGCCGCGTCTACATGGTGGTGGTGACGCAGAAGAACGGCCTGTCCTACACCTACATGGTGGACAGCAACGGCACGATGCATGCCACCAACGGCGCACCGCCGGTGCGCCCGGTGATGTACAAGATCCTGGAGTGGGGCGGCAGCAAGCCGGCTGCGTCCAGCAGCACTTCGCAGGGCCACTGAGCCCCGCTCGGCGCGTCCGCATACAGCGTCGGGCTTGCGTTGCCGCGGCGGCGTCGCTGCAATACGCGTTCCCCGTTGCCGATGCCACGCATGTTCCGCCGCTTCCTGCCCGACCGCTTCACCGGCGCGCTGCTGCTCACCGTGCTGCTGTCCAGTGTGCTGCCTTGCCGCGGCGCGTGGGCCATCGCGTTCGGCCGGCTCACCGACGTGGCGATCATGCTGCTGTTCTTCCTGCACGGCGCCAAGCTGTCGCGGCAGGCGGTGCTGGCCGGGCTCACCCACTGGCGGCTGCACCTCACCGTGCTCGCCAGCACCTTCGTGCTGTTTCCGCTGATGGGCTGGGCGCTGCGCCCGCTGCTGGCGCCGCTGGTGACGCCGGACCTGTACCTGGGCGTGCTGTTCCTGTGTACGCTGCCGTCCACGGTGCAGTCCTCGATCGCGTTCACCTCGATCGCGCGCGGCAATGTTTCCACCGCGGTGTGCGCGGCCTCGGCCTCCAGCCTGCTCGGCATCGTCATCACGCCGCTGTGGGTGGGCCTGCTGCTGGAGTCGCATGGCGGCAACGGCATGTCCTGGCATGCGCTGGGCGAGATCGTGGGCTTGCTGCTGCTGCCGTTCGTGGCGGGGCAGGTGGCGCAGCGCTGGATCGGCGGCTGGGTGCAGCGGCATCGCCCGCTGGTGGGTGTGGTGGACCAGGGTTCGATCCTGCTGGTGGTCTACACCGCGTTCAGCGCCTCGGTGCTCGAAGGCCTGTGGCGGCAGCTGCCGCTGCCGGCGCTGGGCGGCTTGGTGCTGGTCTGCGCGGCCTTGCTGGCGCTGGCCCTGCTGGCCACCAGCCACGGCGCGCGGGCGCTGGGCTTCGGCAAGGAAGACGAGATCACCATCGTGTTCTGCGGTTCCAAGAAGAGCCTCGCCAGCGGCGTGCCGATGGCCAAGGTGCTGTTCGCCGGCCATCCGCTGGGCATGATCGTGCTGCCGCTGATGCTGTTCCACCAGATCCAGCTGATGGTGTGCGCGGTGCTGGCGCGGCGCTATGCGCGACGGGGCGAGACGCTGGCGGTGGATGCGGGGGATGTGGCGCCGGCGGATTGAGTTTGAGGCAAGCTTGGCCCCTCACCCCGGCCCTCTCCCCGGAGGGGAGAGGGAGCAAAGCAATGGCGGAGTACCAGATTTATTTCAGGCACTGTTAGTGCCTGAAGTGCCGCATCCCCGTAAACACCATCGCCATGCCGTGCTCGTCGGCGGCGGCGATCACCTCGGCGTCGCGCATCGAGCCGCCGGGCTGGATCACCGCGCTGATGCCGGCGGCCGCCGCCGCGTCGATGCCGTCGCGGAACGGGAAGAACGCGTCGCTGGCCATCACCGAGCCGCGCACTTCGAGCTTCTCGTCGGCGGCCTTGATGCCGGCGATCTTCGCGCTGTAGACGCGGCTCATCTGGCCGGCGCCGATGCCGATGGTCTGGCGATCCCTGGCGTAGACGATGGCGTTGGACTTCACGAACTTCGCCACCTTCCACGCGAAGATCAGGTCGTCGATCTGCGCCGGCGTGGGCGCCAGCTTGGTCACCACCTTGAGATCGGCCGCCTTGACCATGCCGGTGTCGGCGGTCTGGATCAATAGGCCCGAGCCCACGCGCTTGACGTTGTTGCCCGGGTGCGCGGCGACGAGATCGGTGCCGGGCGGCACCGGGATTTCCAGCACGCGCACGTTGCCCTTCTTCGCGAACGCCTTCAGTGCCTCGTCGCTGTACGCGGGCGCCAGCACCACTTCGACGAACTGGCGCGACACGATCGCCTGCGCGGTGGCGCCGTCGACTTCGCGGTTGAACGCGATGATGCCGCCGAAGGCCGAAGTGGGGTCGGTCTGGTAGGCGAGGTCGTAGGCCTTGCCGATGCCGTCCAGGCTCACCGCCACGCCGCAGGGGTTGGCGTGCTTCACGATCACGCAGGCCGGCTTGACGAAGCTGCGCACGCATTCCCACGCGGCGTCGGCGTCGGCGATGTTGTTGAACGAGAGTTCCTTGCCCTGCAATTGCTTGAAGGTGGCGAGCGTGCCGGGCGCCGGATACAGGTCGCGGTAGAACGCGGCGCTCTGGTGCGGGTTCTCGCCGTAGCGCAGATCCATCAGCTTCACGAAGCGGCCGTTGGCCTGCGCGGGGAAGGTTTCGTGGCCGGCGATGGCCTCGTGCGCCGCGTCGAGCTGGAGGCCGCTCAAGTAGTCGCTGATCGCGCCGTCGTAGTTCGAGACGTTGTTGAATGCTTCGACCGCAAGCTTGAAACGCGTGGCGCGCGAGAGGCCGCCGTGCTGCTCGATCTCGGCCAGCGCGCTTTCGTACTGGTCGGGCGAAGTCAGCACGCCCACGTCGTTCCAGTTCTTCGCCGCCGAGCGCAGCATCGCCGGGCCGCCGATGTCGATGTTCTCGATCGCCTGTTCCAGCGTGCAATCCGGCTTTGCGACCGTGGCCTCGAACGGGTAGAGGTTCAGCACCAGCAGGTCGATCGGCTGGATGCCGAGCTCGGCCATCACCGCGTCGTCGGTGCCGCGCCGGCCGAGCAGACCGCCGTGCACCTTCGGATGCAGGGTCTTGACGCGGCCGTCCATGATCTCGGGAAAGCCGGTGAGCTCGCTGACGTCCTTCACCGCGATGCCGGCCTCGCGCAGCGCCTTGGCGCTGCCGCCGGTGGAGAGCAGTTCCACGCCGCGCACGGCGAGCCGGCGACCCAGCTCGATCAGGCCGGTCTTGTCGGAAACGCTGAGCAGGGCGCGGCGGACGGGGACGACAGCGGGGGCGGACATGGCGGCTTCCAGGCGGGAAAGCCGGCGATTATAGCCGAGTCCGGGGCGTGGCCGTCGTTTGGACGGCCAAACGACAAAAGCGTGCGATTACAGCAGGCCGTGCGCGGCCAGCTTCTTGCGCAGCGTGGCGCGATTGATGCCCAGCGCCACCGCGGCGCGGCTCTGGTTGCCGTCGTGGAACGCCAGCACTTCGCGCAGCAGCGGGCCTTCCACCTCGCGGATCACCAGCGCGTGCAGGCCTTCGCCGCAGTCGGCGTCGCCGAGGTCGGCGAGGTAGCGGCGCACGGTGCGGCTGACGCATTCGCCCAGCGCACTCTGCGACGCGACCGGACGAGTGGCCTCGGTGGCTGGCGATCTCACGGCATTCACTGACCATCCCTCTGTGTGTCTTGCGCGGCTGCTTGGGCCGCTGCTTGTGTTTTTCTTCCGCGACCGCGTCGGCGGTTCTTCCGTGCACGCCGGTTGGCGATGTGCGGAAGGATGGAGTCTACCCGCGCGGGCCGCGAATTTTAAGTGCTGTGTGCGTTCGAAAAGTGCGATGAGGTACTTGCATTTTCCGTCGCGTGCGACGCGCTCCGTGGCGCGAGGCATGCATTGCGCTACTCGAAACCGAACTCGTAGGCGACCGCCTGTTCGCCGGGATCCTGCACTTCCAGCAGCAGCGCGGTGGTGGCGCCCGGCGCGAGGCCGCGGCGCAGCACGGCGGGGTCGTCCAGGTAATCGCCGGGCAGCAGGCGGCGCATCGTCAGCCGGCGGCCCTGCGCATCCTCCAGCGTGACCACCACCACCGGCCAGGGCTGCGCGAACGCGGCCTCGTTGCGCAGGCTGAGGCTGATCATCAGCGCGTGCGCGGCGTTGGGATGGGCCTCGACGTTGCTGGCGAGCAGGCGCAACTGTTTCGGCGCGGCGACCAGCGGCAGGCGGCAGCCGATGTTGTCGCAGAGGCTGCGCAGCCAGTTGCCGGGCAGCGGCGCGCGGACCAGGTTGTCGCGGCCGATCCACGCCAGCTGGGCCGCGAGCCCGAGCGCGAGCAGGCTGCATACCAGCACCCACGGCCAGCGCCGCGGCCGGTCGCCGGCGTCGCGGCGCGTGCGGCGCTTGCGCTCGCGCCGCGGCGGCTTGCGCTGGCGCGTGTTCTTCGCGAAGCGCGGCGCGAACACCAGTTGCGAGAAATCCTCTTGTGCCGGCGCGGCCGGCGCCGCCGCTTCCGCCACCACCGCGGGTTCGGGCGCCGGCGGCTGCGGGCGATACACCACCAGCTCGATGCGCGGCGGCACCAGCGCCTGCTCGTTCACCGGCAGTTGCTCGAACGGCTCGGGCGGCAGCTGTTCGCTGAGCGTGGCGAGGCTGTCGAAGCCGGCGTCGCAGTGCCCGCAGATCACGTAGCCGTGCGCCTGCACCAGCGCTTGCGCGCCGAGCGAGAACACGGACAGGCATTCGGGGCATTGCGTGTACATGCGGGACGCGACGGGAGACTTCCCGCAAGCTTAGCAGGCGCGCTCAGCCGCGCCGCCGTCCGCTGATGCGTACCCAGCCGTCCTGCATGTCCACGCACAGCGCGTCGAACCACTTGGCGTAGCGCTGCAGCAGTTCGTCCTGCTGGCCGTCGAGGATGCCGGAGATCGCGAACGGCGCACCGGGCTTTGCCGCCGCGGCGAAGGTCGGCGCCAGTTCGCCGAGCGGGCCGGCGAGGATGTTCGCGACGAACACGTCGGCGGGTTCGCTGTCGTGGTCCTCGGGCAGGAACAGCGCGAGGCGTTCGGCCACGCCGTTGCGCTCGGCGTTGTCGCGCGAAGCGATCAGCGCCTGCGGATCGTTGTCCACGCCGACCGCGCTGGCGGCGCCGAGCTTGAGCGCGGCGATCGCGAGGATGCCCGAGCCGCAGCCGTAGTCGATCACCGACTTGCCGGCGAGCTCGAGGCCGTCCAGCCACTGCAGGCACAGCGCGGTGGTGGGATGCGTGCCGCTGCCGAAGGCGAGGCCGGGATCGAGGCGCACCACCACGCGCTCGTCGTCCGCCGGCGGCTCGATGTTCCACGGGTAGATCCACAGCCGCCGGCCGAACGCCATCGGCTGGTACTGGTCCATCCACACACGCTCCCAGTCCTGGTCCTCCACCACGCGGAAGTCCAGCTGGTCGGGTTCCAGCCACGGCAGCAGTTCACCCAGCGCAGCAGCGAGGCCGCGGCGGTCGGCGTGTTCGTCGAACAACGCATTCAGCGTGATCGTCGGCCACAGCGGCAGCTCGCCCACGCCCGGCTCGAAGATCGCCTGTTCGTCCGGCGTCTCGGCGTCTGCGTCGCGCAGCGTGATCGACAGCGCGCCGAGATCCTCCAGCGCTTCTTCCACGCGAGGCTGCTGTTCGAGGCGGGCGGTGAGCGAGAGTTCGAGGAAGGGCATGGCGTCGGCTTCACTCCCTCTCCCTTGTCGGGGGGGAGGGTTGGGTTGAGGAGAGCTTGCGGTGATCTTCGTAGGTCGGGATTCATCCCGACATCCTTGTGGTGTGTCGGGCTGAAGCCCGACCTACCTCGAGCAGTCGCGTGCGGGGTCTCTGGCGGTGAAGTGCATGCGCGGGTTCCGGTCGAGACTGTCGCGAGCACCCGCCCCTCACCTCAATCCTCTCCCCCGGCGGGGGAGAGGAAGAAGATCCACATCAATGCCCGGTCGCAGCTTTTTCCTTCTGCTCCGCCATCCGCTTCTCGAGGTAGTGGATGTTCTGGCCACCGTGCTGGAAGCCCACGTCGGCCATGATGCGCTGCTGCAGCGGGATGTTGCACTTCACGCCCTCGATCACCGTCTCGGCGAGCGCAAGGCGCATGCGCGCGATCGCGGTGGCGCGGTCGGGGCCGTAAACGATCAGCTTGCCGATCATCGAGTCGTAGTTCGGCGGGATGCGGTAGCCGTCGTACAGGTGCGTATCCACGCGCACGCCGGGACCGCCCGGCGCCTCGAAGCGCTTCACCGTGCCGGGGCAGGGCAGGAAGGTGTCCGGGTCCTCGGCGTTGATGCGGCACTCGATCGCGTGGCCGCTGAAGCGGATGTCTTCCTGCCTGATCGACAGTTTCTCGCCGCCGGCGATCAAGAGCTGCTCGCGCACCAGGTCCACGCCGGTGATGAACTCGGTCACCGGGTGCTCGACCTGGATGCGGGTGTTCATCTCGATGAAGTAGAAGCGGCCGTTCTCGAACAGGAACTCGAAGGTGCCGGCGCCGCGGTAGCCGATGCGGATGCAGGCCTCCACGCAGACCTGGCCGATCTGCGCGCGCAGCTCCGGCGTGATGCCGGGCGCGGGCGCTTCCTCCACCACCTTCTGGTGGCGGCGCTGCATCGAGCAGTCGCGCTCGCCCAGGTGGATCGCGTTGCCTTGGCCGTCGGCCAGCACCTGGATCTCCACGTGGCGCGGGTTCTCCAGGAATTTCTCCATGTAGACCATGTCGTTGCCGAAGGCCGCCTTGGCCTCCTGCTTGGTCATCACGATGGAGTTGCCCAGGTGCGCCTCGGTGCGCACCACGCGCATGCCGCGGCCGCCGCCGCCGCCGGCCGCCTTGATGATGACCGGGTAGCCGATCTCGCGCGCGATGCGCAGGTTTTCCTCGATGTCCTCGCCCAGCGGGCCGCCGGAGCCGGGCACGCAGGGCACGCCCGCGGCCTTCATCGCCTTGATCGCCTCCACCTTGTCGCCCATCAGGCGGATCACGTCCGCGGTGGGGCCGATGAAGACGAAGCCGGACTGCTCCACCTGCTCGGCGAAATCCGCGCGCTCGGAAAGGAAGCCGTAGCCCGGGTGGATCGCCTGGGCGTCGGAGATCTCCGCCGCCGCGATCAGGCGCGGGATGTTGAGGTAACTGTCGGCGGACGGGCCCGGGCCGATGCAGATCGCCTCGTCGGCGAGGCCGACGTGCTTGAGGTTGCGGTCGGCGGTGGAATGCACCGCCACCGTCTTGATGCCGAGGCTGTGGCACGCGCGCAGCACGCGCAGCGCGATCTCGCCGCGATTGGCTATGAGGACTTTTTCTAGCATGGAGGGCTCCAAGAGCCGGGACTCGGGACTCGGGGCTCGGGACTCGGAAGATCAAGAGCGCGGCGCGGCCCTTGCTTTGCCGAGTCCCGAGTCCCGAGTCCCGAGTCCCGCATCAATTACGCGATGACGAACATCGGCTGGTCGAATTCGACCGGCTGGCTGTTCTCGACCAGGATCGCCTGGATGGTGCCGGAGACGTCGGCTTCGATCTGGTTGAACATCTTCATCGCCTCGATGATGCCCAGCGTCTCGCCGGCCTTCACCTGCTGGCCGACCTTGACGAAGGCGGGCGCGCCCGGCGTGGCCGAGGCGTAGAAGGTGCCGACCATCGGCGCCTTCACCACGTGGCCGGCAGGCAGGGCGTCGGCGGCGGGCGCCGCAGCGGCGGCCGCGACAGGAGCGGCCGCGGCGACCGGCGCCGCCATCGGCGCGGGCGCCATGGCGAGCGGTGCGGGCGCGGCGACGGCCACGCCGCCCTTGGGCACGCGCGACAGGCGCACCACTTCCTCGCCCTCCTTGATTTCCAGTTCGGCGAGGTTGGATTCCTCGAGCAGGTCGATCAGCTTCTTGATCTTGCGCAGATCCATGGGATGGCCTTCATGTCATGGGCCGCCCGCGGGCGGCCGGGAAAGGAAAACGGGTGGCTCAGCGCGGCGCCAGCCGCGCGAGGGCGGCGTCCAGTGCCAGGCGGTAGCTGTCGGCGCCGAAGCCGCAGATCACGCCGGTGGCGAGATCGGAGAGATGCGAGTGATGGCGGAACGGCTCGCGGGCGAACACGTTGGACAGGTGCACTTCGATGAACGGGATCGCCACCGCGGCGAACGCGTCACGCAGCGCGATGCTGGTGTGGGTGTAGGCGCCGGCGTTCACCAGGATCATCGCCACCTGCTCGGCGCGGGCCTGCTGCACGCGGCCGATCAGCTCGTGCTCGGCGTTGGACTGGAAGCTGGCGAGCTCATGCCCGGCCGCCTGCGCCTGCGCGGCCAGCCGGCCGTCGATGTCGGCCAGCGTGTCGCGGCCGTAGATCGCGGGCTCGCGGCTGCCCAGCAGGTTGAGGTTGGGCCCATGCAGGACCAGGATCTTCGCCACACCATACCTTCGACGGCGTCCGGATGGCCCGGACCGGGCGCAGTGTGCGCGCAGCGGCGGATGTTGTCCAGTTCGGTGCAGATCGACGATGTTCGATGGAGAAGTGCGTCACTCTCCGTGCGCCGACGTATGTATGAAGTAACTTTCCAGCGTAGCGGCGTCCAGTGGGCCGCGCCGGGTGGCGATCACGCGCCCATCGGCGCCGATCAGCACGCTGTAGGGCAGCACTTCGCCGCTATCGCCCCAGATCAGCGAAGTACTCGGCGGTTCCATCCGGCCCAGCAGGACCGGGTAACGCACGGGATGATCGGCGAGAAAGGCGCGAACGCGCGTGGGCTCGTCCATCGCGATACCCAGCACGATAGGCCCATTTTCGCCGAACTTGGCCTGCGCCTTGTCCAGCGCCGGCAGCTCGTCCAGGCACGGGCCGCACCAGCTGGCCCAGAAGTTCAGCAGCACGCGGCGGCCGCGGTAGTCGGCCAGCCGGTGCGTGCGGCCGGCGAGATCCGGAAGCTCCAACGCGGGCGCGGGCTGGCCCACTTGCGCCACCGCCACGCCCGCCGGCGCATGCGCCAGGCGACTTTCGTGCTGCAGCCAGCCGCCCAGCGCCGCCGCCAGCACCGCTACCCCGAGTATCACGAGGTTGTCGCGGCTCAGCATGGCAACGCGCTCCCTCTCCCCCGAATGCATTCGGGGGAGAGGGTTGGGGTGAGGGGGGCAGGCGGTGGGGAACCCAGCCATGCAGACGATTGGCCGAAAGCCCCCCTCTCCCCGCCCTCTCCCCCAAGCGGGGCTTGGGGGAGAGGGAAGTCAGGCGGCGGCATGAGGCTCACCGCGCCGCCTCGTCCAACGCCCGCTCCACCAGCGCCGTGGTCAGCACGGTCGGCAGTTGCCGCCCCGCGCCGCCGCCCTTGGGGAACACCACATATAGCGGCACGCCGGGCGAGTGGTACTGCTGCAGGAAGGCGGTGATCGCCGGGTCTTCGTTGGTCCAGTCGCCCTTCATGTAGACCGCGCCGTTGCGCGCCAGCGCGGCGCGGAACGGCGCGCCGGCCAGCACGGCGTGTTCGTTGGCCTTGCAGGTGATGCACCAGTCGGCGGTCATGTCCACGAACACCGGGGTGTTCGTGGCGCGCAGTTCGGCGAGCTTCGCCGGGTTGTAGGCCAGCACGCCTGCCTGCGTCGCGACGGCATTCGCGGTGGCCGGCACCCGCGCCAGCAGGTACAGCGGCGCAAGCACGGTGAGTGCCAGCAGTATGGTCAGCGCATGGCGCAGCGGGCCGCGGCCACGGCTGCGCTCGAACCACCACAGCGCCAGTGCCAACAGCACCATCGCCACCAGCAGCAGACCCACCGCGTCGGCGCCGCGCTGGTTCGCCAGCACCCAGGCCAGCCACGCCGCGGTGAGGTACATCGGGAAGGCCAGCACCTGCTTCAGCGTCTCCATCCAGCGGCCGGGCTTCGGCAGCCAGCGCGCCAGCGCGGGTACGAAGGCGATCGCGAGGAACGGCAGGGCCAGACCCACGCCCAGTGCGAGGAACACGGCCAGCGCGTTCGCCGCGGGCGCGGCGAAGGCGTAGGCCAGCGCGCTGCCCATGAACGGCGCGGTGCAGGGGCTGGCCACCACCACGGCGAGCACGCCGGTGAAGAAGTCGCCGGCCGCGCCGCCGCGGTTCGCCAGCGTGCCGCCGACGTTGCCCAGCGCGGCGCCGAACTGCACCACGCCCGACATCGACAAGCCCAGCGCGAAGATCACGCAGGCCAGCACGGCGACCAGGATCGGCTGCTGCAGCTGCGTACCCCAGCCCAGCGCGTGGCCGGCCGAGCGCAGCGCGAGGATGCCCAGCCCCAGCGCGAGGAAGCTCGCCAGCACGCCGGCGGTGTAGGCCAGCGCGTGGCGGCGCCGGCGCGCGGGGTTCTCGCCGCTTTCCAAGAGGCCCACCGCCTTGAGCGAGAGCACCGGCAGCACGCAGGGCATCAGGTTGAGGATCAGGCCGCCGCCCAGCGCCAGCAGCAGCGCTGCGAACAGGCCGGTTTGCAGCGGGCCGGTGGGCGGGGTCGCCACCGCATTCGAGGTGCCGCCATGGCCGGTTGCCGCTGGCGTGCCGGGAACGCCATTCGCCACGGCGCCGCTTTGCAGGTCCACCGTCACGTCGCGCGTGATCAGCGGATAGCACACGCCGCCATCCTGGCAGCCGAGGAAGCTCGCCTCCAGTGTCAGCTGCCGGCGGCCGGTGGTATCGCCCTCGATCATCACGGGCAATTCGAGCTCGCCGAAGTACACGGTCACCGCGCCCAGCTGCGCGTCCTGATGCACCACGCCGCCGGCCGGCCACGCGGGCGCGCCGAGCTTGAGGCCGTCGGCGTCCTTGAGCTTGAGCGCGATGTGGTCGCGGTAGACGTAGTAGTCCTTCGGCATCGTCCAGCGCAGCAGCAGGTGCTGCGGGTCCTGCGCCAGCGCGGTGAAGCGGAAGGCCTGCTCCGGCGGCAGCGGCGTGGACGAGGCGCCGGTCGGCATGCTGCCGCCCAGCTGCTGCAGCGCGGCGCCCAGCGCGTTGCCGCCCGCAGCGGGAGCGGCGGCTGCGGCCGGCAGTGGCAGGTCGAGGTGCTCGGTATGCGGCGGGTAGCAGATCTTCGGCTCCACCTCGTGGCAGCCCTGGTATTGCACGCTCAGCGCGAGCCGCGTGGTGCCCGCCGCCACGGTGTAGGGGATGCTGGCGTCGACGCCGTGGTGGTAGGTCTCCACCGGGCCGAGGTAGGGATCGTCGTGCTTCTCGCCGGGTGGCAGCTGCGCCTCGCCCAGCGTCACGCCGGGGCCGGCGGTGAACTTCATGCGGCCGCGGTAGAGGTAGTAGTCCGGCGCGATCGTCCAGTGCAGCTTGAGCACGCCGGGCGTGCCCGCGTCGGCGCTGAGCTTGTACGCCTCGGTCACCGGCAGGATGTTGTCGTCCTGCGTCTGGGCGAATGCGGCGGGCGCCAGCGCCAGCAGCAGGCCGAGCAGCCAGCCCGTCGACAGGGCGCGGTGGAGGAACTTGGACATCACGACTCCGGCAAGCAGGCCGCCCCGGGGTGGCAGGGGCGAATCGTCATTATGACGACTGGATGCGCGCGGGGTTCATTCCGCGACGTTCGCCCGCACCCATTCCAGGTACGCGGCGTGGCCGCGCTCCACCGGCAGCGCGATCAGCTCCGGCAGCTCGTAGGGGTGCAGCGCCAGCAGGCGCGCCTTGAGCGCCTCGAAGCGTTCGGCGGTGGTCTTGATCAGCAGCAGTTCCTCGCCCTCCGTCTGCACCGCGCCCTGCCAGCGGTAGGTGGAGAGCACGCCCGGCAGGCGGTTGACGCAGGCGGCCAGCCGCTCGCCCACCAGCGCTTCGGCCAGCCGCTGCGCACTGGCGGCGTCGGGACAGGTGCACAGGCAGAGCAGGATGGCGGAGTCGGGCATGGCGGACTCGGATGGCTTGATGAGTCGTCACTCCAGCGCAAGCTGGAGTCCAGTGCCGTGACGCTACGCGATGCGGCCTCAAGGCGCTGGCTGGGGCCGTCACGGTAGCAGAGTGCGCCCCGGCCTCTTGAAACCCGTCCGCGCCCGCCCCATTCGCTGTTCCAAGGGTCGAACCGGGTGATGTCGCGCTCGCCGCCACTTGCGGCGGGGGCTTGCATCGCTAGAATTGGCACTCATCTACGGCGAGTGCTAACAGCGGTCCCTCGGACCGGCCTGTCAGTCCTCAAACCACATTCACCACCCAGCTTGGGAGCCACCCATGAGCAAACTGCGTCCGCTGCACGACCGCGTCATCGTCAAGCGCCTGGAAGAGGAGCGCGTCTCCGCCGGCGGCATCGTCATCCCCGACAGCGCCACCGAGAAGCCCACCCGCGGCAAGGTGATCGCCGCCGGTACCGGCCGCATCCTGGAAGACGGCAACGTCCGCCCGATGAGCCTGAAGGAAGGCGACGTGGTGCTGTTCGGCAAGTACGCCGGCCAGGAAATCAAGATCGACGGCGAAGAGCTGGTCTTCCTGAAGGAAGACGACATTGTGGCCGTCATCGAAGGCTGATCGGCTGAGCGCGTAAATCGCGCTCGCTACTCGCCAGGAGCCTGTTCCGGCGACGCTTTCGAAACGACAAACCCCTTTACTTATTTCAAAATTTTTCAAGGAAAAATTTTATGGCCGCTAAAGAAGTCCGCTTCGGCGAAGACGCCCGCTCGCGCATCCTCAAGGGCGTGAACACGCTCGCCAACGCCGTCAAGGTCACCCTCGGCCCGAAGGGCCGCAACGTCGTGCTGCAGAAGAGCTTCGGCGCCCCCACCGTCACCAAGGACGGCGTGTCCGTGGCGAAGGAGATCGAGCTGGCCGACGCCTACGAGAACATGGGCGCGCAGATCGTCAAGGAAGCCGCCTCCAAGACCTCCGACAACGCCGGTGACGGCACCACCACCGCCACCGTGCTGGCGCAGGCGTTCATCCGCGAAGGCATGAAGGCCGTGGCCGCGGGCATGAACCCGATGGACCTGAAGCGCGGCATCGACAAGGCCGTGCACGCCGCCGTGGACGAGCTGAAGAAGCTCAGCAAGCCCACCGCCGACGACAAGGCGATCGCCCAGGTCGGCACCATCTCCGCCAACTCCGACAGCGCGATCGGCGACATCATCGCCACCGCGATGAAGAAGGTCGGCAAGGAAGGCGTCATCACCGTCGAGGAAGGCTCGGGCCTGGACAACGAGCTGGACGTGGTCGAGGGCATGCAGTTCGACCGCGGCTACCTGTCGCCGTACTTCATCAACAACCAGCAGAGCCAGCAGGTCGAGCTGGAAGACCCGTTCATCCTGCTGTACGACAAGAAGATCTCCAACGTGCGCGAGCTGCTGCCCGTGCTCGAAGGCGTGGCCAAGGCCGGCAAGCCGCTGCTGATCGTGGCGGAAGAAGTCGAAGGCGAGGCCCTGGCCACGCTGGTGGTCAACACCATCCGCGGCATCGTCAAGGTCGCCGCCGTGAAGGCGCCGGGCTTCGGCGACCGCCGCAAGGCGATGCTGGAAGACATGGCCATCCTCACCAACGGCCAGGTGATCTCCGAGGAAGTGGGCCTGCAGCTCGAGAAGGCCACCGTGGCCGACCTGGGCCGCGCCAAGAAGATCGTGGTCACCAAGGAAAACAGCACCATCATCGACGGCGCCGGCGAAGCCGAGAAGATCCAGGCCCGCATCAAGCAGATCAAGGCGCAGATCGAGGAGACCTCCTCCGACTACGACCGCGAGAAGCTGCAGGAGCGCGTGGCCAAGCTGGCCGGCGGCGTGGCCGTCATCAAGGTCGGCGCGGCGACGGAAGTCGAGATGAAGGAAAAGAAGGCCCGCGTGGAGGACGCCCTGCACGCCACCCGTGCGGCGGTGGAAGAAGGCGTGGTGCCCGGCGGCGGCGTGGCGCTGATCCGCTCGCTGAAGGCCATCGAGAACCTGAAGGGCGACAACGAGGACCAGAACCTCGGCATCGCCATCACCCGCCGCGCGCTGGAAGCCCCGCTGCGCGAGATCGTGTTCAACGCCGGCGCCGAGCCCTCCGTGATCGTCAACCAGGTCAAGGAAGGCAAGGGCAACTACGGCTACAACGCCGCCACCGGCGAGTTCGGCGACATGATCGAGTTCGGCATCCTGGACCCGACCAAGGTCACCCGTTCGGCGCTGCAGTACGCCTCCTCCGTGGCCGGCCTCGCCATCACCACCGAAGCGATGGTGGCCGAGCTGCCGAAGAAGGAAGAGCACAGCCACGGCGGCCCCGCCGGCGGCATGGGCGGCATGGGCGGCATGGATTTCTGATGCCGTCACCCGTGCCATCGTCCCCGATGGCATGAATCAAGAAGCGGCCATCCATGGCCGCACTGCTCACCAAGAGCAGCGCGATACGGAAAAACCCCGCCTCGGCGGGGTTTTTTCGTGTTGCCGTCGGGTGGAGCGGACGTCAGGTCAAGCGCGCGGCCATGGCCTGCCGGCGGAGCGGCCCGACAGCAGGATCTTGGCGAGAAAGCGGACCTGCGCCGGCTCGCGGGCATCGACCTTCACCACCGGCAGGCGGAATCCTTCCGCGAGGAGGTCGTTGCGGAACCCGTTCAGCGTGAATCCGGGCGCGCGGTCGCTGCCGGTGACGCCCACGGTGAAGCTGGCGCCGGGTGCCAGGCGGGAGAATTCGTCCAGCATCGAGGTGGTGAAGGCGAGCCGTTGCGGGTCGCGGGCGTTCACCAGCACGAGGACGCCGGTGGCGCCGTCGCAGATCATCGACCACACGAAGTCCAGATGCTTCTCGCCGGGAACGCCGTAAACGTGCAGCGCCCGGCCATCGTCCAGCCTGGCCGTGGTGTAGTCCAGCGTGAACCCCGCGGCGTCCTGGCCGCCGCCAGCCGGCATCCGGATGCTCGCCGGGGCGACGTCGGAGAGGGATTCGATGGCGGTGGTCTTGCCGGATCCCGGGTTGCCGACGAAGACCAGCTTGTTCTCGAGGCTGTCCACGCAGGTGTCGGCGGCCGGGAATCCGTGGCACTGCTGCCCTTGGCTGGAAATCGCGACCGTACAGTTGCGTGTGCTTGCCCGGTTTTCGACTTTGCCCAATGTTGCTCGCTGCATTTCGTTGCTTCTTGCTCCGTTTCCGCTGCGGGGCGATCCGCGGCATGCGCGGTGTGGCCGGGTCCGCCCTGCTCCCGTCGGGAGGGGGCGCCGGATCGGCTGCAGCCGCGGATGGGGTTGATCAGGACAACCCAAGCTAATCGAGCGGGACACGGCCTGAAATAGGAAGACTCTTAAAACGACGTGCGCTTGCGGCGAAAAACGGCGTGGCGGATGCCTGCACACGCAGCCCCTGCGGAGGAGCCGGCGTGGTCTCGAGCCGCTGCGGCCGCGTCGGCGGCCCCGGAGGGCCTGGAACTCAGCGCGCCGCCGTCGCCGGCGCCGCCGACGCGGGTGCCGCATGGACGACGGCGGCGGCCGCGGGCGTTCCGTAGACCACCTTCGCCAGCACCCCGTCCAGCTTGCGGCTCATGCGCAGCTGCTCGATGCTGGCCATGGACTGGTCGAGCTGGCGGGTGGCGGCGTCTTCGTCGGGCTGCGGAGCGCCGGGGGTGCGGGTGAGCGCGGCGAGCGGCGGACCGAGCAGCTCGGTGAGCGCGAAGTAGGGATCGTCGTGGATGCCGGCGGCGGCGAGCAGCTTGCCGGGCAGCAGCCACGAGGCGGTGTCCTCGTGCACGGCGTCGCCGGTGGCGCGCGGGTCGACCAGCAGCCAGGTGCCGGCCTGCGCCAGCATGTCGCCGCCGTCGACGAAGCCGTCGATGCGATAGCTGTCGGCGAGGCCGGGCAGGTGGTCGCCGTAGAACAGCAGCAGGGTGGGGCGCTCGCGCTTGGCGAGCAGGTCGGCGAGGCGGCCGAGTTCGCGGTCGGCGTGCTGCAGGTGATAGAGGTAGGTCTGCAGCTCGCGCTTGTCCTTGCCCTCGATGCCGGCGGGCACCGCGATCGCGTCGCGCGCGGCGGGGTCGGCCGGCTCCACGTCGTAGGGGCCGTGCGCCTCGATGCTGATCGCGAAGACAAACTGCGGCGGGCCGCTGTCCTTGAGCTGGCGCACGATCTCGTCGGTCATCGCGCTGTCGGCCATGTACTTGCCGTCGTTCGGCGCATCCGGCGGGAACGCGGACTGCGACACGAAGCGCTGGAAGCCCAGCGTCTTGAACGCGGTGGTGCGGTTCCAGAACGAGGGATCGTTGCCGTGCACCGCCACCGTCGCGTAGCCGTGCGCGTCGAGCGTGCGCACCAGGCTGGGCAGCGGCTTGTGGCCGATCTGCAGGTAGGGGAACTGCAGGTTGTCGAAGTAGCGCAGCGACAGCCCGGTGAGCATCTCGAACTCGGTGCGGATCGTGCCGCCGCCGAAGGTGGGCACGTGCAGCGCGCCGCTGCTGCCGTGCTGCGCGAGCCGGCGCAGGTTCGGCGTGAGGTCGCTGTGCGCGTAGCCGCGCATGATCGAGGGATCGAAGAACGATTCGCTCTGCACCACCACGATGTCGGGCAGCACGGCGGCGTTCGGCAGCGCGAGGTGCTGGCGCAACTTGTCGGCGGACTGGCCGATCAGCTGCTCGGCGATCGCGCGGTCGGGCTTGGGCTTCTGCTGGCGGTACTGCAGGTGAAACATCACCAGCTCGCTGACGAGGCCCGAGTGCGCGCGGGTGGACGCGGCCGACCACGGTTCCAGCCACAGCACGCGGGCGTTGTAGAGCTTCGCCCAGCCGCCCCAGCCGCCGAGCAGGCTGCCGAGCAGCAGCGCCAGCGCGCTGCCGGCCGCGAGGCGCCTGCCGCCGGTGGCGCGCGCGAACAGCGGCGGCTCCAGCCGCCACATCGCGATCAGGATCAGCACGCCCGCGAGCAGCGCCAGGTACGGCCACGGGCTGTGCGGCAGGTAGCCGGCCAGCACGTGGAAGCCGCCCTTGCGCAACTGCCCCACCATGCGGAAATCCGCCGGCAGCAGCGGCGTGCCGAGGTTGTCCACCTTCAGCGCGTTGACGCCGTAGACCAGCGCCTGCAGCAGGAAGGCCAACCCGAACGACAGCAGCAGCCGGCGCGTCAGCGCCAGCAGCAGGCCGCCGAACAGCAGGCCGGGCCAGGCGTTGGCGAGCGGAAAGCGCGGCTGGTCCAGCAGGCGCAGCGGCAGCACGCCCTCGCCGCCATCGACGAGGCCGGTGAGCAGCACGAAGACCAGCGCCATCGCCGCGATCAGGGCGATGCGCGGAGCCGTGCGGCGTGGGGCGGGAATGGTGGCTGGGCTCATGGCGGAAGCGGAGGGCTCGCTTGTCATGGGGGCGGGTTCCCGCGATCACGGACGATCCCGGGGTGGGTACTCGCGATCACGGACGATCGCAAAGGCAAACCAACAGTAATCAGGATGACATGAACCGCGCGTTGGCCGCCGGCACCGGTCGCCCTGCAACGCATGGGGCGTCCCGTGGTGCACCGCCGGTTCAGGGCCTGTTTACGGCACAATCGCACGATGCCTGTCCCCCACGAATCGCCCGCGCTGCGCGCCCTGATCGACGACCGCTACACCGAACTGGCCAAGGCCTGCCGCGCCGCGGGCGTGCCCCTGCACGACGACGCCGGCGTGGCCGAGCGCATCCGCCGCACGCTGGCGGCCAGCGATTTCGCGTTCGAGGCCTGGCGCGCGCAGCCGGCGCTGCTGTCGCCGGCGGGGCTGGAGCGCCTGCGCGCGAACGCCGACGCCGCGGCGCGCATCGAGGCGCTGAAGCTGCCGGAAGACGAAGCGCAGACGATGGCCGCGCTGCGCCGCTTCCGCCACGCCGAGGCGCTGCGGCTGGTGTTCCGCGACGTCAACGGGCTGGACGAGCTGCCGGAAACCCTGTCCGCCACCAGCGTGCTGTACGAGGCGCTGCTGGAACGCGCGCTGGGCTGGAGCGAACGCGCGATGGCGGCGCGCTACGGCGTGCCGCGCAGCCGCGCGGGCGAGCCGCAGCGGTTGGTGGTGGTGGGCTTCGGCAAGCTGGGCGGCGCCGAGCTGAACTTCTCCTCCGACATCGACCTGGTGCTGGCCTACCCGCACGGCGGCGAGAGCGACGGCGCGCGCGCGCTCGACAACGGCGAATACTTCGTGCGGCTGGGCCGGCAGCTGGTGCGCCTGCTGCACGAGCCCACGGTGGACGGCATCTGCGCGCGCGTCGACCTGCGCCTGCGCCCGTTCGGCAACGCCGGGCGGCTGGCGCTGTCGTTCTCCGCGATGGAGCAGTACTACCAGCGCGAGGGCCGCGACTGGGAGCGTTACGCGTGGATCAAGGCGCGCGCGGTGGCGGGCGACCGCAACGCGGGCAAGCAGCTGCAGGAACTGCTGCGGCCGTTCGTGTACCGCAAGTACCTCGACTACACCGCGTTCGCCGGCCTGCGCGAGATGAAGGCGCTGATCGACGCGGAAGTGGCACGCAAGGATCTCTCCGGCAACCTCAAGCTCGGCTCCGGCGGCATCCGCGAGATCGAATTCATCGTGCAGCTCACCCAGCTGATCCGCGGCGGCCGCGAACCCTCCTTGCGCGTGCGCGGCCTGCTGCCCGCGCTGGCCGCCTGCGAGGCGCGCGGCCACATCCCCGCCGCGCGCGCGAAGGCGCTGCGCGAGGCCTACGTGTTCCTGCGCCATCTGGAGAACCGCGTGCAGATGCTGCGCGACGCGCAGACCCACGACATCCCCGACGATGCGCTGGGCCGCGAGCGCCTCGCGATCGGGCTGGGCTGGCCGGCGTGGGAGCCGCTGGCCGCAGCGCTGGCGAAGCACCGCGAGATCGTGGCCGGCGAATTCGCCGCCGTGCTGATGCCGCAGGGCGGGCGCGGCGAGCGCGTGCCGGCGGCGGATACGGCGCTGTGGCAGGCCGCCTGCGCCGAGACGCTGGACGCCGGCATGCTGGAGGCCAGCGGCTTCGTGCCCGGCATCGAGGCGGCCGAGGCCTTGGCCAAGCTGCCGCAGGGCGGCGCGGTGCGTGCGATGTCGGCGCGTTCGCGCGAGCGGCTGGATCACCTGATGCCGCAGCTGATCGCCGCTGCGCGCGACAGCGCGGCGCCGCTGCCCTGCCTGCTGCGGCTGTGCCGGCTGGTGCAGGCGGTGGCGCGGCGCTCGTCCTACCTCGCCCTGCTGGAGGAACAGCCCGCCGCGCGCAAGCGCCTCGCCGCCTTGTTCGCCGGCAGCGCCCTGCTCGCCGAGCAGGTGATCGCGCAGCCGCTGCTGCTCGACGACGTGCTCGATCCGCGCATCGACCAACTGCCGCTCAAGCGCGCGGACATCGCCGCCGAACTCCACCGCGTGCTGGCGGCGCTGGAGGAGCGCGGCGCCGAAGCGGAGCTGGAGCGCATCAACGAGTTCCAGTCGTCCACCGCGTTCCGCCTCGGCCTCGCCTTCAACGACGGCCGCGCCGACGCGGCAGCCACCGCGCGCCGGCTGGCCGGGCTGGCCGAATCGGTGGTGGGCGCGGTCGCCGCGCTGGCCGAGCACGAGCTGGTGGCCCAGCACGGCCGCCTGCCGGGCGCAGGTTCCGGTTTCGCGGTGCTGGGTTACGGCAGCCTCGGCGGCGAAGAGCTGGGCTTCGCCTCCGACCTCGACCTGGTGTTCGTCTACGACGGCCAGCGCGCGGCGGCGATGAGCGACGGCGCGCGGCCGATCGAGGGTGCGCGCTGGTACCAGCGGCTCGCCCAGCGCGTGATGAACTGGCTCACCGTGTCCACCCGCGCGGGCCATCTCTACGAGGTGGACACGCGGCTGCGGCCCGACGGTTCCAAAGGCCTGCTGGTCGGCAGCCTCGATGCCTTCATCGCCTACCAGCAGGGGCGGGCGTGGACCTGGGAGCACCAGGCCCTGCTGCGCGCGCGTCCGGTGGCCGGCGATGCCGCGCTGGGCGCGGCGCTGGCCGCGGTGCGCCGCGAGATCCTCGGGGTGCCGCGCGAGCGCGCCGCGATCCTCGCCGAGGTGAGCCAGATGCGCCGGCGCTGGCGCGCCGAACGCGACCGCTCCGACGACGCGAAACTCGACCTCAAGCAGGGCCGCGGCGCCCTGCTCGACATCGAGTTCGCGCTGCAGGGGCTGGTGCTGGCGCACGCCGCGCAGTACCCGGCCCTGCTAGGCGTCACCTCCAATGCGGCGTGGCTCGCCGCCTGCCGCGACGCCGGCCTGCTCGATGCGGCGCAGGCCGCCGCGCTGGCGCGCGCGCACACCACGCTGCTGCAGCGCTCGCTCGCCTGCACGCTGGACGCGCGCCCGCGCATCGCGCCGCGCGATGCCGGACTGGAGGCGCTGTGCGGCGAAGTGATCGCGATCACGCAGGCGCTGGGCTTCACGTTCGACTGACACGGCTTCGATAGGCTGCCCCTTCCATGCGAGGGGATCTCCGCGCTAGCGTGCGAGGGCGGGGCAAGGGAGGAAGTGGTCATGGTGCGACTCGCATTGCTGTTGCTGGGGCCGGAATTCGTCCGCAGCCGCTGGCGCACGCTGGCGGCGATCGGCGGGCTGCTCGCCCTGGCCGGCGTGGCGATCTTTGTCGATGCATTCGACGGCGTGCTGTATTTCCCGCTGCACCTGTTCGGCTACGTGCTGGCGGCCGAGGGCGTGGTGGCGCTGCTGGTGGCCTCCGGGCCGATGGCCGGGCCGCGCGCCCTGCGCTATACCAAGGGCGTGCTGTTCGTGGTGCTCGGCGTGCTGGTGGTCAATCGCCACCACTTCAGCGTGGTGCTGCTGGCGATGCTGTTCGGCCTGCTGTTCACGGTGGGCGGCTGCCTGCGCATCGCGGCGGCCTGGGTGGTGCGCTTCCCGGGCTGGCGCGTTTCGCTGCTGGCCGGCGGCGCGGAGCTGCTGCTGGCGGTGTTCATCTTCGAGCCGTGGCCCACGCATTACGTGGGCACGGTGCCGTATTGCATCGGCGTGGCGCTGTGCGTTTCCGGGCTCGGCGCGTTGCGGCTGGCATGGCAACTGCGCGGGTTGCCGCCGGGCGCCTCGCTGGCGGCGATGCTGCGCACGGGCGATCCGGCGGATGGCGCGACGGCCGCCGCGCCGCCGCGCGATGCGGACTGGCCGCCGCCCGCGCCGATGGTGGTGCACGTGTGGACGCCGCTGGGTTCGGTGGCGAACGCGGTGCGCCGGCCGGTGGTGGACCGCTACATCGCCGCGGTGGATGCGCAGGGCGTGATCTCCACCGGCCACGCGGCGCTGGCAATGGCGCCGGACGTCTACATCAGCCACTACCCCGCGGTGGAGATCGACCGCTCGCCGGACGAATTCGCCAGCACGCTGCGCGCCACCGCCGAGAACGACGTGCCGGGGCGCTTCCAGCCCAGCTACGCCGTCGAGGCGGCCGGCTGGTGCGACTCCACCGAGCAGGTGGTTTTCAACGACTACAGCCCGGCCCGGTTGCGCGCGTTCTGGCAGGCGTATTCGCGCGACACCACCTACAACCTCACCCACCGCAACTGCTCCAGCACCGTGGTGCACGCGCTGGAGGCGGCGCTGGAAGGCGTGCTGGCGCGGCGCGGGGTGAGTTGGCTCACCTTCCTGCGCATCATGACCAGCCCGGAGCTGTGGGTGGCCAGCCAGCTCGGCCGGCGCGCGCGCACGATGGCGTGGACGCCGGGGCTGGTGCTGGATTACGCGCGGGCCATGCACGGCATGGTGCATCCGGCGCCGATCGCCTGGGTCACGCTGCTGCGCCTGAGTGTGCGCACCTATCGCCAGACCCGGCGCCGCTGGGCGCAGGAGGCCGCTGGCGGAGCCGGCGACGAGGTGCAGCATGTCTGATGCCGCCGTTATCGCCTCGCCGCAGCGGCGCCACCTGTCGCGCGCCGCGGTGATCGCCACCGCGGCGATCTTCGGGCTCACCTACGGCCTCAGCGCACCGCTGATCGCGGTGAACATGGCGGCGCGCGGCAGCGGCGAAGGGCTGATCGGCCTGAACGCGGCGATGCACGCGGTGGGCGTGCTGCTGATCGCGCCGGTGCTGCCGAAGCTGGCGGTGCGCTTCGGCACGCGGCGGCTGATGGTGGCGGCGCTGGCGGCCAGCGCGCTGATCTTCGCGCTGTTCCCGCTGGCGCCCGGCGTCGCGTGGTGGTTTCCGCTGCGGCTGGGGCTGGGCATGGCGGCGGAGACGCTGTTCGTGCTGTCGGAAACCTGGACCAACGACCTCAGCGACGAGCACACGCGCGGCCGTATGATGGCGATCTACACCGCGACGCTGTCGCTCGGCTTCGCCGGCGGCCCGGCGATCCTCTCCGTGCTGGGCAGCGGCAGCGTGGCGTATTTCTGCGGCAGCGCCATCGTGCTGCTGGCGATCGTGCCGATCGCGGGCCCGTGGGTGCTGGCGCCCGCCGCGCTGCATCCGGCCAGCGCGAAGATGCACCAGTACCTGAAGCTGGCGCCGATCGCGATCGGCACCACCGTGCTCAACGCCGCGGTGGAAACCGCGGGCCTGTCCTTCATCGCGCTGTACGCCGCCGGCATGGGTTGGAGCATGGAGCGCGGCATGCAGCTGGTGTCCACGCTGATGGTGGGCGCGATCCTGCTGCAGCTGCCGATCGGCTGGCTGGCCGACCGCATGCCGCCGAAGCGGCTGGTGTGGATACTCACCGTGCTGTCGGCGCTGGGCGCGCTGGCGTGGCCGTGGATGCTCGCCACGCCGTGGCTGGCGTTCGCCGTGGTGTTCGTGTGGGGCGGCCTGTTCGTGGGCATCTACACGGTGATGCTGGCCATCGTGGGCAGCCGCTTCCAGGGCGGCGACCTGGTGGGCATCTATGCGGTGATGGGACTGGCCTGGGGCGGCGGTGCGCTGGTCGGCCCCTCGCTGGTGGGCGCGGCGATGCAGTTCAGCCCGATGTACGGCCTGCCCTACGCGGTGGCCGCGGGCTGCGCGCTGTTCGCGGCGTTCATGGCGGTGCGGCGCAGCGAGGCGTGAGCTGCCGCAGCGCGGGATCAACACTACGGAGAGGAGCGACGAGATGACGATCGGACACATCGCATGGCTGGCGGCGCTGTTCGCTGCAGGCAGCGGCGCCGCGCTGGCGCAATCGCCCGCGGCGACGAGCGCCGCCGCGGCCACCGCCGACACCGCCGCGGACGTGGCGGCGGTGAACCGGAACATCGACCAGTTGCTGGGCGACCACACGCGCTACGAGCCGGTGATCCTGGCGTTCCAGAAGGCGGTGGCGGCGAAGGACGCGGCCGCGGTCGCCGCGCTGGTCGCCTATCCGCTCACGGTGCAGCTCGGCGGCAGGACGGTGAAGATCCGCAACGCGCGGGATTTCGTGGCGCGCTACGCCGCCATCGTCACGCCAGCGATGGCGGCGGCGATCGCGCGGCAGCGCTATGGCGCGCTGTTCGTCAACGCGCAGGGCGTGATGTTCGGCCACGGCGAGGCGTGGATCAACGGTATCTGCAAGGACGCCGCCTGCAAGCGTTTCGACGTCAAGGTGGTGGCGTTGCAGGCGGCCGACGGGTCGTGAAAGAAGACGGCTGCGGCGGGCGCATGCGCCCGCCGCAGCCGGGTGCGCGGAATGGATTCAGAGCATCCTCAATGCACGAACGCCGGTGCGGCCAGCGGCGTGCGCGCGACGTACTCGATCGATTCGCGGCTGTCCAGGCTGGATTCGTGGTAGCCGCCGCCGTAGAACTTGCGCGCCCAGTCGGCATAGCGCTCGAGCCGGGTGGGCATGTGGTCGCTGCGCGTGATGATGTCGCAGGCATGGGGAGAGCTGGCAAACGCGTCGAACATGATCATGACGACACCTCCTCTCTGGATGCGCGCCATGTGGCGACGGCGCGCGGCTGGTCGCCAGCCTGTCCGCGGGGATGTGCGTCGACGGACGGGGCTGGCGTCCGAATCCGTGACCTGCGTGCTGCCCTGCGTACGGCATATTGAGCGCCCGGCCACGGTGCAGCAGCCGTGAATGCCGCGCGATGCCAAAGTGAAGAACTTGTTCCGTGTCCCGGCTCAGCGGCTGGCCATGCGCCGCCGCAGTTCGGCCGCGATCGCGGCGGTTTCGCGCAGCGGCGGTTGGCGCGCGGGGGCGGCGGCATCGAGCTCGTGCAATAGCCCTTGCTCGCGCAGCGCGTGGTGGAAACGCGCGAGCTTGTCCGGCAGCGGCGCGGCGACATGGGTGTGCACGGCGCAGCCCACCGCGCAGGCCTCGCTGAGCATGTTCACCGAGTCGGGCGTGACCACCAGCCGGTCGGCCCAGCCGAGCACGCCGGGGTAGGGGTTGCGGCCGTCGTCGGGTCCGGACCAGACCAGTCCCGGCACCTCGGCCAGCGCGGCGCGGAAGATGTCCAGCATCGCCGGCGGCGTGCGCCGCGAGGCCAGTACCAGCAGGCTGCCGCCTTCGCGCGCGTGCCGGGCGAGCAGGTGCGCGACGAGTTCGCGCGCGTAGTCCGCATCCAGCGCCAGCTGCTTGCGCGGGCCGCCCAGCAGCACGCCCACGCGCGGTTGCGGCAGTTCCTCGAAGCCGGGGCAGGCGTCGCGGCCGTCGGCCAGCCAATCCCCGTCCACCGGGTTCAGCGAGCCCAGCGGGGTGAGCACGTTGGGGCCGATGAGTTGATCGTGGCGCGGCGCGATCACGGTGTCCCAGTGTTTCGGGTCGATGCGCGGATCGAGGATCTGCACGGTATGGCATTGCCCGCGCGACAGCCGGCGCAGCATGCGGGTGAACAGCGCGGCGGCGCGGCCGCAGCCGATCGCCAGCCGCGGCCACGGCGGCGCGAACAGCCGTCGTTGCTCCGGCGGCAACGCCAGTGCGCCGCCCAGCGCGAAGCGCGGCGCCAGCCACGACCACGGCGCGCGCGGCTCCAGCAGCAGGTGGCGCACCGGCAGGCCCATCATCTCGGCCAGCGCCAGCGCCTGCCGCTGGTTGCCCGCGGCGGCGTCGGTGATGGCCCAGCATTCGTTTTTCAGCGGCGGCATGCGGCGAGCCGGCGATGGATTGTTTCCCGTGCGTGCACGCTGTGTGGCTCCCGGACGCGTTTCTGGCCTGGCGGCGTGTCGATAGACTGACTCCCGGCACTGTTGCCGCCCAATAGGCGATTCGGAGAATACCCGTGATCGGGCATTCTTCCGAGGCATCGCCACGGAGCGGCGGCGACCTTCCCTTCATCCACCATTGCGGAGTACTTGCATGCGCGTGTTTCGTCGTCTCCTGCTCGCGGGCCTGCTCGGCGCCGCGGCCGCCGCCCAGGCCAGCCCGGTCACCTACAAGCTCGACCCGAGCCACACCATGGTGCTGTTCAGCTGGAACCACTTCGGCTATTCCAACCCCACCGCCGACCTCGGCCTGGGCGAGGGCACGCTGGTGTTCGACGAGCAGAACCCGGCGCAGTCTTCGGTGGAGGTGACGCTGCCGCTCGCCAAGCTCGACACCCACGTGCCGGATCTGGACACGCATCTCAAGAAAGCCGATTTCCTCGACGCCGCGAAGTACCCGGTGGCGACGTTCAAGAGCACCCGCGTGGAGCCGCTGGGCGGCAACCGCTACAAGGTGGACGGCAACCTCACCGTGCACGGTGTGACCAAGCCGGTGACGCTGGACGCCACGCTGAACCGCATCGGCCCGCATCCGATGACCAAGGTGCAGGCGATCGGCTTCGACGCCACCGCCACGCTCAAGCGCTCGGATTTCGGCGTGGGCGCCTACGTGCCGATGGTGAGCGACGAGATCAAGGTGCGCATCACCACCGAAGGCGCGGTGCCGAAGGCGAAGTAAGCCGCGAGGCACGCAGACGAAAAAGCCCGCGCCGGCGACGGCGCGGGCTTTTGCCCGGGAAAGAACGGAATCAGTTCGCCTTCACGCCGGCGTCCTTCAGCGCGGCCAGCTTGGCCAGGTCGACGCTGGCCACCGCCTGCTTCAGCTGGTCGATGCTGTCGACGCTGCCGCTCGCCTTCACCGAGAAGCGCTGGCCCACCAGCACGCCGTACTCGCCGTACTTCGACTGGTTGTCCCATTGCTCGTGGACCAGGTTGCCGTTGGCGCTGTAGGTCTTCTCGTAGCCGTGCTCGGTCTGCTTCTCTTCCTCCGGCGCCAGCGCGGTGGCGAGCGACACCATGCCCTTGGCGCCGCCGGTGTCGGAGACTTCGAGCCGGATGTGTCCGCCGTTGTCGGCCGCGTACTCGGCATCGGCCTCGGAAACCTGCATGCCCATCGCCGCATTGCGCGTGGCCGACAGGCTGGTGCGCTTCATGCTGCCGAGGCTGTCGGGCAGGAAGGCCTTGATCTGCTCGGGCGGCAGCGCCTCGACGCTGCCGCCGCCGGCCAGGGCGCCCATCATCTTGCCGGCCGCCGCGGCCTGCGCCGCGCTGTCGCCGGACTTCTGCGCAGCTTCCATTTCCTTGCTGGCCTGTTCGGCGCGCTGGCCCATCGCGGCGAGCTTGCCCAGCGCGCTGTTGCTGTCGATGCTGACGTTGCCGCCATCGTTGCTGCCGAGGTGCACGCCGCTCATCGCGGCGCCGCCCAGCACGGCGGTGCCGACCACGCCGGCGACGATCATGGCGATGATCCAGCTCAGCACGATCGCGATGATCACGCTCACCGCGGTGTAGCCCCCGGCCTTTTCCGGCGGGCACTTCATCGTCGGCGGCAGGCCGAGGAACAGCAGGTAGATCGCGTAGATCACGCCGATCAGCATGATCAGCCAGCCGATCCACGGCAGGATCACCGCGATGCCGGCGATCCAGCTGGCGGTCCAGGAGTAGGCCACCACCTTCAGCGCCTGGGTCATGTCCTTCTGCCCGCCGAAGCTCGGCGCCAGCGCGTTGACGATCAGCGCCATCACGTAGATCAGCACCAGCGACAGTACGTAGCCCAGCACCAGGCTTGCGATGCCGTTGCCGAACGAACTGCGCACGGTGATGCCGAAGGCGCTGTAGCCGATCAGGCTGTGCTTGATGAAGGCGGCGATCGCCGGCAGCGCGGCGACGATCGCGATGTAGCCGGTGTACAGGCCGCTCACCGAAGCCGGCTCGGCAGCGATGACGGGCCATTCGGTCTTCGGTGTGGCCAGGATGGCCTTGATGCGCGCGATGATCTTTGCGAAGTCCATGATCGTTCCCCCGGGCTCGTGTGGTCGGCCGCTGCCGGCATGCGCCGGCTGGCCGTGGCTGCCGCGGCGCCGGATCGGCGCCGTCCCGCATCTGCTTCCCCCTGCCTGCCTTGCTGCCGCGCTGGCAGGATAGCGCAGCCTGCTACCATTGGCGGCCTCGCACCCCGTCCGGAGCCCCTTCATGCCTGCCTCTGCCGCGGCCGTCGCGCCGATCCCGGCGAATGCCGAAAATCGTTACGAAGTGACGCGCGCCGACCTGCCGCTGTCCTGCCCGATGCCCGGAATGGCGCTGTGGAACTCGCACCCGAAGGTGTACCTGCCGATCGTCGACGACGGCGGCGAGACGGTTTGTCCTTATTGCGGAGCACGTTACGTCCTGCGCGACTGATTGGGCGCCCCATTCAGGATAATCGCGGCATTGTTCTTGCTTCGGTTTCAGGATGAAACTCGTGCATCAGGATGCAGGCCCGCAGGCGGGAACCATGTCCGGCAGTGTCGACACCGCACCGCGACTGACCGTCGTCCAGCTGATCCCCGCGCTGCAGTCCGGCGGCGCGGAGCGGTCCGCGCTGGAGATCGCTCGTGCGTTGGTGCAAGCCGGCCATCGTTCGGTGGTGATCTCCGCCGGCGGCCGGCTGGTGGAGCAACTGGTGGCCGAGGGCAGCGAGCACATCACGCTGGATATCGGCCGCAAGTCGCTGGGCACCCTGCTGCGGGTCGGCGCCTTGCGCCGGCACCTGCGTGAACTGCAGCCCGACATCGTGCACGCGCGCTCGCGCCTGCCGGCCTGGCTGGGCTGGTGGGCGCTGAAGGGGCTGCAGCCCCGCCCGCATTTCGTCACCACGGTGCACGGGCTCAACACGCCCAGCCGCTACAGCGCGATCCTGCTGCGCGGCGAGCGGGTGATCGTGGTCTCGCAAACCCTGCGCGACTACGTGCTCGGCCACTACCGCTGGCTGGAGCCGGGCCGGGTGCGGGTGATCCCGCGCGGCATCGATCCCGAGGCGTTTCCCTACGGCCACCGCCCGGACGAGGCGTGGAAGCGCGCGTTCTTCGCCGAATACCCCACGCTGGCCGGCGCGCCGCTGCTGACCCTGCCGGGCCGCGGCACCCGCCTGAAGGGGCACCACGACGCGATCGAGCTGCTCGCCGACCTCAAGCGCCGCGGTATCGACGCGCGCCTGCTGCTGCTGGGCGTGATCGAGGCCGGCCGCGAGGCCTACGTGGAGGAACTGCGCACGCTGACCCGTGCGCGCGGGCTCGAGGCGCAGGTGGTGCTGACGCCGCCGCGCCACGACGTGCGCGACATCTACGCGATCTCCAGCCTGGTCCTGCAGCTGTCGAACAAGCCCGAATCCTTCGGCCGCACCGTGGTCGAGGCGCTGTCGCTGTGCCGGCCGGTGCTCGGCTACGCGCACGGCGGCGTGGGCGAGCTGCTGGCCGAGCTGTATCCCGCCGGTCGCGTGCCGCCGGGCGACCGCGAGCGGCTGGTGGAGCGCGCCGCCGAACTGCTGCGCGTGGCGCCGCCGATCCCGATGCTGCAGGCCTATAGCCTGGCCGACATGCAGCAGGCCGTGCTGGCGCTGTACGGGGAAGTGGTCGCAGGCTGAGCCTCACCTACAATGTGGGATCGTCGTCGCCACGGCTCCCGCATGACCTCCGCGATCGCCTCCCTCAAGCACGCCCTGCGTTCGCCGCTGCTGCCGTTCTGGCTGGTGGTCCTGCTGCTGCCGTTCGGGCGCAGCAGCGAGTTCGGCACCTTCCTCTGCCTGGTCGGGACGATCGTGTTCGTCGCGCGCGCGCCGCAGGTTTGGCGCGAGCTTCCCGGCGTGCGCCTGCTGCTGTGGCTGCTCGCGGCCTACATCGGCGCGGCGCTGATTTCCGCCTTCGATTCGCTGGCGCCGGGCAAGAGCTGGGGCACGGTGGCCGCGCTGCTGCGCTACCTGCCGCTGGGCCTGTACGCCTGCCTCGCGATCCGCGGCGAGCGCCGGCTGCAGGCGCTGTACGTGGCGGTGGCCGGCGTGCTGGCGTGGTGGGTGCTGGATGCGTGGGCGCAGGCGCTGACCGGCTGGAGCCTGGGCGGGCATGCCGAGGCCGAGCGCCTCTCCGGCATCTTCGGCGCGAGGAACCTCAAGCTCGGACCCACGCTGGCGGTGCTGTCGCCGTTCGCGCTGTGGACGGCGCGGTGGCGCTGGGGGCGGCCGGGGTTGGTCGTCGCCTTCCTGCTGCTGCTGGGGCCGGTGCTGCTGGCGGGTTCGCGCGCCGCGTGGCTGTGCTACGCGCTGGTGGCGCTGGCCTTCGCCTGGCGCGAGGCGCGCTCGTGGCGCCACTTCGCGCTGTATTGCGCGCTGGGCGCGCTGGTGCTGGCGCTGGCCGGCGGCGTCGCGTGGCGCACGTCCAGCCGTTTCGAGGCGCGCATGCAGCGCACGCTGGATGCGTTGCACGGCACTTCGCAGGGGCTGGACCAGGCGCTGACCGGGCGGCTGGACATCTGGCACGACAGCCTGAAGATGATCGCCGCGCACCCGTGGAACGGCGTGGGCGTGCGTGCGTTCCGCTACGCCTATCCGCAGTACGCGCCGGCGAACGACCACTTCATGGTGGCCGAGTCCTGCGGCGTGGGCGAGGGCGCCTGCCACGCGCACCAGCTCGTGCTGGAGATCCTCACCGAAACCGGCGGCATCGGCCTCGCGCTGTGGCTGGCCGGCGTGGTGCTGGCGTGGCGCGCTTGGCGGCGCGTGGGTGCGGCGGCGCGCGAACGCGCGTTTCCCGTCACGCTGGCGCTGGGCGTGATGCTGTTTCCGCTGAACACCCATCTGGCCTTCTATTCGGCGTGGTGGGGGCTGCTGTTCGCGTGGCTGCTGGGGCTGTGGTGTGCGGGGGTGTACGTGCGGGCGGAGGAGGTCGGCGATGCAGCGTGAACCGCTCACGGTAGTGGTGATCACCTTGAACAACGCGGCCACGCTGGACGCCTGCCTGGCCGGCGTGGACTGGGCCGACGAGATCGTGGTGCTGGACTCGGGCTCCACCGACGACACGCTGGCGATCGCGCGGCGCCACGGCGCGCGCGTGGCCACGCATCCGTTCGACGAGTTCGGCCCGCAGAAGCAGCGCGCGATCGACATGGCCAGCCACGACTGGATCCTCAACCTCGACGCCGACGAGGTGCTTTCGCCCGCGAGCCGCGCGGAGATCGAGCGCGCATTGACGAATCCGAAGTACGCCGGCTACCGCCTGCCGCGGCGCGAGCGCATGTTCTGGACCGTGCAGCATCCGTGGAGCTGGCGCAACGCGCACCTGCGCCTGTACGACCGCCGCCGCGGCCGCATGAACGACGTGGAAGTGCACTCGGCGATGGAGGTGGACGGCCCGGTGAAGACGCTGTGGCGCGCCGACTTCATCAACGACAGCGACCCCGACATCGCCAGCCGCATCGAGCGCATCAACCGCTACAGCAGCGCGCTGGTGGCGCACAAGCTGCGCCGCCGCCAGCGCTTCACCGGCCTGCGCATGGTGCTCTACCCGCCGGTGTTCTTCCTGCGCCAATACCTGCTCAAGCGCTACTTCCTCAACGGCTGGGCCGGCTTCATCGCCAGCGTGGTGGGCGCCAACTACGTGTTCCTGAAATACGCGAAGCTGCACGAGGCGCGGCGGCGGCTCGATGCTGCGCACCACGCCGACTGAGTCATCCGGATTCATCGCGGATTCAGGCGAAAAATCCCGGAACGCAACAATGCCCGATGACTGTCGCGTGACGGCGCCGCACGAATGGCGCCACGTCGCGGAAAGCCGTGCCGCCGGAGTGAACATTCCTTCGCGCGACGCGGCGCAACGGATTGCGTTCGCGGCCGTCACCGCAATTTCGTTCACGTAAATCGCGCGGCCAACGGCTTGTTCCGTGGCGCCAGCGGCGCTCCCTTCACCAACAATTGCTACGTGTACCAATCGGCGTGGGGCTTCGGCCTGACTTCGACCACCAACGGCAGCTACACCGAGGCATATCCGGCGCAGCCGGGCTGGAGCTTCGCCGCGGGCCTGGGCTCGGTCAACGCGGCGAATCTGGTGAAGGCCTGGAAGGCCTATGTCGCGGCGGCGAAGAAGTAGGTCACCCCGTGACCTGAAGCATCGACGTGCTCCGGCAGTCCGTTGCCGGAGCACGTCGCGGTTCGCGTGTCAGTGTGCGTGCGGCGGCATATCGAGTTGCCGCACGAACTCGGCGGCGATCACCGGTGTGCTGAAGTGCTGCTGCACGAAATCGCGCGCGGCGGCGGCCATCGGCCGGCGCGTGGCGTCGTCGCACAGCGTGAGGATGCCGTCGCGCCAGGCGGCGACGTCGCCGGGCGGCAGCAGCAGGCCGGTGACGCCGGGCTGCAGCGTCTCGGGCACGCCGAAGGCATCGCTGCACAGCACCGGCACATTGCACGCCTGCGCCTCCACCGGCGTGCGGCCGAAGGCCTCGATCGCGATGGAGGGGAAGGCGAGCATGGTCAGCGCGTTGTAGTACTGATGCGCGTCGGCGACCCAGCCGAGCTGGCGATGGCGCGCTGGGAACGGCGAGGCCGCGATGGCCTCGCGCAGGCGCTCGGTGTCGATGCCGTCGCCCAGCCACAGGCAATGCAGCCGGGGTTCCGTCGCCATCGCCGCGCTGGCGGCGTCGAGCAGGGTGAAGATGCCCTTGCCCGCGTGCAGGCGGCCGAAGCAGCCCAGCACGATCGCGTCGTCGGCGAAACCCAGCTCGCGGCGCAGCGCTAGTCCTTGGGCGGCATCGGGGCGGCACAGCTCCGTGTCCACCGGGCTGTACAGCACCTGCACGCGCGCGGCGGGCATGCCGTGTTCGATGTAGTCGTGGCGCGCGTATTGCGACACCGCGAAGAAGCGCTGCGCGCAGCGCGCCACCAGGCGTGCCGAGAGCCGGTTCATCGGTTTCAGGCGATGGCGGAACAGCGCCACCGGGATGCCGAGCAGGCGGCCGATCAGGATCAGTGGCCAGTATTCCTTGCCGAAGTCGCCCACCAGCCAGTCCGGTCGCAACCGGCGCGCGGCGGCGATCGTGGCGCGGTAGCCGCGCAGGTCGAACACGTTGCGGAAGCGGCCCGCATGCAGGCGCACCGCGGAGCCGGCCAGCGCCTGCGCCAGCGGCGCGTCCGGATGCACCACGGCTTCCACCGTGTGGCCGGCGGCGGCCAGCGCGCGGGTCAGGGTGACGAAGTGGGCCTCGGCGCCGCCGTTCTCGCGGCTGGTGCCGACGAACAGGAACTTCATCCGCGCCGGTCCTCGTAGCCGGTCAGCGCGCGCCAGGCGAACTGCGGCAGGATGTGGCTGCGCGCCACCGCCACGCGCGGCAGTCGCCACAGGTCCATGCCCGGCTGCGCGCGGCCGCGCTGGATCGTGGTGGCCGCCGCGTAGCCGGCCTCGCGCGTGGCCGCGACCACGCGCTCGTCGTGATCGCCGTAGGGGTAGCAGAACTGCGTCACTGCTGCGCCGAGCAGGTCTTCCAGCGCGGCCTTGCTGCCGGCGATCTCGTCGCGCAGTCGTGTGTCGTCGCACTGGCTGAGGCGCGGATGCGTGCGCGTGTGCGCGCCCACCTCCATGCCGCCGGCGTGCCACGCGCGCAGCTGCGCCTTGTCCATCATCGGCTTGCGCACGCCGAGCTTGGCGTCATCCCAGTCGTTGTAGCGGCCCAGCGCACCGCTCACCGCGTAGCAGGTGGCGCTGAAGCCGTGACGCTGCAGCACCGGCAGCGCATGGTCGAGGTTGTCGGCGTAGCCGTCGTCCAGCGTGATCACCGCGACGCGGCCCTGCCGTTCGCCGCGCAGGTAGGGCAGCGCCGCGGACATCGACAGGCCGGCGTAGCCGAGCCGCCGCAGCAGCGCCATCTGCCGCGCGAACGAGCGCGGATGCACGTACAGGCTGCGCCAGCGCCGCAGCTCGCGCGGCGCCGGCGCGATGTTGTGGTACATCAGGATGGGGATGGGCATGGCGGCGGCCTCGTCTCAATACACCGGCGGCGCGCCGGGCGGGCGGGTCTTGAAGCGCTTGTGCACCCACAGGTACTGCGCGGGCGCCTCGCGCACCATCTGCTCGATGCAAGCGTTGATGCGCGCGGTGTCGGCGTGGGCGTCGGGGCTCGGGAAATCCGCGAGCGGCGCGCCCAGGCGCAGCGCGTAGCCCTGGCCGTCGGGCAGGCGGCGATGGAAGAACGGGATCACGGCCGCGCCGGACAGCCGCGCCAGGTGGTGGGTGGCGGTGATGGTGGCGGCGGGCACGCCGAAGAACGGCACGAACGCGTTGTCCTTGCTGCGCATGTCCTGGTCGGGCGCGTACCACAGCGTGCCGCCGGATTTCAGGTATTTCACCGTGCCGCGGATGTCGTCCTTGTCGAACATCGCGTCGGCGTAGCCCAGCCGCGCGCGCAGCACCACCCACTCGAACACCGCCGAGTCCATCTTGCGGTACATGCCGGCGATGCGGATGCGCCGCGACACCAGCCGCGCGCACAGTTCCAGGTGCGAGAAGTGGCCGCCCACCAGCAGCACGCCGCGGCCCTGCGCGCGGGCGGCTTCGAGATGCTCGATGCCTTCGATGCGCACCGGCACGCGCGCGATCGCGCGCTCCGAGCCCAGCCAGCCCAGCGCGAACTCCATCAGCATCAGGCCGAGGTCGCGCAGGTGGGCGTCGACCAGTGCGGCTTGCGCGCGGGCGTCGAGTTCGGGAAAGCACAGCGCGATGTTGGTTTCCGCCACCCGCCGCCGCGCGGACGGCACGCGCTGGATCAGCCAGCCCAGCGCACGGCCCAGCGCCATCAGCGCGCGGTACGGCAGCAGCGCCACCAGCCGGATCGCGCCCACGCCCAGCCACGCCGGCCAATGGCGCGGTGCGAGCAGGGCGCGTGTGAATTCGGGACGGGGGGAGCCGGGCATCCGCGGCATTGTAATGGACGCGCCGGAACGGCACGGCGGCTCTCGTATACTCGTGCGCTGCCTGCGGAGCCCGCCGTTGCGTTATCTCTACACCCTTGCGATGTACCTGGTGACGCCGCTGATCGTGCTGCGGCTGGCGCTGCGCGGTTTCCGCTCGCGGCCGTACTACTGGCGCTGGGCCGAGCGCTTCGGCTTCTTCAAGGCGCCGCCGGAACTGGCCGGCAGCCTGTGGGTGCATGCGGTGTCGGTGGGCGAGGTGAACGCGGCCGAGCCGCTGATCAAGGCGCTCAAGCGCGCGCATCCCGATGCGCCGCTGGTGGTGACCACGGTGACGCCCACCGGCACCGCGCGCGTGCAGCAGCTGTTCGGCGACAGCGTGTTCCACGTCTACCTGCCGTACGACCTGCCGTATGCGGTGCGCCGTTTCCTCCGCGGCGTGCGGCCGCGGCTGGCGCTGATCGTGGAAACCGAGATCTGGCCGAACCTGTACTTCGCCTGCCGGCGTTGCGGCATCCCGCTGATGATCGTCAACGCGCGGCTGTCCGAGCGCTCGCTGCGCGGCTACCGGCCGCGGCCGTTGCGCGGCATGGTGCGCGCGGCCCTGCGCTGCGTGGATCTGGTGGCCGCGCAGTCGCGCAGCGACGCGGCGCGCTACCGCCTGCTCGGCGCGCCGGCGGAACGCGTGCTGGTCTGCGGCAACCTGAAGTACGACATGCCGGTGCCGCAGGAGGCGCTGGCGACCGGCGCGCAGCTGCGCGAGCACTGGGGCGCGCGGCGGCCGGTGTGGATCGCCGCCAGCACGCACGAGGGCGAGGAGCAGGCCGTGCTGGAGGCGCACCTTGCGGTGCTCAAGCGCCTGCCCGACGCGCTGCTGCTGATCGCGCCGCGCCATCCCGAGCGCTTCCGTCCGGTCGAGCACGCCGTGCGCGGGCTGGGCTTCGCCGCCGGCAGCTACGGCGCCGACGGCATGCCGGCGCCCACGCAGCAGGTGTTCGTGATCGACGCGATGGGCCAGCTGATGCCGTTCTATGCCGCGGCGGGGCTGGCCTTCGTGGGCGGCAGCCTGGTGCCGATCGGCGGCCACAACGTGCTGGAGCCGGCCGCGCTGGGCACGCCGGTGCTGGTGGGGCCGCACACCTTCAACTTCGAGGAGATCACCGCCAGCCTGATCGAGCAGGGCGGCGCGCTGCGCGTGCCGGACAGCGTGGCGCTGGGCGAGGCGGTGCTGCGCCTGCTGCGCGACGACGCGCAGCGGCGCGCGATGGGCCAGGCCGCGCAGCGGGTGTTCGAGCGCGAGCGCGGTGCGGTGGGACGGCTGATGCGGCTGATCGACGCGCAGCTGCAGGAGTGAGAAACGCCGACGGCCGGGCAGAGCCCGGCCGTCGATCGTGCGTGCATCGGATGACTTACTGCAGCAGGGCGTTGATCGCCTGCATGTCGCCGAGGCTGGCGGTGCCGGCGGTCTGCTTCAGCAGCAGACGATCCAGCACCAGCTGGTGGCGCGACTGCGAGTAGGTGCTTTCCGCCTGGGTCAGGGTCTGGATCGCCAGCAGCACGTTGACCATGGTCTGCGTGCCCACCTCGAAACCGGCGCGGGTGGCGTCCAGCGCCTTCTGCGCCGATTCCACCGCGGCCTTGCCCGACTGCACCCGGCTGATGCCGGCCAGCACCGAGCGGTAGTAGTTGAGCGTGTCGTGCTTCACCTGGCGGCGCGTGATCTCTTCCGAGTCCTGCGCGGCGTCGCGGTTGTAGATCGACTGGCGCACGCGCGACTGGGTGAGGCCGCCGGAGAAGATCGGCACGTTGAGGGTGAGCCCGATCGTGGTCTGCGACGGCGTGTTGGAGTGGACCGCCGCGTTCTCGTACCAGCTCGCGCTCTTGCCGTAGCTGACGTTCGCGCTGATCGTGGGCAGGTGGCCGGCGCGCGCCGCGGTGACGTTGTGCTCGGCCGCCGCCACGTTCTGTTTCTGCGCCAGCAGGTTCGGGTTGTTGACCAGCGCCTGCTTCACCCAGGCGTCCGGATCGGACGGCTCGGGCGTGTTCATCGGCAGCTCGTCGCGCAGCTTCTTCAGGCTGCCGGTGGGCTTGCCGGTGATCTGGCTGAGCGCCTCGCGGTCGTTGTCCAGCGTGTTCTGCGCGGCGATGGTCTGGGCCTTGGCGCCTTCGTAGTAGCTCTTGGCCTGGTACACGTCGGTGATCGCCGACAGGCCGACCTTGTAGCGCTGGTTGGACTGCTCGTACTGCTGCTTGTACGCGTCCTCGTTCGCCTTGGCGAAGGTGAGCTGGTCCTCGTCGGTGAGCACCGTGAAATAGGCGCCGGCGACGCGCACGAACAGGTTCTGCAGCGCGGCCTGGTACAGCTCGTCCTGCGCGTTCGCCGAGGCGTGCGCCGCCTTGAGGTTGGCGTACTTGCTGAAGTCGAACACGGTCTGGCTGAGGTTGAGGTTCAGGTTGCGCGTGCGGCTGTGGCCGAACGTGCTGGTGCCGATGAACTGGCCGGGGTTGTTCGGATCCGGGATGCGGCCGCCGCTGCCGCCGGTGGTCTGGCTCAGCGAGAGGCTGCCGTTGATCTGCGGCAGCAGCAGCGCGCGCGCCTGCGGCACGCCCTCGCCGACGGCGAGGCGGTTGGCGTCGGCCTGGGCCAGCACCGGATCGTTGGCGCGCGCCTCGCGGTAGGCGTCGAGCAGGTCTTCGCCATGGCTGGGCAGCGAGACGGCGGCCAGGGCCAGTGCCAGGGTGAGCAGCTTCAAACGCATGGGTTGCCTCGTGGGGAAGTCGTTGTCGGACGGTGGGGCGTTCAGAGCACGAAACGGGGCGTCGGCGCGGCGTGGGCGAGGTAGGGCAGGTCGGTTTCGAACAGGCTTTCCTCGCGCTGGCGGCCCTCGCCCTCGTGGACGATCAGCACGGCCTGCTGCGCCGGCGATGCGCCGCGGATCACCAGCAGGCGGCCGCCCGGCTTCAGCCAGCCCAGCCAGCGCTGCGGCAGTTCGGCCACCGCGCCGGTGGCGACCAGCACGTCGAACTGGCCGTCCGGCTGCCAGGCGAGCACGGCTTCGCCGGTGTGCAACTGCGCGTTCGTCACGCCGGCGGCCTGCAGGCGCTGGCCCGCGCGCGCGGTGAAGTCGGCATGGATGTCGACGCTGACCACCTCGGCCGCGAGCCCGGCGAGGCAGGCGGTGAGGAAGCCCGAGCCGGTGCCGATCTCCAGCACGCGGTCGGTTGCCTTGAGATCCAGCGCCTGCAGCACGCGGCCTTCCAGCACCGGCTTCATCATCACTTCGCCGTGGCCCAGCGGCAGGCACAGGTCGGCGAAGGCGAGCTGGCGGTGTTCGGGCGCCACGAAATCCTCGCGCCGCACGCGGCCGAGCATGTCCAGCACGCGGCCGTCCAGCACCTCCCAGGGACGCACCTGGTTCTCCACCATGTTCGTCCGTGCCTGCTCGAAGTTCATCGCCATGTCTGCCAAGGTTCCGTAAGTGTCGAAAAAAGACCTGAAAGGATAAGGGCTTGGCCTCGCCTCGACAACGACTAGACTGCGGCCCGCGCGCCACGCCACTAAGTGCCGGAAGTCACCGCGATGCGTTGACGTAAGTCATGCCCGGCGCCCTGTCCGCGGACACTTTTGCCGCCGCGCGACTGGAAATAATTGAACCAGTGCGTATAATAAAGTCCATGTACCGTTTTGGGAAGGCTTAACCATGAGCAGCACCGTGCCAGTCAGGTCGCAGGGACCGGGGCGGCCGAAAGACCTGGAGAAACGCGCGGCGATCCTCGCCGCGGCCAAGGCGCTGTTCATCCGCAACGCGTTCGCCGGCACCAGCATGGATGCGATCGCCGCCGAGGCCGGCGTCTCCAAGCTCACCGTCTACAGCCACTTCGGCGACAAGGACAACCTGTTCCGCGAGGTGATCCGCGCGCGCGTCGAGGACCTGCTGCCGGAAAACACCTACGACTACGACCCGCAGTCCCCGATCGGCGAGACCCTGCTGCGCGTGGCGCTGATCCATGCGCGGGTCGACTGCGACCAGGAAACCGTGGGCACCTTCCGCGCCATCCTCGGCGACTGCCGCCAGGGCAACCCGCGCTTCGGCCGGCTGCTGTGGGAAGAGGGCCGGATGCGCACGCATGCCCTGATGGAACGCCTGCTGCAACAGGCGGTCGACGCGGGCCAGCTCGCCATCGACGACGTGCCGCGCGCCTGCGTGCAGTTCTTCGTGCTGATCAAGGGCGACCTGTTCATGCGCCACATGTTCGGCTGCGTGGACTGCGGCGAGAACTACGCCGCCGAGATCGAGGCCACCGCCCGCGCCGGCGTGGCCACCTTCCTGCGCGCCTACCTGCCGCGCTGAGCCGCGCCGCACTCGCGGCCGCTCCCCGCTTCGTGCTTGAATGGCCGCTCCAGAAGCGGGGGTGCCGGCGCAACGGCCGGCTGAGAGAGTCCCTTCGAACCTGATCCGGTTAGCACCGGTGTAGGGAGCTTCGTCGCACGACGTTCCGCCTGTCGTGCGTCCGGTGCCGCTGCTTCGCGCGCGAACTCCATTCGCGCAGAGACCGCACATCCCCGTGCGGATTTCCCACGCAAGCTGCCGGAACCCCAGCCGATGAATGCCCAGCCCTCCGACCTCGCGCGCGCCGCGCAGGAACTTTCCGAAGCCGTGACGCGGCCGATTCCAGGTTCGCGCAAGGTCCACGTGACGGGCAGCCGCACCGACCTGCGCGTGCCGCTGCGCGAGATCGCGCAGGCCGACACGCCGGCGATGTTCGGCGTGGAGCAGAACCCCGCGATCACCGTCTACGACACCTCCGGCCCGTACACCGATCCGGACTACCGCGTGGACCTGGCCGCCGGCCTGCCGCCGCTGCGCGCGGGCTGGATCGCCGAGCGCGGCGACACCGAGCCGCTCGCCGGGCGCAGCTCCGAATTCGGCCGCCGCCATGCGCAGGCGCCGGAACTGGCCGCGATCCGCTTTCCGTGCCTGCCCGTGCCGCGCCGGGCCAGGGCCGGCGCCAACGTCACCCAGATGCACTACGCGCGCCGCGGCATCGTGACGCCGGAGATGGAATACATCGCGATCCGCGAGAACCAGCGCCTCGCGGCGCTGGGCGACAGCGCGCTGCGCACGCAGCATCCGGGGCAGTCCTTCGGCGCCGCGATCCCGCGCGCGATCACGCCGGAATTCGTGCGCGACGAAGTGGCGCGCGGCCGCGCCATCATCCCCGCCAACATCAACCATCCGGAAAGCGAGCCGATGATCATCGGCCGCAACTTCCTCACCAAGATCAACGCGAACATCGGCAACTCGGCGGTCACGTCCTCGATCGCGGAAGAGGTCGAGAAGATGGTGTGGTCGATCCGCTGGGGCGGCGACACCGTGATGGATCTCTCCACCGGCAAGCACATCCACGAGACGCGCGAATGGATCCTGCGCAATTCGCCTGTGCCGATCGGCACGGTGCCGATCTACCAGGCGCTGGAGAAGGTCGGCGGCGTGGCCGAGGAGCTCACCTGGGAGCTGTTCCGCGACACGCTGATCGAGCAGGCCGAGCAGGGCGTGGACTACTTCACCATCCATGCCGGCGTGCGGCTGCGCTTCGTGCCGCTCACCGCGAAGCGCGTCACCGGCATCGTCTCGCGCGGCGGCTCGATCATGGCGAAGTGGTGCCTCGCGCACCACCAGGAGAACTTCCTCTACACGCACTTCGAGGATATCTGCGAGATCATGCAGGCCTACGACGTGTCCTTCAGCCTCGGCGACGGCCTGCGCCCCGGCTGCGTGGCCGACGCCAACGACGCCGCGCAGTTCGGCGAGCTGGACACGCTGGGCGAGCTGACCCGGATCGCGTGGAAGCACGACGTGCAGACCATGATCGAAGGCCCCGGCCACGTGCCGATGCAGCTGATCAAGGAGAACATGGAGCGCCAGCTGGAGAAGTGCGGCGAAGCGCCGTTCTACACGCTGGGGCCGCTGACTACCGACATCGCGCCGGGCTACGACCACATCACCAGCGCGATCGGCGCGGCGATGATCGGCTGGTTCGGCACCGCGATGCTCTGCTACGTGACGCCGAAGGAGCACCTGGGCCTGCCGAACAAGCAGGACGTGCGCGACGGCATCATCGCCTACAAGATCGCCGCGCACGCGGCCGACCTCGCCAAGGGCCACCCCGGCGCGCAGGTGCGCGACAACGCGCTTTCCAAGGCGCGCTTCGAGTTCCGCTGGGAGGACCAGTTCAACCTCGGCCTCGATCCGGAGAAGGCGCAGGAGTTCCACGACGAGACGCTGCCGAAAGACGCACACAAGAGCGCGCACTTCTGCTCGATGTGCGGCCCGAAGTTCTGCTCGATGAAGATCACCCAGGACGTGCGCGACTACGCCGCCGAGCACGGCACGGGTGAGACTGAAGCCTTGGCCGAAGGCATGGCCGCGAAGGCCGCCGAGTTCCGCGCGCAGGGCGCCGAGGTGTATCGCAAGGCTTGATGCCGCGGACCGGCACGAGTCAGTGGAACTGCGCCGCACCCACCTGCGGGGCGGCGGTCGCCATGAAATACTCGTGCAGGTATTTCTCGCCCTCGTCGCAGAACACCGTGACCACGGTGGCCAGTTCCGGGAACTGCGCGCGCACGCGCTTGGCGGCGAGCAGGTGCGCGCCCGAGCTGGGGCCGCAGAAGATGCCGTAGCCGCGCGCGAGGCGGCGCATCTCGGCCACCGCATCCGCGCTGGACACGCTGAGCAGGTCGTTCACCAGCGCCTTGTGGCGCTGGAAGATGCCCGGCACGAAGCCGTCGGAGATGCCTTCGATGGCGTGCGTGGCCACCTCGCCGCACAGGATCGTGCAGCTCTCGGACGGCTCCATCGCGAACAGCCGCACCTTCGGGTTCACTGCGCGGAACGCCTGGCCGACGCCGATCAGGGTGCCGCCGGTGCCCACGCCCAGCACCAGCGCGTCGGGCAGTCGGCCGGCGGGCAGTTGGGCGAGGATCTCGGGGCCGAGGATTTCGCGGTTCTCCTCCACGTTCCATTCCGACTCGAACTGGCCGGGGTGGAAGAAACCCGGCTGCCGGCCCAGCTCGCGCGCGCGTTCGAGGGCGGCATCGACGTGGAAGCTGCCGCAGAACAGCACCTCGGCGCCGAACGCGCGCGAGATCGCCACGCGCTCGCCGGACAGGCCTTCGGGCATCACCACCAGCATGCGGTAGCCCTTCGCCGCGGCCACCATCGACAGCGCGTTGCCGGTGTTGCCGCTGGTGGCCTCGACGATGGTGTCGCCGGGCTGGAGCCGGCCTTCCTGCTCGGCGCGCTCGACCATGTACTTGGCGATGCGCGCCTTGATCGAGCCGGAGGGATTGAGAAACTCCAGCTTGGCGAACACGCCTTCGATCTCGACGAGCGGCGTGTCGCCCACCGCGTCGAGGATGCTGGCGGAGACGCCGGTGTAGCGGGTGCCCATCTCAGCCTTCCTTGTGCGCGTGGATCATGGTGTCCAGCGCGAGGTTGGCGTGCGCGTAGGCGCCGCCCGCGCGCATCTCCGCGGCCACCCAGATCGCCTCCATGATCTGCGCCTCGCTGGCGCCGCGCTTCAGCGCCTCGGCGGTGTGCCCGCGGATGCAGTACGGACACTGGGTGACGTGCGCCACCGCCACCGCGATCAGCTGCTTGGTGACGTTCGGCAGCGCGCCATCGGCGAACACCGCGGCGCCGAAGGCCTTGAACGCGTCGAGCGGCTTGGGCGCCAGTTCGCGGCGCTTCTTCGCCAGCTCCGCGCTGGCGGCGGGATACATCGGGGTTTCCATGCGCTGCTCCTTCGCTGTGCTCAATGGTGGACCGGCGCGGTGCCCTGCACCCAGCTCGGCGGATCGCTGGCGGGGAAGCTCTCGTCCAGCTCCTCGTCGATCAGGCGTTCGCACGCCTGCCGGAATGCCTCGTCCTCCGGCGTGGGATGGCGTGGCGTGGACTGCGGAGTGGATGCGGACATGACGGCCTCCTGATGCCTTGCGGCATCGTTGCGGGGCCGCCCGCCGCGCGGGCTACAGCCCCAGGTTGTTGTGCTCCAGCACGCGTTCGGCGCGATAGCTCGAACGCACCAGCGGCCCGGCGACCGCCTCGGTGAAACCCTTGCTCAGCGCCAGCGAGCGGTAGGCGCGGAACTCGTCGGGCGTGACGAAACGCTCCACCGGCAGGTGGTGCGGGCTGGGCCGCATGTACTGGCCCAGCGTCACCACGTCCACGTTCGCGGCGCGCATGTCGTCCAGCGCCTGCTCGATCTCGGTGTCGGTTTCGCCCAGGCCGAGCATCAAGCTTGTCTTGGTCAGCGTTTTCGGCGCGTGACGCTTGGCGAAGGCGAGCACGTCCAGCGTCTGCTCGTAGCCCGCGCGCGGATCGCGTACCGGGTGGGTGAGCCGGCGCACGGTTTCCAGGTTCTGCGCGTAGGTGGCGAGGCCCGCGTCGAGCACGGCGGCCACCGCGGCGTGGTCGCCGGCGAAATCGGGGGTGAGCGCCTCCACCGCGGTGTCGGGCGAGCGCCGGTGGATGGCCGTCACGCAGGCGGCGTAGTGCGCGGCGCCGCCGTCGGCGAGGTCGTCGCGGTCCACCGAGGTGAGCACCACGTACTTCAGCCCCATCAGCGCCACCGCGTCGGCCACCTTCATCGGCTCCAGCGGATCGAGCCAGCCGTTCGGGTTGCCGGTGGAGACCGAGCAGAACCGGCACGCGCGCGTGCACACCGAACCCATCAGCATCAAGGTGGCGGTGCCGCGGCCCCAGCATTCGGCGATGTTCGGGCACTTGGATTCTGCGCACACCGTGTTGAGCTGGTGCGTGCGCACGATGTCGGCCACGGCCTCGTAGCGGGCGCCGCTGGGCAGCCGCACGCGCAGCCACGGCGGCTTGCGGTCCACGTCGGGCACGCTGCTGTTCGCGTTGGGCTTCTGGCCGCCCTTCACGGCGCGGGTGCCCTGCGGGCTGACGAACTTGCTGCCGTCGGGGATGTGGCTGCTGCTGGACATGGGCGTCGTCGTGGAGAACAGCCGGTAGTCTCCCGCCCGCGGCGGCGCGGCGCCCTGATGTATGTCAGGCGCGCCCGCCGCTCACCAGCCGGCCAGCACCAGCTTGCCGATGCTGCGGCCCGATTCCAGCCGGCGATGCGCCTCGCGCAGGTTCGCCGCGTTGATCGGCATCAGCGTCTCGCGCTGGATGCCCTGCAGTTCGCCGGCATCGACCAGCTGCGCCACGCGCGCGAGGATGCGGCCCTGCTCGGCCATGTCCGGCGTCTTGAAGCGCGCCCGCGCGAACATGAACTCCCAGTGGATGCCGATGCACTTGGCCTTGTACGGATCGCCGATGCGCAGCGCGCCTTTCGGCTCCACGATCAGGCCCACGTGGCCTTGCGGCGCCAGCAGCGCGCCCAGTTCGTCCCAGTAATGGTCGGTGTCGGCGAGATTGAGCGCGGCGTCGATGGTGTCGAAGCCCAGCGCGGCAAGCTGCGGCGCCAGCGGCTCGCGATGGTTCGCCACGTGCTGCGCGCCCATCGCGCGGCACCAGTCCGCGCTGTCCGGGCGCGAGGCGGTGGCGATCACGGTGAAGCCCGCGCGCCGCGCCAGCTGGATCGCGATCGAGCCCACGCCGCCGGCGCTGCCGATCACCAGCAGCGATTTGCCCCTGCCGCCCTGCTCGCTGTCGAACGGCATGCGCTGGAACAGCAGTTCCCATGCGGTGATCGCCACCAGCGGCAGCGCGGCGGCCGCGGCGAAGTCGAGCGTGCGCGGCATTGCCGCCGCCAGCCGCGCATCGACCAGCTGGAACTCGGCGTTGCTGCCCGGGCGGGTGACGTCGCCGGCGTAGTACACGCGGTCGCCGGGGCGGAAGCCCTGCACCTCGGCGCCCGCCGCCGCCACCGTGCCCGCGGCGTCGTAACCCAGCACCTTCGGCTGCGCCTCCACCTGCGGCTTGGGCGCGCGCAGCTTGGTGTCCACCGGGTTCACCGACACCGCCTGCACGCGCACCAGCAGGTCGTGCGCGCCCGGCACGGGCTGCGGCAACTCCACGTCGAGCAGCGCGGCGGGATCGTCGATCGGCAGGTAGCGGGTGAGGGCGACGGCGTGCATGGCGTGGCTCCGGCGGCGAGGCGTACCCGCCATTATCGGCCGCGCACGAAAACGGCGCGCCGCCTCGCGGCGACGCGCCGTTCGCGATGTCGCCGGGCGATCAGGCCTTGGCGGCTTCGTAGCGCTTGATGCCTTCCACGATCACCGCCTTGGCTTCCTCGGCGCCGACCCAGCCGTCCACCTTCACCCACTTGCCGGTTTCGAGGTCCTTGTAGTGCTCGAAGAAGTGGCCGATGCGCTGCAGCCAGTGCGGCGACACGCCCTTCATGTCGCTGATGTGCGCGTAGCCGGGGAACACCTTGGGCGAGGGAACCGCCACCAGCTTCTCGTCGGCGCCGGCTTCGTCGGTCATCTTCAGCATGCCCACCGGGCGGCAGCGGATCACCGAGCCCACGGTCAGCGGCAGCGGCAGGATCACCACCACGTCCAGCGGATCGCCGTCGCCGCCCAGCGTGCCCGGCACGTAGCCGTAATTGCAGGGGTAGCGCATCGGCGTGGACAGGATGCGGTCCACGAAGATCGCGCCCGACTCCTTGTCCACCTCGTACTTGACCGGCTCGGCATCCTTGGGGATTTCGATGATGACGTTGATTTCTTCCGGCACGTTGCGGCCGGCGGGAACCAGATGCAGACCCATGATGGATGTCCTTGCGCGATTTCGGAGGAAGAAAGCGCGCAAGGATACGCCACTGGCTGCTGCGATGCAGCAGCGGAGGCTGAATGCCGATATTGCGTGGCGCATCCCTGCTTGCCGGCTGTGTTCCCTCCCCTGCGCGCAGGGGAGGGCTGGGGTGGGGTGCTTTCGATCAATACGGCCTTTCCCGCAGCCACTTGGTGGCGATCCACTTCTCACCGCGCAGCACCGGCAGGCCGGCGTGCAGCGAGCTGGCGTCGCCGCCCGCGTAGGCGAAATAGACGGCCGAACCGCGCAGCGCGGTAACGGTGAGGCCGGCCTCGGGAAACGCGGTGCCGCCGCCGGCCTCGGGCGTGTTCAGGTACATCACGACGCTGGCGATGCGCTGGCCGCCGCGCGCGGTGATCGTGGCGTAGCCGGGCTGCTGCGAATCGAACCAGTCGTAATGCGGCTGGTATTCCTGGCCGGGCAGGTAGTGCAGGATCTGCAGGCCCTCGCCGTGGCTCACCGGGATGTCGAGCAGCTCGGCGATGCGCGCCTCGATGCGCGCCACCAGCGGCACTTCGCCCGGCTTGAAGAACATGCCCACGCTGGTGCGCCGCCGATCCACCTGCAGCTTGCCGGCCGCGTCCACGGTGAGCGCGCGCGCCAGCCGTGGCCGGGCCAGCGCGATCAGCGCGTCGCACTCCTCGCCCGTGAGCAGGCCGTCGAGCACGCGCAGCACCGGGCGCTCCATGCTCAGCGTCACCCGCACCTCGCGGTCGCCCGCCTTCGCCAGCGGTCCCTCCGGGTGCTTCGTGCGGTGCCCGGCCGGTGCGGCGGCATCCGCATGCAAGGCGGCCAGCGGCAGTTGCAGCACCTCGGCCACCATGGCGTAGCTCTGCCGCGGCTCGTAATCATGTGCCCGCAGCAACTCCGCCACCGCCCGCGCGTCGTGCCCGGCGCGATGGGTGGCGAGGATCCATTCGCGCAGTTCGGGGCTGATGGCGGGGTGGGTGTTCATGGCGTAAAGCGGGCTTTCAGAACGATGGAAGCAGCGCAAGGACAATCATCAACACGATGCTCAACCCGAAGTAGAAGGTCCACAGCAAGGGGCCATTGGAATCGAGTGAGGTGATGTACGCAAACAGCAAAAACAACACTGTCAGAAGAATCAGGGCGCGTGTAGCGAATTTTCCCCGAAGTCGAGGGACGATTATCGCAAGGATCACAACGAACATCTGCGGAACCACGACTATCGCCCAGTTCGACGGGAGCCACTCAACAAGTCCGTGGAACGTTTCGCCTGATCGAAGTAGTGACACAGCCGTCACGACGCCCGGTAGCAGGACTGCAGCGATTGCGACGTAAGCGAATTTCAGCCGATTGTTCATGGGCAACGTCGCTGATTGTCGAATTGGAAATGGCAAATGAGACAACGCGAGCCGGCACATGGCCGGCTCGCGCGCACTTCGCAGCGCCGCAGCGCTTATTTCAGCTTGTCCCACAGGAAGTCATACACCATCGCATGCATGTGCGCGGACTGCTTGTTGTCGGCTCCCGCACCGTGGCCGCCTTCGAGATTCTCGTAGAACCACACGTTGGGGAGGCCCATGCCTTCCATCTTTGCGGCCATCTTGCGCGCCTGCGCCGGGCCCACGCGGTCGTCGCTGGTGGCGGTGTAGAACAGCACCGGTGGGTAGTGCGTTTCCTTGTGCAGGTTCTGGTAGGGCGAGAAGGTCTGGATGAAGCTCCACTGCTTCGGGTCGTCGGGGTTGCCGTATTCGGCGATCCACGAGGCGCCGGCGTCGAGGTGGATGTAGCGCTTCATGTCGAGCAGCGGCACTTCGCAGGCGATCGCGCCGAACAGTTGCGGGTACATCGTCAGCATGTTGCCCATCAAGAGGCCGCCGTTGCTGCCGCCTTCGGCGCCCAGATGCTTGGCCGAGGTGACGCCGCGCCGGATCAGGTCTTCGGCCACCGCGGCGAAGTCCTGGTAGGCCTTGGGACGGTTCACCTGCAGCGCGGCCTGATGCCAGGCGGGGCCGTATTCGCCGCCGCCGCGGATGTTCGCGATCACATAGACGCCGCCGCGCTCCAGCCAGGCGCGGCCGATGGAGCCGGAGTAGTGCGGCTGCAGCGAGACTTCGAAGCCGCCGTAACCGTAGAGCAGGGTGCGGTTGTTGCCGTCGAGTTTCAGATCCTTCGGCGCGATCTCGAAGTAGGGCACGCGGGTGCCGTCCTTGCTGGTCACGAAATGCTGGGTGACGGCGAACTTCGACGCATCGAAGAAGGCCGGTTCGTGCTTGATCGTCTCGGCCGCACCTGCGCCCAGCACGCCGCGTTCCAGCGAGGACGGGGTGAGGAAGCCGGTGACGCCGAGCCAGTATTCGTCGCTGTGGTCGGGGTCGGTGTCGATCACGCTTATCGTGCTCATCGCCGGCGCGCCCGGCATCGCCGAGCGCTGCCAGTCGCCGGCGGTTGCGGCATTTTCGGGGGGCGTGAGCACCACCAGCTTGCTCTTCACGTCGTCCAGCACGTCGAGGATCAGGTGGTGGCGCGTCCACGCGTAGCTGGCAAGCGCGGTGTGCGCGTCGGGCTGGAACAGCACGGTGAAGCTGCGCTTGCCGGCGATGAAGTCGTCGAACTTGGTGGCGATCAGCGCGCCGTTGGGATAGGTGGTGCCGCCCACCGTCCACGGCGAGCGCAGCGTCACCAGCAGCCATTCGCGGTGGGCATCCATGCTGGCGTCGCTGGGGATGTCGAGCTTCAGCAGCTTGCCGTCCTTGCGCAGCCAGGTTTCGCCGTGGAAGAAGTCGGTGGCGACATGCACGAAGTCGCGCTCGAAACCCGGCGTGCGGTCGTGGAAGGCGCTCACCGCGAGGTCGCTGGTCTTGCCTTCGTACACGGTGCTGGCGGCGGTGAGCGGCGTGCCGCGCGTCCACTGCTTGGCGATGCGCGGATAGCTCGACGCGGTCATCGAGCCGGGGCCGAAGTCGGTGCCCACGTAGATATGGTCGTCGTCGATCCAGCCCACCTCGGTCTTGGCGACCGGCAGCTCGAAGCCGCCCTTGACGAAGGCCTTGGTGGAGGTGTCGAACTCGCGCACCGCCACCGCGTCGCCGCCGTCGGGCGACAGCGAAACGAGGCAGCGCGTGTACGCCGGCTTCAGGCATTGTGCGCCCTTCCACACCCAGCGCTTGCCCTCGGTCCGGTTCAGCGCGTCCACGTCCAGCAGGGTTTCCCACTTCGGCTCGGCCTTGCGGTATTCGGCCAGCGTGGTGCGGCGCCAGAGGCCGCGCGGGTGCGCCTGGTCCTGCCAGAAGTTGTAGAGGTACTCGCCCATGCGGCGCACGTAGGGGATGCGCGCATCGGAGTCCAGCACCTCGAGGATCTGGTTGCGCGTGCGCTCGAACGCGGGCGTGCTGGCGAAGTCCTTTTCGGTGATCGCGTTCTGCCGCTTCACCCAGTCCATCGCGCGCTCGCCGTGGGTGGCTTCCAGCCACAGGTAGGGATCGTCGCTGGCGGCGGGCGTGTCGGTGGCGTGGGCGGTGTTCATGCCGGTGAGTGTGATGCCCAGCGCGAGCGCGAGCCAGAGCGAGGTCTTGGTAGCCATGGAAGCTCCTTGTCGGATGGCCGGTGTCGCGGCGAAAGCCCGAGTGTGGTGGCGCCGCGCGATTCGTGCGTGTGGCTGAAGTCAGGGTCGCGGCTTCAGCCGCGAGCCCTCGAAAAGCGACAGGCCCCGCATGCGGGGCCTGTCGTCGAAGCGGATGCGGCTCAGTGCAGCAGCGGGATGATCAACAGCGCCACGATGTTGATGATCTTGATCAGCGGGTTCACCGCGGGGCCGGCGGTGTCCTTGTACGGATCGCCCACGGTGTCGCCGGTGACGGCGGCCTTGTGCGCCTCGCTGCCCTTGCCGCCGCAGTGGCCGTCCTCGATGTATTTCTTCGCGTTGTCCCAGGCGCCGCCGCCGGTGGTCATCGAGATCGCCACGAACAGGCCGGTGACGATGGTGCCGATCAGCACGCCGCCCAGCGCCTTCGGCCCCAGCAGCAGGCCGACCAGGATCGGCACGATCACCGGCAGCAGCGAGGGCAGGATCATCTCCTTGATCGCCGACTTGGTCAGCATGTCCACCGCCTTGTCGTACTGCGGCTTGGCCTTGCCGTCCATGATGCCGATGATGTCGCGGAACTGGCGGCGCACTTCCTCCACCACCGCGCCCGCGGCGCGGCCCACCGCCTCCATCGCCATCGCGCCGAACAGGTACGGGATCAGGCCGCCGATCAAGAGGCCGATGATCACCATGTGGTCGGACAGGTCGAAGGTGAAGGTCTGGCCGGGATGGTTCACCGCGAGGTTGTGCGTGTAGTCGGCGAACAGGACGAGTGCGGCAAGAGCTGCCGAGCCGATCGCGTAGCCCTTGGTCACCGCCTTGGTGGTGTTGCCCACCGCGTCCAGCGGGTCGGTGACGCCGCGCACTTCCGGCGGCAGGTCGGCCATCTCGGCGATGCCGCCGGCGTTGTCGGTGATCGGGCCGTAGGCGTCCAGCGCCACGATCATGCCGGCCATCGACAGCATCGCGGTGGCCGCGATGGCGATGCCGTACAGGCCGCCGTGCGCGTAGGCGCCCCAGATCGCCAGGCAGATCGCGATCACCGGCAGGCCGGTGGCCTTCATCGACACGCCCAGGCCCGCGATGATGTTGGTGCCGTGGCCGGTGGTGGAGGCCTGCGCGATGTGCTTCACCGGCTTGAACCCGGTGCCGGTGTAGTACTCGGTGATCCATACGATCGCGCCGGTGAGCAGCAGGCCGATGATCGCGCAGAACCACAGGTTCAGCGCGCCGTAGCCGAAGCCGCCCATCAGCTGCATGGTGATCGGCCAGAACGCGATCGCGGCCAGCACGCCGGAGACGGCCACGCCCTTGTACAGCGCGCCCATGATCGAGCCGCCGGGCTTCACCCGCACGAACAGCGTGCCGATGATCGAGGCGACGATCGACACCGCGCCCAGCAGCAGCGGATACAGCACCGCGTTCGCGCCCGCGTCGGTCAGGGTGAGGCCGCCCAGCAGCATGGTGGCGATCACCGTCACCGCGTAGGTCTCGAACAGGTCGGCTGCCATGCCGGCGCAGTCGCCCACGTTGTCGCCCACGTTGTCGGCGATCACCGCCGGGTTGCGCGGATCGTCCTCGGGGATGCCGGCCTCCACCTTGCCCACCAGGTCGGCGCCCACGTCGGCGCCCTTGGTGAAGATGCCGCCGCCGAGGCGCGCGAAGATCGAGATCAGCGAGCTGCCGAACGCCAGCCCCACCAGCGCGTGCAGCGCGGCGTCGCCGCTGATGCCGGCGCGGCCCAGGATCAGCCAGTAGCCGGCCACGCCCAGCAGCGCCAGGCCCACCACCAGCATGCCGGTGATGGCGCCGCCGCGGAACGCCACGTCCATCGCGGCGGAGAGGCCGTTGCGCGCGGCCTCGGCGGTGCGCACGTTCGCGCGCACCGACACGTTCATGCCGATGTAGCCGGCCGCGCCGGACAGCACCGCGCCGATCAGGAAGCCCATCGCGGTGGGCCAGGAGAGGAAGAAGCCGATCAGCAGGAACAGCACCACGCCGACCAGCGCGATCGTGCCGTACTGGCGGTTGAGGTAGGCGCGGGCACCCTCCTGCACCGCGGCGGCGATTTCCTGCATCCGTGCGTTGCCCGGCGATTTCGCCAATACCCAGCGCGCGGAGATCGCGCCATACAACACTGCCACCACCGCACACGCGAGCACGATCCACCAGCCAAACTGCTGCAGCATCGGAGCCTCCCCATGTTGTGTATGGCCGTCCGGAGCGGGCGGTCGAGGGGAGTATAGGCAGAGCCCGCCGCGTATCCCGTTGTGCGGCGCAACGTTCCGCGGGAACAGCGAGGCCGCGCACGCCGGCGTGGCCTGCATCGCCGATGCACCGGCCGTGCGGGAGTAGGCTGGCGGGATGGACACCACCATCTACGCTTCCCGCCGCGCCGCCTTCCGCCAGCTGCATGCGAGCGGTTGCTTCCTGCTCCCCAATCCCTGGGATGCCGGTTCCGCGCGCATCCTGCAGCGGCTCGGCTTCAAGGCGCTGGCCAGCACCAGTTCCGGCTGCGCGTGGTCGCAGGGGCAACCCGATCACGCGCTCGGCGTGGAGGCCGTGCTCGCGCACTGCCGCGCCCTCGTCGCCGCCACGGAGCTGCCGGTGAACGCCGACTTCGAGGACGGCCATGCGCGCGACCTCGATGAGCTGGCGCGCAACGTGCGCCGCTGCGTCGACACCGGCGTGGCCGGCCTGTCGATCGAGGACTCCACCGGCGACGCCGCACGGCCGCTGTACGCCTTCGACGAAGCGGTGGCGCGCATGCGCGCCGCGCGCGCGGCGATCGACGCTTCAGGCCAGGATGTGATGCTGATCGGTCGCGCCGAGTGCTTCCTGGTGAACCATCCCGATCCGCTGACGGAATCGCTGAAGCGTCTCGTCGCCTACGCCGAAGCCGGCGCCGATTGCCTGTACGCGCCGGGCCTGCGCACGCGGGAGGACATCGCCGCCGTGGTGCGCGCGGTGGCGCCCAAGCCGGTCAACGTGCTGGTGGGCCACGCCGCGCCGTTCACGTTGGTCGAGCTGGTGGAACTCGGCGTGCGCCGCGTCAGCGTGGGCGGCGCGCTGGCGGGCGCGGCCTGGGGCGGCTTCCTGCGTGCGGCGCAGGGCTTGGCCGAAGGGCGCTTCGACGGCTTCGCCGACAACGCCGGCCACGCCGAGCTCAACCGATGGTTCGAGGGCTGAGCGCGGGCGTCAGCGTTCCGGCGTCCACGCGGCGAGCTTCTTCGCCACCGCCGCGTTCTTCAGTTGCACGTAGTTCGGCAGGCCATCCCGGCCGTAGGGCAGCGGCGCTTCGCCTGCGATCAGCGGCGCGAGGTAGCGGCGCGCGGCGGCGGTGATGCCGAAGCCGTCGCGCGTCATGAAGCCCTTGGGCAGCTTCTTCTCGCGGTTCGCGATCTTCGCCAGCGGCGCGGGTTCGATCTTCCAGCGATACGGCGCGTCGGAGCTGCGCACGATCACCGGCATCACCGCGTTCATGCCGACCAGCGCGTAATCGACGGCGGCCTTGCCCACCGCCCAGGCCTGCTCGGCGTCCACCTTCGAGGCACAGTGGCGGGCGGAGCGCTGCAGGTAGTCGGGCAGCGCCCAGTGGTACTTGTAGCCGAGCTTCTGCTTCACCAGCGCGGCCAGCGTGGGCGCCACGCCGCCCAGCTGCACGTGGCCGAACGCGTCGCGCGTGCCGGCGTCGGCGAGGAACTGGCCCTGCGCGTTGCGGATGCCTTCGGAGGCGACCACGGTGCACCAGCCCACGCGTTCCACCGTGGCCTTCACCTTGGCGAGGAAGGCGGCTTCGTCGAACACGTTCTCGGGGAACAGGATGAGGTGCGGCGGCGCGTCCGCGCCTGCGCCGGCGAGGCCGGCGGCGGCGGCGATCCAGCCGGCGTGGCGGCCCATCACTTCGAGGATGAACACCTTGGTCGATGTCTCCGCCATCGAGGCCACGTCGAGGCTCGCTTCCAGCGTGGAGACGGCGGTGTACTTCGCCACCGAGCCGAAGCCGGGGCAGCAGTCGGTGACGGCGAGGTCGTTGTCCACCGTCTTGGGCACGCCGATGCAGGCGAGCTCGTAGCCCATCGCCTTGCCGATCTGCGAGAGCTTGAGCGCGGTGTCGGCCGAGTCGTTGCCGCCGTTGTAGAGGAACCAGCGGATGTCATGCGCGCGGAACACCTCGATCAACCGCTCGTACTCGGCGCGGTTCGCCTCCAGCGACTTCAGCTTGTAGCGGCAGCTGCCGAACGCGCCGCCGGGGGTGTGGCGTAGTGCCGCAACCGCGGCCTTCGATTCCTTCGAGGTGTCGATCAGATCCTCGCGCAGCGCGCCGAGGATGCCGTTGCGCGCGGCGTAGACCTTGACGCCTTTGGCGCGCGCGGCTTCGATCACGCCGGCGGCGGTGGCGTTGATCACGGCGGTGACACCGCCGGACTGGGCGTAGAGCAGGCGGCCGGACGGGGCGTGGCGGGTCGGCATGGCGATCTCCTTGCGGGAAGCGCCAGTATCGCGCCGATGCGACGAATGTCGGTACTCCGGCGGCGATTTTCGTTTGACGGCAACGGCCCTCAAACGCTACCGTGAACGCCATTTTCCAGGGTACGGGCGGCACGGCGCCGCCACTGCGGAGCGATATGCGACTCGTACTACTCGGTGCGCCCGGCTCGGGCAAGGGCACCCAGGCCATGCGGCTGAAGAACGACCTCGGCGTGCCGCACATCTCCACCGGCGACATGCTGCGCGCGGCCGTGGCCGCGGGCACGCCCACCGGCCTCAAGGCCAAGGCGGTGATGGACGCCGGCAAGCTGGTTTCCGACGACATCCTGCTGGCGATGCTGGAAGAGCGCCTGGCCCAGGCCGACGCGAAGAACGGCTTCATCCTCGACGGCTACCCGCGCAACCTCGCGCAGGCCGACGCGCTCGACCACCTGCTGGCCCGCATCGGCCAGCCGCTGGACGCGGTGGTGAAGCTGGAAGTGCCGAGCGAGGTGATCGTCGGCCGCTGCGAGATCCGCTACGCCGCCGAGCACCGCAAGGACGACGACCCCGCCGTGGTGCGCGACCGTCTCAAGGTCTACGCCGAGCAGACCGCGCCGGTGGCCGACTTCTACGCCAGGCGCGGCAAGCTGCAGGTGGTCGACGGCGTGGGCGAGCTGGACGAGGTCACCGCGCGGGTGAAGGCCGCACTGAAAGCCGAGGTTGCGGCGAACGGCTGAGCCGTGTCTTTTCCCCTCTCCCGCTTGCGGGAGAGTTGTGTTTTCTCCCTCTCCCGCAAGCGGGAGAGGGCTGGGGAGAGGGCACTCTTGTCCGGCTCTGCGTGAGTTCTCCCGCAAGCCTCGTACCCTCTCCCCCACCCCTCCCCCGGCGGGGGAGGGGAGTATTCCAAGGAATCTCCATGCGCCTGCACATCCTCGGCATCTGCGGCACCTTCATGGGCGGCGTGGCCGCGCTGGCGCGCGAACTGGGGCATGAGGTCGAAGGCTGCGACGCCAACGTCTACCCGCCGATGAGCACCCAGCTCGAAGCGCTGGGCATCCGCCTGATGGACGGCTATGCGGCCGAACACCTCAAGCCCGCGCCCGACCTCGTGGTGGTGGGCAACGCGATGACGCGCGGCAACCCCGCGGTGGAATACATGCTCGACGCGCAGCTGCGCTACGTCTCCGGCCCGCAGTGGCTGGGCGAGACGGTGCTGGCCGGGCGCGAGGTGCTGGCCGTGGCCGGCACCCACGGCAAGACCACCACCACCAGCCTGCTCGCGCACCTGCTCGAAAGCGCCGGCATGGCGCCCGGCTTTCTGATCGGCGGCGTGCCCGGCAATTTCGGCGTCTCCGCAAGGCTGGGCGGCTCCTCCCGAGTCCCGAGTGACTCGCTGCATCCGCAGCTCGCCCTGCGGGCCATCGGCGGTGCCGATGTTCGCTCCGGCATCCTGCCTGCGCGATTCGAGTCCCGAGTCCCGTTCGTGATCGAGGCAGACGAATACGACACCGCCTTCTTCGACAAGCGTTCGAAGTTCGTGCACTACCGTCCGCGCATCGCGATCCTCAACAACCTCGAATACGACCATGCGGACATCTTCCCCGACGTGGCGGCGATCCAGCGCCAGTTCCATCATCTGGTGCGCACCGTGCCGGGCAACGGCCGGCTGATCGTCAACGCGCACGACGAGCGCCTCGCCGAAGTGCTGGCGATGGGCTGCTGGACGCCGGTGGAAACGTTCGGCATCGGCCGCGGCGACTGGCAGGCCGAACTGATCGCCGCCGACGGCAGCGCGTTCAAGGTCACGCGCAAGGGCGAGTTGCTGGGCGAAATCCGCTGGCCGCTGCTCGGCCGGCACAGCGTGATGAACGCGCTGGCCGCGCTCGCTGCGGCGACGGCGGCGGGCGCCGATCCGCGCGCGCTGCTGCCCGCCTTCGCCAGCTTCGAGAGCGTGAAGCGGCGCATGGAGCTGGTGGACGAAGTGGGCGGCGTGCGCGTCTACGACGACTTCGCCCACCACCCCACCGCGATCGCCACCACGCTCGCCGGCTTGCGCGCGAAGGTGGGCAAGGCGCGCATCGTGGTGGCGCTGGAGCCGCGCTCCAATTCGATGCGGCTCGGCGCGCACGCCGAGGCGCTGGCGCCTTCGCTCGCCGACGCCGACGCCGTGGTGTTCCTGCATCGGCCCGAGCTGCCGTGGGACGCGCACCGCGTCACCGACGCCTTGCAAGGGCGCGGCAGCACCGCGCCGAATGTCGACGCGCTGCTCGCGGCCGTGCGCGCGCAGGCACGCCCCGGCGACCAGGTAGTGTTCATGTCCAACGGCGGTTTCGAAGGCGCACCGCGGCGCTTCGTGGACTTGTTGCGCGGCTGATCAAGCCAGCGGCGCGTCGAAGCACGGCGGCCGACGCAGGTACTCGCGCCGCGCCGAGGTCCACACGCCCAGCCCGAATCCCAGCGTGAGCAGCAACAGCACGCCGCTGCCGAGCGCATGGCCGAGCGCGCCGAGCAGCCAGTAGCCGCCCCAGTACGCCGCCATCGCGCCCAGCGTCACGCCGATGTCCACCAGGCCGCGGCCGAAGCTGCCTTCCGGCCCGATCAGGTGCACCGCCAGCGCGGTGAGGCTGGCGCCCGCGCTGACGATCGCCGCGTCGAGCAGCATGCGCAGCGGTTCCGCGGCGTGGGTGAGCACGATGCCGAGGCCGGTGTAGGCGAGGGTGCTGAGCACGGTGATCGGCACCAGCACGGTGAGCGCGTCGAGCAGGGTCTGCTGGTAGTCGGCGCGCGTGCGCGGCGCCAGCGTGAGGTAGAGGTCGGCGAGGTTCGGCCGCATCTGGCGCATGCCGCGGCCGAGCTGCGGGAAGCGCGACAGCCCCAGCAGGATCGCGTAGGCGCCCACCATCACCGCGTTGAAGCGCTGGCGGTGCATCACCGCCACCACGTAGAACGTGACGATCGCCGCCACCAGCAGCAGGCGCAGCGCGAGCGCCTGCGGGTTGTCGTGCGGCAGCAGCAGCCGGCGCACCAGCACCATGCGCAGGTGCCACGAGGGCTTGCGGCGGTAGCGCGCCAGCGCCTGTTCCATCGCGCGCTGCGAGGTGCCGTCGAAGATCGCGCCGATGCGCCTGGCCAGCTTGCCGCGGCGTGCCGGCGTGCCGTCCAGGTTGCCGGCGCGGGCGCGGCCGAGCTGCGCGTTCTCCAACGGCGAGCTGTCGGTTTCGCGGTCTTCGATGCGCAGCATCGCGCGCAGGCTGAGGCGCGCGATCAGGATCGTCAGCAGCAGCGCCAGCGGCACCGCCCACGGCGAGGCGATCACGGCCTTGGCGATCTGGCTGGCCAGCCCGGGCTGCCAGCCGGCCAGCACGAACAGGCCCCACACCAGCAGGTTGAGGTAGCGCGCGGTGCTGGCCGCCAGCCCGAGCGCGGCCAGCAGCAGGATCGCCGCGCCGCCGAGCAGGGCATGCGGCACGCGCAGCAGCAGCGCGGCCAGCGTGGGCAGCAGCGCCCATTGCGCGAGCTGCAGCGCGCCCACCCAGGCGAGCCGGCGGCGGAAGTCGGGCAGCAGGAAACTCTCCGGCCGGCACAGTCCGCGCAGGCCGAGGCCGAGCATGGTGAACCAGAACCAGCTGCCGAAGCCGAGCAGCATGGCGGCGGCGCCGGCCACCCACGCGCCGGCTGCGGGCACACAAGCCAGCAACACGGCAGCAACCAGCCATACCAGTTGCAGCAGCACCGCGCCCACCTGCAGCTGCCGGCACGGCAGCAGCCACAGCTGCCATACGGCTCTCATGCCAGCTCCACGAACAGGTCTTCCAGCGTGGGCGTCTCGATGCGCAGCGTGGCGCCTTCGCGCGCGGCCAGCGCGTGCAGGCTGTCGGGGTTCGCGTCCTCCACCAGCAGCTGCGCCTCGTCGCCCTTGAGCGTGGCCTTCAGCAGGCCCGCCGTCGCCGGCGCCTGCGGCCAGCCGTCGCTGCGCGTGAGCACCGCGCGGCGCATGCGCTCGCGCAGCTCGGCCAGCGGGCGGGTGAACTGGATCGCGCCATCGCGCAGCAGGGTGATGTCGGCGTCGGCGCGTTCGAGGTCGGCGGTGATGTGGGTGGAGAAGATCACCGTCTTGCCCGGCGCCTGCATCAGCGCCAGCAGCTCGGCCATGAAGGCGCGGCGCGCCTGCGGGTCGAGGCTGGCCACCGGCTCGTCCAGCACCAGCAGGTCGGGCTCGGGCGCGATCGCGCGCACGATCGCCAGCTTCTGCCGCTGGCCCTGCGACAGCTCGCCGATCTTCTGCTTCGGGTCGAGCTCCCAGTCGCCGAGCAGGCGTGCGGCCAGCGCGTGGTTCCAGTGCGCGTAGAACGCCGCGGTGAAGTCGAGGTAGGCGCGCACCTTCATCCACGGGAACAGGTCGAAGGTCTGCGGCACGAAGCCGATGCGGTGCATGCGCTCGCCGCCGGGCTCGGTCATCGGTTCGCCGAACAGCTCCACCGTTCCGGCGTCGAGCGGCGAGAGTCCGAGCAGGCAGCGCAGCAGGGTGGTCTTGCCGGCGCCGTTGCGGCCGAGCAGGCCGATCACCCGGCCGGGCGGCACGTCCCAGTCGATGCCGCGCAGCACCTCGCGCTGCTTGAACGCCTTGCGCAGGCCGCGCACGCGCAGCACGGCGGCGGTTTGCATGTCGGCGACGGGCGTCGTCGGTGCGGTGGCGGTGACGGTCGACATCCTTGCGCAGGCTCCGCTGGGTGAGGCGGCCAATGTGCCACGCGCGCGGGGCGCGCACGAGGGGCGCCATCGGTTTTCTTGAGCTTCCGGCTTGACCGGGCGCTGCGGAAAACTGACTCTGGCCGCTTGTTCCGCTATCCGGCCCGCCCATGACCACACTCAACGGCAAGACCCTGTTCATCACCGGCGCCTCGCGCGGCATCGGCCTCGCGATCGCGCTGCGCGCGGCGCGCGACGGCGCCAACGTCGTGATCGCGGCGAAGAGCGGCGTGCCCAACCCCAAGCTGCCCGGCACCATCCACACCGCGGCGGCGGCGGTCGAGGCCGCCGGCGGCAAGGCGCTGGCGATCCAGTGCGACATCCGCGAGGAGGCGCAGGTGCAGGCCGCGGCGGCGCAGGCAGCCGAGCGTTTCGGCGGCATCGACATCGTGGTCAACAACGCCAGCGCGATCTGGCTGGCGGGCGTGGAAGGCACGCCGATGAAGCGCTACGACCTGATGCACCAGGTCAACACGCGCGGCACCTTCCTCGTCACCCAGGCCTGCCTGCCGTATCTGAAGCAGGCCGCGAACCCGCACGTGCTGATGCTCTCGCCGCCGCCCAGCATCGACCCCAAGTGGTACGCGCCGCACACCGCCTACACCATCGCCAAGATGGGCATGAGCCTGTGCGTGCTGGGCATGGCCGCGGAGTTCAAGCCGCTGGGCATCGCGGTGAACGCGCTGTGGCCGCGCACGGTGATCGCCACCGCGGCGATCGCGATGATCGACGGCGTCAAGGCCGAATACTGCCGCAAGCCGGAGATCGTGGCCGATGCCGCGCACGCCCTGCTGCTGCGCCCCGCGCGCGAGTACAGCGGCCATTTCGCGATCGACGAAGAGCTGCTGCGCGAAGCCGGCATCACCGATTTCGACGCCTATGCCGTGCAGCCCGGCGCGCCGCTGCTGCCCGACCTGTTCCTCGGCTGAGCCGCGCCAGCTCCGCGCGGATGCCGGCGCCCGGTTCCGCCGTCGGGGCACCGCACCCGCCCGCTACACTGCCCGCATGGCTGGACCTTCCTCCCGCGCCGGATTGCCGCTGTTCCCGTTGTCCACCGTGCTGTATCCGGGTGGGCGGCTGGAGCTGCGCATCTTCGAGCCACGCTACCTGGACCTGGTGCGCGAGTGCACGCGCGACGGCCGCGGCTTCGGCGTCTGCCTGATCCTCGCCGGACGCGAGACGGGCGCACCGGCGCTACCGGCGGCGGTGGGCACGCTGGCGCGCATCGTGGATTTCCATTACGGCGCCGACGGCCTGCTCGGCATCGTGGCCGAGGGCGGCCAGCGCTTCCGGGTGCGACGCACGCGGGTGCGCGCGGACGGCCAGCTGCGCGGCGAGGTGGAATGGTGGCCGGAGGAGCCGCAGGTGCCGGTGCCGGTCGAACTCGCGCTGCTGCAGACGATCGCCGAGCGCCTGGTCGAGGCGATGGCGCCGCACTGGAAGCAGGCGCCGCGCGAGTGCTACGACGACGCGTGCTGGCTGGGGTTCCGGCTGGCCGAACTGCTGCCGCTGGGCAACGACGAACGCCAGCGCCTGCTGGAGCTGGCCGACCCGCTGCAGCGCCTGGCCGAGCTGCGCGACATCCTGCCGCGCTTCCAGAAAGCCTGACGTCGTCCGCAACAACTTGCGGGGCGTGTCCGTCGCCCTCGTCGTCACATCCGGACGCCGCGCACGGGTCTACAATTCGCCTCCTGTCACATGCGGGCATGGATCCGCGATGCGGCTGCCGCCAAGGGGAGCGACCCGTGGCGATCGGAATCCGGGGGAGGGCGTATGGAAGCCACGGGTGCGAAGCCTCAGGGATGCGTGATCTGGTTCGGGCAGCCGGAGGCCCGCGAACGCAGCGGGCTGGCCGAGGCCGGATGGCATGTCCGCGTCGCCGGGCTGGACGCCGGCGCCGGGGTGCGCGAGGGCGGCAACGTGGTGGCGCTGGCGGATCTGCGCCAGTGCGACGACCGCGCCCTGCAGGCGATGCAGCAGCTGATGGCGGAACACCCCGCGCTGCCGTGGATCGCCCTGACCGCGTTCGGCACGCAGGCGCGGCATCCGCAAGTCAAGCGCATCCTGCAGGGCTGCCGGGATTTCTTCACCGCACCGCTGGACCTGCCGCGCCTGCTCGCGGCGCTGGCGCGTGCCCGCACGGTGCCGCCGCGCGCGGCCGAGGCGACGGCCGAGCTGCCCGAACTGGTGGGGTGCAGCGCGGCGCTGGCGACGGTGGCGGCCAACCTGCGCAAGTACGCGCCGATCGACCTGCCGGTGCTGATCACCGGCGAAACCGGCGTCGGCAAGGAAGTGGCTGCCCGCGTGCTGCACCGGCTCTCGACGCGCGCGATGCAGCCGTTCGTGGCGATCAACTGCGGCGCGCTGCCGCTCAACCTGGTGCAGTCCGAACTGTTCGGCCACGAGCGCGGCGCGTTCACCGACGCCACCGCGCGGCGGATCGGGCACATCGAGAGCGCGGCCGGCGGCACCATCCTGCTGGACGAAATCGGCGACCTGCCGCTGGACGCGCAGACCAACCTGCTGCGCTTCCTGCAGGAGGGCGTGCTGCAACGCGTGGGCAGCAGCCGGCCGATCGAGGTGGACGTGCGCGTGATGGCCGCCACCCACCTGGACCTGGAGCACGCCGTGGCGGCGGGGCGTTTCCGCGAGGACCTGTACTACCGGCTCAACGTGCTGCGGCTGCAGGTACCGCCGCTGCGCGAGCGCGGCGACGACGTGGCGTTGCTGGCGCAGCATTATCTCGCCCGTTTCCGCGAGCGGCAGGCCTGCGCCGCGAGCGGCTTCGACGACGCGGCGCTGCGCGCGATGCGCCAGTACGCCTGGCCGGGCAATGTGCGCGAGCTGCGCAACCGGGTGCAGCGCGCCGCGGTGCTGGCGGAAGCCGCGCTGATCAGCGCCGCCGACCTCGCCCTGCCGGTCGCGGCGACGACGCACGGCGAGTCGTCCGTCGCCAGCCTGGGCGTCTCCCGCGCCTCGGCCGAGCGCGAGGTCATTGCCACCTGCCTGCACGAGTGCCGCTTCAACATCAGCGAATGCGCGCGGCGCCTGCGGATATCCCGGGTCACCGTGTACCGCCTGTGCAAGAAGCACCGGCTGGAACTGCAGGAACTGCGCGCGCACGGAGCCGTGCAGGCGTGAGTTACCAGGCGATCCGCCGCGGTCGCTTTCGCCGGCTCGGCTTCTGCTTCGGCGGCGGCCGGTGGATAATGGCGGCCTTACGCGCATCACCAGGCCGGATCCCGCGATCACGGGCGTTTCGCGACGCCTCGTGACGCGCGGAGACATCGCCGGGGGCGCACGCCGGAGCGCCCCATGCAGCAGCACGATTCGATCCCGTCCTCCTCCCTGATCGGCCTCGGCCAGCGCTACTGGCTGCCGGTGTACAAGCCGCGCGAGCTGGTGCTCGACCACGGCAAGGGCGCGCGGGTGTGGGATACCGAGGGTCGCGACTACATCGACTTCGGCGCCGGCATCGCGGTGAACGCGCTGGGCCACGGCGATCCCGAGCTCGTCGCCGCGCTCACCGCCCAGGCGAACAAGCTGTGGCACGCCAGCAACGTGTTCTACACCGAGCCGCCGCTGCGCCTGGCCGAGGAGCTGGTCGCGGCTTCGGGTTTCGCCGAGCGCGTGTTCCTGTGCAACTCCGGCGCCGAGGCGAACGAGGCGGCGATCAAGCTGGTGCGCAAGTGGGCTGCGGCGCAGGGGCGCGCGGCGGACCAGCGCGTGATCGTCACCTTCAAGGGCTCGTTCCACGGCCGTACCCTCGCCACCGTCACCGCCACCGCGCAGCCGAAGTACCAGGCCGGCTACGAGCCGCTGCCCGAAGGCTTCCGTTATCTCGAATTCAACGACGGCGACGCGCTGGAAGCCGCCTTCGCCGCCGGCGACGTGGCCGCGGTGATGCTGGAGCCGGTGCAGGGCGAGGGCGGCGTGGTGCCGGCCACGGACGCATTCCTCGCCCGCGCCCGCGCGCTGTGCGATGCGCACGGCGCGCTCCTGGTGCTGGACGAGATCCAGTGCGGCATGGGCCGCACCGGCGCGCTGTTCGCGCATGGCGACATCCGACCCGACATCGTGACCCTGGCCAAGGCGCTGGGTTGCGGCTTCCCGATCGGCGCGATGCTGGCCGGCCCCAAGGTGGCCGAGGTGATGCAGTACGGTGCGCACGGCACCACCTTCGGCGGCAACCCGATGGCCGCCGCGGTGGCGCGCGTGGCGCTGCGCAAGCTGGCTTCGCCCGCCGTGCAGGCGAACGTGGCGAAACAGGCTCAGGCGCTGCGCGAAGGGCTGGCGCGCATCAACGACGAACTGCACCTGTTCGACGAGGTGCGCGGCCGCGGCCTGATGATCGGCGCGGCGCTGGCGCCGGCGCACCAGGGTCGTGCGGGCGAGATCCTCGACCACGCCGCCGCGCACGGCCTGCTGCTGCTGCAGGCCGGCCCCGACGTGCTGCGCTTCGTGCCGCCGCTGACCTTGAGCGACGCGGAGCTGGCCGAAGGCCTGGTGCGCCTGAAGGCCGCGCTGGTCGCCTACGCGGCGGCGTGAGCGCGCCGGCCTGCCCGTTCTGCGCCATCGCCGCAGGCGAACTGCCCGCGGCCATCGTGGCCGACGAGGGCGAGGTGCTGGCCTTCATGGACTTGCGCCAGGCCAACCCCGGCCATGTGCTGGTGGTGCCGCGCCGGCATGCGGCCGACCTCTATGCGCTTACGCCCGCAGAAGCCGGGCAGGTGATGCAGCTGGCGCAGCGCGTGGCGCAGGCATTGCGCGCGCAGCTCGATCCGCCGGGGCTGAACCTGTGGCAATCCAACGGCCACGCGGGCGGGCAGGAGGTGTTCCACTTTCACCTGCACGTGCAGCCGCGTCGCGTCGGCGACGGCCTGCTGCGCGTCTACCCGCAGGGCGTGCCTGCGCCTGCGGCGATGCCGGAGCTGGCCGCGCTGGCGCAGGGCTTGCGCGCGCGGTTGCTATCATCGAGCGTCCCCACATTCTCGATCCGGTGAACCCCATGAAATACCTGCACACCATGGTGCGCGTGCGCGACATCGATGCCTCGCTGCGCTTCTACTGCGACGGCCTCGGCCTGAAGGAAACGCGCCGCATGGAGAATGAACAGGGCAAGTTCACCCTGATCTTCCTCGCCGCGCCGGACAGCCCCGAGGCCGAGATCGAGCTGACCTACAACTGGGGCTCGACCGAGGACTACGGCAGCGCGCGCAACTTCGGCCATCTGGCCTTCCGCGTGGAGAACATCTACGCCACCTGCCAGCGCCTCATGGACATGGGCTACACCATCCACCGCCCGCCGCGCGACGGCCACATGGCCTTCGTGCGTTCGCCGGATTTGATTTCGGTGGAACTGCTGCAGGACGGTCACCTGCCGTCGCAGGAGCCGTGGGCCTCGATGCCGAACACGGGGCAGTGGTGAGCTGATCAATCCATGCGCGGCTTGCCGATGCGGAAGCGGCAGGCCTGGCCGCCGCGCAGCAGGCATTCCATGTGCTGGATCGGCCGTCCGGTGGCCGCTTCCATGAAGGCGAGGTCGAAGCGGCACACGTCCGGATGCGTCCGGGCCAGCGCGTGGAACACGCAGTTGTACGCCTCGACCTGGGTTTCGCCTTCGCGCTTCACCGTGGCCGCTTCGTAGCCCAGCGCGTCGAGCTGTTCGGCGAGGCGTGTGGCGATCTCGGCGTCGTCCGCACCCTCGACGCGGCTGGCCGCGGCCTTGCCCAGTTCCGTGCCCACGCTCGCCAGCAAGGCCTGCACGCCGGGCTTGCCGGCGCTGGCGTACAGGTGTTCGAGCAGGCCGCCGGCGATCAGGCCGTAGTTGCGCGGAAACAGTTCGCGGCCGGCCGGCAGCAGCAGGTAGCGGGCCTGCGGCCGTCCGCCGGTGGGCGAGGCTGTGCCGCGTTCGACGTAGCCGGCGGCGATCAGTGCGGACAGGTGCTGCCGCACCGCGTTGTGGGTGACGCCGAGCGCGAGGCACAGCTGCTCGACGCTCGCGCCCTGCGGCGCGGCCAGGAGTTTTCGCAGCAGTTTCTGCTGGGTCGTGCCGAGCTGGCGCAGGGCGCTCGCGTGCTTCATTGCGCCTTGTTCGGGAATTGCGCGGCGATGCCGCCGGCCAGCGCGTCGGCGATGGTGTTCATGTGTTCCTGCATCATCGCCCAGGTCTTGGCCTCGCCGGCCGTGTCGCCGCGCATGATCTCGCCGACCTGGGTCTGGTGGTCGGCCACGTGCTGCAGCAGCAGGCCTTGCAGGGTGGCTTCGGGCCAGTGGCTCGGGTTGGCGCCGTGCAGGAACTTCGCGATCTCGCCCGCGTTGGCGGACAGCGCCTGCATCGCCTTGTCGGCGGCGGCCTTGTCGCCCGCGCGGGTGGCGTCGGTCAGCGCCTTCACGCCGCCCCAGTGCCCGGCGAGCAGGTTCAGCAGGCCCTTGCCGGCATCGGCGCCGTAGTAGCCGGCCACGGCGTCGGCGATCTGCTTGGCGTTGGCGACCACGTCATCGGCGGCTTTCGCCGCGGCGGTCTTGTCGCCGGCCTTCACCGCGAGCGCGTACTCGCGGGTGTGCACGACATGGCCGTGCCACAGGCCGCGCAGCGCGGCGTGGAGCTTGGGCGCGCTGGGCGCGGCGGCCGGCGCGGCGGCTTGCATGGCGGCGGGCATGGCGGGTTGCGCGAGGGTGATGCAGGGCAGGCCCAGGCCCAGGGCGAGGGCACAGGCGATGGTGAGCGATTTCATGAGGTTTGCCTCCTTTGGTGCGCCGCTGGGATGACGGCCCCGTCTATCCTGGGCGGTTCCGCGGCAAGGTAAAGCAACCTATGTGCAAAGCCTGTGTTTTCAGGCTTTGTCTTGACCGGCCTGGTGGCTGGCCGGCAGCGCTGCGCCGCATTGCAGGCAGTAGCGGGCCAGCGCTTCGTGGCCATGCCAGCCGCAGGCCTCGCAGCGGCGCTGCCGGCGTGCGCGGTTCATCGTCTGGCTGAGTTCCGCCGCGTAGATGCCGGTGGGCACGGCGATGATGCCGTAGCCGATCAGGATCATCACGGTGGTGATGAACTGGCCCAGCGGCGTGCCGGGCGTCATGTCGCCGAAGCCCACCGTGGCCATGGTCACCGCCGCCCAGTACATCGCGCGGGGGATGCTGGTGAAGCCGTGCTCGGGCCCTTCCACCACGTACATGATCGCGCCGAACACGCTGATCAGGATCAGCATGGTGGCGATGAACACGAAGATCTTGCGGCGGCTGCGCAGCAGGGCGTCGCGCATCTGCTCGGCCGCGCCCACGTAGCGCACCAGCTTGAGCACGCGGAACACGCGCAGGATGCGCAGCGCGCGGATGCCGATCAGCTGCTCGGTGCCGGTGAGCGCCAGGCTCGCCAGCGAGGGCACGATCGCCAGCAGGTCGATCAGGCCATAGAAGCTGCGCGCATAGCGCAGCGGCCGCGCCAGCACCGCGAGGCGCAGCGCGTATTCGGCGCTGAACAGCGCGGTGAACAGCCACTCCACGGCGCGGAACGCCGTGCCGAAACGCGCGTGCAGCGCCGCCACGCTGTCCAGCATGGTCACCAGCACGCTGGCCACGATGGCGGTGATCAAGGCGATGTCGAAGACGCGCCCGGCGCGCGTCCCGGTGCCGAACACGATGTCGAAGCCGCGCCGACGCCAGCCGTCGGCGGCGGCTGGCTGGAGGTAGGTGTCGTGCTCGCGTGCCTGGGTGATCGGCGCGGTCATGGCGTTCAGCCCGCGACGGCCTCGGCCAGCGCTTCGCGCGCGGCCTGCAGGGTGTCGGCGATGTCCTGGTCCGAATGCGCGCTGGACAGGAAGCCCGCCTCGAACGCGCTGGGCGCGAGGTACACGCCGCGTTTCAGCATGCCGTGGAAGAAGCGGTTGAACAGCGCCGTATCCGCGGCCGTGGCCTGCGCGTAGCGGGTGACTTTTTCGCCGGTGAAGAACAGGCCGAACATGCCGCCCGCGCGGTTGGTGGAAAACGGCACGCCGGCGCCATCCATCACCGACTGGAAGCCGTCCGTGAGCAGGCGCGTGCGCGCCGCGAGCGTGTCGTAAAAGCCCGGCGCCTGGGTCAGCTCCAGCATCGCCAGGCCCGCCGCCATCGCCACCGGATTGCCGCTGAGCGTGCCGGCCTGGTAGATCGGGCCGCTGGGCGCGATCTGTTCCATCAGCTCGCGGCGGCCGCCGTAGGCGCCCACCGGCATGCCGCCGCCGATGATCTTGCCGAAGGTGCTGAGGTCGGGCGTGATGCCGTAGTGCGCCTGCGCGCCGCCCAGCGCCACGCGGAAGCCGGTCATCACCTCGTCGAAGATCAGGAGCGCGCCGTGCCGCGTGCACAGCTCGCGCAGGCCTTGCAAATAGCCCTCCACCGGCGGAATGCAGTTCATGTTGCCGGCGACCGGCTCGATGATGAGGCCGGCGATTTCGTCGCCCTGCGCGGCGAACAGCGCCTTGGCCGCATCGAGGTCGTTGTAGGGCAGGGTGAGCGTGAGGTCGGCGTTCGCCTTGGGCACGCCGGGCGAGGTGGGCACGCCGAAGGTGAGCGCGCCGGAGCCGGCCTTCACCAGGAAGCTGTCGCCGTGGCCGTGGTAGCAGCCCTCGAACTTCACGATCTTGGCGCGGCCGGTGGCGCCGCGGGCGAGGCGGATCGCCGACATGGTGGCCTCGGTGCCCGAATTCACCATGCGCAGCATTTCCATCGAGGGCACCAGCTTTGCGATGGTTTCGGCCATCGTCACTTCGGCCGGGCAGGGCGTGCCGAAGGACAGGCCGTCCTTCACCGCGCGCTCCACCGCCGCGAGCACGGCCGGGTGGTTGTGGCCCACGATCATCGGGCCCCACGAGCCCACGTAGTCGATGTAGCGCCTGCCTTCCACGTCCCACAGGTAGGCGCCGTCGGCGCGCGCGGTGAAGAACGGCTCGCCGCCCACCGACTTGAACGCGCGCACCGGCGAGTTGACGCCGCCGGGCAGCAGTTGCCGGGCGCGCTGGAAGAGTTCGTGGTTGCTGCTCATCGATGCTTTCTCAATCGGTGGGGTAGAGGCGGGCGAAGCGCTGCGCGGCGGCGCGCACGTCGGGCGCGGCGAACACCGCCGAGATCACGGCGAGGAAGTCCGCGCCGGCTTCGACCAGGGAAGCGGCATTGTCCGGCGTGATGCCGCCGATCGCCACCCGCGGCACATCCAGCGCGGCGCTCTGTCGCAGCAGCTCCAACGGCGCGCGCGGGGCGTGCGGCTTGGTGGGCGAGGGGAAGAACGCGCCGAAAGCGATGTAGTCCGCACCGGCCGCCGCGGCGGCATGCGCGCGGTCGAGCGAGTCGTAGCACGACACGCCGATGATCGCGTCCGCGCCCAGCGCCGCGCGGGCAGCAGCCACGTCGCCGTCGTCGCGTCCCAGATGCACGCCGGCGGCGCCCACCGCAACGGCCAGTGCGACGTCGTCGTTGACGATCAACGGCACGGCGTGCGCGTCGCACAACTGCTTGAGCGCGGCGGCCTCGGCACGGCGCCGCGCGGCGTCCGCGCCCTTGTCGCGGTACTGCAGCAGCCGCGTGCCGCCGGCCAACGCGTGCGCGACGACTTCGAGCAGGTCGGCGCGCGGACCGTCGGTGATCGCGTACAGGCCGTGGCCGGGAAATCGGGGTCGGGTCATGGTGCAAGGCTTCCGTGCGCCCGCTGGGGCGGTGGTGGGCGCCGCGCGCTTCCGCAACGGCAGGCGAGTTGCGAGAATGCACTATTCACCCTCGAACAAAGAAGCCCGACGATGAGCCAGAGCTCCACCGAAACCACCGCGCTGCGCAAATGGATGTGCGTGGTCTGCGGTTATATCTACGACGAGGCGCTGGGCGTGCCGGAAGAAGACATCGCCCCCGGCACGCGCTGGGAGGACGTGCCCGAAACCTGGACCTGCCCCGACTGCGGCGCCACCAAGAGCGACTTCGAGATGATCGAAATCGACTGATCGCCGGCACTTGCCCGCAGGCGGCCCGTTTTCGCCACGTTTGCGCCTGCGAACGGGCCCGCCGATCCGCTGTGATGCTTCCGCGCACTTCGCGCGCGCAATGCCGGAAGCCCGCCATGCAGCAGTTCATTCCGTTCGAAGACGACTGGGACATGTTCGACGCGATCCGTCCCGAAGCCTTGATTCCCTACCGCGTCGGCCTGGCGCTCGGCGCGCCCGCCGGCGTCGCTCAGTCGACCGTTCCCAGCTTGCCCTCGATCGCCAGCGTGTCGCCGTCGCGCACGCCGATCCGCCTGGCCGTGCCGGCCGACAGCTCCAGCACGTAGCGCGCCGGCCCGGTGCTGGGATAGATCGGACAGGGATCGGCCTTGCACGGCGGCACGTCCAGTTGCGCCGACACCAGCTTGCGCTGCGCATCGAAGTACAGGATGTCGAGCGGGATCAACGTGTTCTTCATCCAGAATCCGCGCGGCGCGGTGTCGGGAAACACGAACAGCATGCCGTGGTCCGCCGCCAGCGAGGTGCGCATCATCAGGCCATGCTCGCGCGCGGCCTCGTGGGTGGCCAGTTCCACCGAAAAGCGTTGGCCGTGAAGCGTCACCGAGATCGGTGCGGTCTCCGTCGAGGCAGCGCAGGCGTGGCCGCCCAGCATCAGCAGCGACGCGACGAACAGGGACTTCAGCATGGCGGGATGTCTCGCGTGGCCTGTGGTTCGGCCAGTGTAGTGTCCGCGTCATGGCGGTCCCGTCGAAAATTTTGGGCGCTGCCTCTTCCCAGCCACGCGGCGCGGCGCTATGATTCTCGCCCCTTCGACGGACCGCTCCGCTGCGAAGGGTTCGCGTCACGCTTCTCGCAGAAAAAATCTTCTACGAGCTGTTGACGGACCGAGAAAACGATGTATAGTGAGCGGCTCACCCGGGACGAAAGGTCACGGGGCGGAAACGAAAGCTTCCGCGGTGGATTGGATCTTTGACAGTGTGCACAGGTGAATTGTGTG
>JAFIHF010000021.1 GCA_017848855.1 Rhodanobacter denitrificans | reverse complement strand
TGGGCCAGCAAAGAGAAGTGACTCGGGCGCCGGCAGGCGTCCGAAACCGCCTTGTTCCTTGCGGAAGCGCGAGGGCAAAAGCCCCTCTCCCCCAACCCCTCTCCCACCAGTGGGAGAGGGGAAAAGCGCGCTGCGGCAGGCGAGCCAAGGCGCGGAATCCAATGGTTCTCGCGAGCACCCGTCCCGGAAAGAGAGGGGTGCAGATCACCGACGAGATATTCCGGAAAGCAGTGTGCTTGCACGGGCGTGACGCCTCTTGAAGTCAAAGATGGACCGGGACATCTTTGCCTCCGAATCAGCACAGACGCCCAGACGTCCAAACATTTCCGGCCGCACAAACGCCAACCCCCGCACAAGGCGGGGGTTGGCGCGGGTAACGCTTGGGTACGGCGGTCGCGGGCTTACTGCTCGCTGTCGGTGAATCCGATCTTGGTCAGGTTGTACTGCTTCGCGTCGGCCAGCACGGTAGCGACGTACTGGTAGGCGGTGGCATCGGCAGCCTTGATCTGGATTTCCGGCTGGTTGGTCTGCTGGGCGATCACCGCGAACTGCGCCTTGAGGCCCAGTTCGTCCACGGGGGTGTCGTTCCAGTAGAGCGCGCCGCTCTGGTCGATCTTGAGGTTGATCGGCTCGGGCGGGTTCAACGGCTGCTGCTGGTTCGGATTCGGCTGGGGCAGATCGATCTTGATCTTCTCCAGCGGAATCGGCGCGGTGACCATGAAGATGATCAGCAGCACCAGCATCACGTCGATCAGCGGCGTGATGTTGATGTCCGCCATCGGGCCCGACGAGGATTTGACGGAAAAGGCCATGCTGCTTACTCCTTCGCCGGCGCGGTGGTCATGAAGCCGACGTGCACCATGCCCTGGCCCTTGGCGTCGCTGATGACCTTGCGCACGGTCTTCCACTCGATCGCCTTGTCGGCGCGGATCTGCAGCTCCGGCTGCGGCGACTTCTGCGCGTTCACCGCGAACTGGGACTTCAGCTCCGCCTCGCCGATCTGGTGGTCCTGGAAGTACATCGTGCCGTCTTCCTTGATCGCCAGGTCCAGCGGCGGGGTTTCCGGCGCCTTCTCCTCGCTGCTCTTCGGATTTGCGGTCGGCACCGTGACGGTGATCGGGTGGGACATCAACGGCGCGGTGATCATGAAGATGATCAGCAGCACCAGCATCACGTCAGCCAGCGGCGTGACGTTGATTTCCGAAACCGGACCGCCGGTATTGCCTCCGACGCTCATTGCCATGGGTCAATCCCTCACTCGACGCGCGAGCCGGTCGCGAAGAAGTCGTGCAGGTCGTGCGCGAACTCGTCGAAACGGGCAAAGATGACGCGGTTCGACCGGTTGAAGAAGTTGAACGCGAGCAGGGCCGGGATCGCGGTGAACAGACCGATCGCGGTCATGATCAGCGCCTCGCCCACCGGGCCGGCCACCGCGCTCATCGAGGCGTTGCCGCTGGCGGCGATGCCGATCAGCGCGTGGTAGATGCCCCACACGGTACCGAGCAGACCGACGAACGGCGCCGCCGAACCCACCGTGGCGAGCAGGGTCTGGCCGCCTTCGAGGCGCAGGCTCTCGCGGGCCACGGCCTGGCGCAGCGCGCGGTCGACGAACTCGGAACGGCTCAGCGACTCCGCCAGGCCACCCTTGTTCGACTGCTGGTGGTGGGCCACCGCGGAGGCGGCGTCCAGCGCGATCTTCGAGAACGGTTCGCCCTTGGGCTGGTTTTCCAGCTCGCGGATCGCGTCCTGGGTGGACGGGTTGTTCCAGAAGCCGTTGATGACGCCGTCGGCGCGCCCCTTCACCAAGCCGTTGCGGATGGTGTTGGCGATGATGAAGTACCAGGACAGGAAGGACATCACCACCAGGGTGACGAACACCACCCAGCCCAGCCAGTCGAAGCCGTGGGCGAGGTTGGCGAAGCCCATCTGCTTCATGGCTTCGGCGTTGGAATTGCCAGCCACCTGGGCGGCGGCTTCGGTCGGTGCAGGAGTCTGTAGGAACATAACGCTACCCTTGGGAAGTCAAGCGTGAACTGTGGAGGCTGTAACGAGGATTACAGGTTGTTGAGGTTGAAGGTGACCGGCACGCGTGCGTAACCCTCCACCTTCTTGCCGTTCTTGATTTCGGGATTGAAGCGCCACCGCTGTGCCGCTTCGATCGCTGCGCGATCAAGCTCGTGGTATCCGCTGGACTTGTCGACCTTGATGTCCTTCGGCGCACCGTCGACACCCACCAGGATCAGCAGGACCACCGTGCCTTCATGGCGCTGGCGGATGGCCTGTGGCGGATACTTCGGCTGGATCCGGCTGTTGTAGCTGAGATCCGAACCGGCAGCGATGTCGGCCGGCGGCGCGGGCGGCGCCGGCGGGGCCGGCGGCGCGGCGGCCACCGCGTTGTTCGACTGCTCGGTCACCGGCGGCGGCGGGGCCGGCGGCGGCGGGGTCGGCGGCGGGATCACCTGCTGGATGATCTTCGGCGGCGGCTGCTTCGGCGGCTCCGGCGGCGGCGGCGGCGGCGGCGGCGGCGGCGGCGGCGGTTCGATGAAATTCACCTGCACGATCTGCTCTTTCTTCTCGTGCTTCTGGCTGGGTGGCGCCATCGGCGCGAGCAGGATCAGGAACGCGAAGGCATGCAGGCCGATGGCAAACGCCAACGCCAGTGTGCGCTTCCAACTGAATCCCTCGAGCTCGGTGTCTTCGGTACGTGAGGCCATCTGTGACTATCTGGAGCTGGGAACGGAGAAAGCGTCGCCGCCGACCCGGCAAGTCCCATCCGGCATATGGACGGGACGCACCGTAGGGGCTACGCAGGGGAGGTTTCAACGGTACAACAGCGTCTGACTTTTGTATAGCGCTCGCGGGGCGGGCGGATGGACGTCCATCCGTCCCGTGTTTCCTTGTCAGGCAATCACTTGCCCACGCCGGACTTGCGCAGCCAATCGTTGGCCTTGCTGGCGGTTTCCGGGTCCTTGGCGGCTTCCATCATCGCGGTGACCGCGCCGGCCTTGTCCTTCAACTGGCGCTCGGTCTCGGCCAGCACCATGTAGGCTTGGCCCTTGTGCTTGACGCCCTTGGCGAGGCCCTGCTTGAGGTACTTGCGCGCGTCGGAGAACTTCTGGTCCTGGAAGTAGACGCGGCCCAGCGCGACATCGAGCTCGCCGTCGCTGGCCAGCGCAGCGCCCTTCTGGTAGTAGCCGATCGCCTTGGCGTCGTTCTCGCCGATCACGGCGGCGTCGCCGGCCAGCTTGTAGTTGGCGGCGCTGGGCTTGATCGCGCCCTTGCTCTCGCCGTCGTCGAAGACGGCCAGCGCCTTGGCGCTGCCGCTCTTGGCGTCGCCGCCGTTCTGCGCCTGCAGCAGGTAGGCCTTGACCAGGTTGATCCAGTCGCCCTCGTCCTTCAGCGCGCCGTTCGCGCGGCCCTGCTCCAGCACCTTGACCGCGCCGGCGTAGTCCTGCTGCTGCAGCAGGATCGCGCTGGCGTTGTGCAGCATGCTGCTGTCGGTGGGGTTCTTCTGGTATTCGTCGACCGCCATCTTCGCGGCGTCGCCGCCCTTGCCGGATTCGGCGTAGCTGGCCATCAGGATCTGGTTCCAGGAATCCTGCGGCTTGTCGGTGAGCGACTTGGCCTTCTGGATCGCCGCGATCGCCTCCGGGTACTTCTCGAGGCGGTAGTAGTCCATGCCTTCCAGGCCGTAGGAGTCCGCCGTTTCCTTCTTGCCCTCGGCGCGCCACTTGGCGACGGTGTCCAGCGAGGCCTGGTACTGCTCGTCGGCGGCGTACATCTGGGCCAGTTCGTACATCAGCTGGAAGTAGGTGTCGTTCGGCATCACGCCGTTGTCGAGCGCGCGCTTCAGCAGCGGGATCGCGCCCTTCACGTCACCCGCGTTGTAGGCGACGTTGGCCAGGCCCTGCAGCGCGATCGCCTGCGCGTACTTGCTCTTGCTGCCGTCGACGATGGGCTGCAGCAGCTGCTCGGCCTTGGCCTTGTCGCCGGCGTTCACCGCGTCGAGGCCGGCGTTGAGCGCCTTCTGATCCTTCTCGCTGGTGAGGTCGAGCTTCGGCGCGACACGCGTGGTGTTCGGATACTGCACGGCCGGCTTCTCTTTCGACGCACCCGCCGCGTGGGCGGGCATGGGCGCCGCCGCGAAGGTGAACGCCAGCGCGGCGCCGGCCAGCATCGTGAACAGGGGCGTGTGCTTCATGGCGATCCTCAATGTCCGGGTTTTACGCAGTGCGTGATGCGCAGGGGATCGCTGAGACTACCTTGTGCGATGCGTGCGTGACAAGTTGCATTGCGGCAAGAAAGCCCTTGTCGGATCAATGACTTGCGTAAACCCACTCCATACGTGCGCGAATTGACCGACATTTCCTGCGCCACGCCGCGCGAATCGCACCGGAATCGCGGCGCCGCCCTGCGGCCACACCGTCGGCTGCTCCGCATCGCACATTAATGCATTAATACATTGATGCGCTTGCACACGCCGCCGTGCGGCAGGGCCGGGGCCCTGCCGCGCGGACATTCAGATGTCGAGGTTGGCGACCTTCAGCGCGTTCGCCTCGATGAAGTCGCGGCGCGGCTCCACCGCCTCGCCCATCAGCATCGAGAACATCTGGTCGGCGGCGAACGCATCCTCGATGCCGACCTGCAGCATGCGGCGGGTCTCCGGGTTCACCGTGGTCTCCCACAGCTGTTCCGGGTTCATTTCGCCCAGGCCCTTGAAGCGCTGGATGGTGCGACCCTTCTTCGCCTCGTCCAGCAGCCAGCTGCGCACCTGGGCGAAGCTGGCGACGCCGCGCGAGGCGCTGCCGCGACGCACGACCGCTTCGGGCTGGATCAAGCCGGCGAGCTGCTGGCTCACGTTGAGGATGGGGCGGAACTCGGCGCCGGCGAAGAACGGACGCGGCAGCAGCAAGGTGTGGCTGAGGCCGTGCTGGTCGCGCACCACTTCGATCGCGGCCGGATGCTCGCCCTCGGCGGGGCGCAACGCGAGACGGTAGCGCGGCTTGCCCAGGCCGCTGGCGGCAAGCTTGCCGGCCACGCCGTCCAGCCAGGCCTGCATGGCGGCGGCATCCGCCCACAGTTCGGGCGCGATCGGCGCGTGTTCCAGCAGCGCGGCGAGCACGCTGGTGTCGAAGCGGTGGCCGAGGCGCTCGATCTGGTCCAGCGCGGCCTGGTAGTCGCGCAGCAGCTTCTCCAGCCGCTCGCCGGTGATCGCCGGCGCGCTCGGGTCGGCCATCAGCTCGGCATTGTCCACCGCGCTGGAGATCAGGTAGGCGTTCAGCGCCGCGTCGTCCTTCAGGTACAGCTCCTGCTTGCCCTGCTTGAGCTTGTACAGCGGCGGCAGGCCGATGTAGACGTGGCCGCGCTCGATCAGCTCGGGCATCTGGCGGTAGAAGAAGGTGAGCAGCAGGGTGCGGATGTGCGAGCCGTCCACGTCCGCGTCGGTCATGATGACGATGCGGTGGTAGCGCAGCTTGTCGGGGTTGTAGTCCTCCTTGCCGATGCCGGTGCCCAGCGCGGTGATAAGGGTCCCGACCTCGGCGGAGGACAGCATCTTGTCGAAGCGCGCCTTCTCGACGTTGAGGATCTTGCCCTTCAGCGGCAGCACGGCCTGCGTCTTGCGGTTGCGGCCCTGCTTGGCCGAGCCACCGGCGGAGTCGCCCTCGACCAGGAACAGCTCGCACAGCGCCGGGTCCTTCTCCTGGCAGTCGGCGAGCTTGCCGGGCAGGCCGGCGATGTCCAGCGCGCCCTTGCGACGGGTCATCTCGCGGGCCTTGCGCGCGGCCTCGCGGGCGCGGGCGGCGTCCACCACCTTGCCGGCGATGGTCTTGGCCTCGTTCGGGTGCTCCAGCAGGAATTCGCCCAGCTTCTCGTTGACTGCCTGTTCCACCGCGGTCTTCACCTCGGAGGACACCAGCTTGTCCTTGGTCTGCGAGGAGAACTTCGGGTCGGGCACCTTCACCGACAACACCGCGATCAGGCCCTCGCGCATGTCGTCGCCGGACAGCGCCACCTTGGCGTTCTTCGCCAGGTTTTCCTTCTCGATGTAGCCCTGCAGCGAGCGGGTCAGCGCGGCGCGGAAGCCGGTCAAGTGGGTGCCGCCGTCGCGCTGCGGGATGTTGTTGGTGAAGCAGAACATCGTCTCGTTGTACGAGTCGGTCCACTGCATCGCCAGCTCGATGGTGATGCCTTCCTGCTGGGCGCTGAGGCTGATCACGTTCGGATGCAGCGGGGTCTTCAGCTGGGCCAGGTGCTGCACGAAGGACTTGATGCCGCCTTCGTAGGCGAAGCTGTCCTGCCGCCCTTCCCCGCGCTCGTCGATCAGTTCGATGCTGACACCGGAGTTCAGGAAGGCCAGCTCGCGCAGGCGCTTGGCCAGGATCTCGTAGTGGAATTCGGTCTGCGAGAAGGTCTGCGGGCTGGGCAGGAAGCGCACGATGGTGCCGCGCTTGCTCGACGGGCCGACTTCCTTCAGCGGATACAGCGGTTCGCCCAGCGAGTATTCCTGCTGGTATTCGTGGCCGTCGCGGTGGATCGTCAGCCACAGGTGGTCGCTGAGCGCGTTCACCACCGACACGCCCACGCCGTGCAGGCCGCCGGACACCTTGTAGGAGTTCGCGTCGAACTTGCCGCCCGCGTGCAGCACGGTCATCACCACCTCGGCGGTGGAACGGCCCTCTTCCGGATGGATGTCCACCGGGATGCCGCGGCCGTTGTCGCTGACGCTCACCGAGCCGTCGTCGAGGATGGTCACCACCACGTGGTCGCAGTAGCCCGCCAGCGCTTCGTCGATCGCGTTGTCGACCACCTCGAACACCATGTGGTGCAGGCCGGTACCGTCATCGGTGTCGCCGATGTACATGCCGGGGCGCTTGCGGACCGCTTCCAGGCCTTTCAGCACCTTGATGTTGCTGGAGTCGTAATGCGATTCGTTGGTCGGTTCGTTCATGCGGCTTCCGGTTCCTGGGAGTGCGGCAGATGCGGCGTGCAAGCCATTGAGCCGCAGTGCAATCTTTGATTATAGCAGGCGCGTCAGCCGGCCCTGTTCCACGTGGAACAGGCGGTGCGGCAGCCCGCGCAGCGGCGCCGGCAGCTCGGTGCCGGTCACCAGCACCTGCGCCCCGCTGCCGGCGAGCTGGGCGATCACCGCGGCCTGGTGCGCCTCGTCCAGTTCGGAGGCGAGGTCGTCGAGGCAGATGATCGGCCAGTCGCCGTGCTGTTCGGCGTACAGCCGCGCCTGCGCCAGCAGGCAGCCCAGCGCGGCGAGCTTTTCCTGCCCGCGCGACAGATGCTCGCGCTGGGGCGCGTGTTCGAAGGCCAGCGACCAGTCGGCGCGGTGTGCGCCGAGGCTGGTATGGCCGCGGGCGAGGTCGCGGCCACGCTGGGCTTCCAGTTGTTCGCGCAGCTCGCGTTCCTCGGCCCAGCCGCGGCGGTAGCGCAGTTCCGGCGCGCCGAGCTCCGGCAGCAAGGCGGCCACGCAGGTATGCAGGAGTGGCCGCAGGCGGGCCAGATAACTGCGGCGCTGATTGTCGATCCAGTCCGCCAGCGCGGCCAATTCGGTTTCCCACGGGGCGTACAAGGGCGAACCCGGTTCCGTGCCCGCGCGCAGCAGGCTGTTGCGCTGCTTCAGCGCGCGCTGGTAGCGGCGCCAGTTGTCCAGGAACGCGTGTTCCACGTGGAACACGCCCCAGTCGAGGAAGCGGCGGCGCTCCTCGGCGGCGCCAGCGATCAGTGCATGCGAGCCCGGCTCGAAGCAGGTCACCGCGCACTCGGCGATCAGTTCGCCCAGGCTGGCGCCCTCGCCTTCGAGGCGCGCTTCCCAACGCGAGGCCGCGCGGCCCAGGCCCAGCCGCAGCAGGCGATCCCCACCCTGGCGCAATTCGGCGAATACGGACAGCCGCGCCGCGCCCCGCGCCAGCAAGGCTTCGCGCGCCCCGCTGCGGAACGAGCGCGCATGCGAAAGCAGGAACACGGCTTCCAGCACGCTGGTCTTGCCGGCACCGTTCGCGCCCACGAAGACGTTGAGGCCGGGCGCGAGCGCCAACTCGACCTCGTGCAGGCAGCGCAGGTCCTGGATGCGCAGGCGTTCCAGCCTCATGCCCGGCCCTGCCCCATGCAAGAACGCCGGAGCGTCTCGCGACGGCTCCGGCGTTGCGTGCTGCCGTACGGCGGCTGATGCGGCATGCGTCAGAGGCGCAAGGGCATGATCACGTGACGGGCCTGCTCGCCATCGTGTTCCTGCACGAGGCAGCTGGACTGCGCATCGCGCAGGCTCAGGCGGGCCTGCTCGCCGCGCAGCGCGGACAGCGCATCCAGCAGGTAGCCCACGTTGAAGCCCACGGCGAGGTCGGAGACATGGGTGTCGGCCTCGACCTCCTCCACCGCCTCTTCCTGCTCGGGGTTGTGCGCCACGATGCGCAGCTTGCCCGGCGACAGTTCCAGCTTCACGCCGCGGTACTTCTCATTGGAGAGGATCGCGGCGCGCTGCAGCGCGCCGCGCAGCACCTCGCGGTCCAGCGTGGCGGTCTTGTCGGCGCCGAGCGGAATCACCGCCTCGTAGTCGGGAAAGCGGCCGTCGATCAGCTTGGAGGTGAAGGTGACGCCGCCGCGGCGCACGCGCAGGTGGTTGCGGCCGAATTCCAGCTCCACCGTGCCCTCGCCCGGTTCCAGCAGGCCGATCAGCTCGCCCACGCCCTTGCGCGGGATGATGATCTGGCGGCGCGTCTTCACCGAGGTCGCCAGGCTGGTTTCCTTCATCGCGAGGCGGTGGCCGTCGGTGGCCACGCAGCGCAGGCTGTGCTCCTGCAGGTCCAGCAGCATGCCGTTCAAGTAGTAGCGCACGTCCTGGTTCGCCATCGCGAACGCGGTGCGCTCCATCAGGTCGCGCAGCGCCTCTTCCGGCAGGCTGACCTTTTCCACCAGCTCGATCGAGTCGATGGTGGGGAATTCGCTGGCCGGCAGGGTGGTCAGGGTGAAGCGGCTGCGGCCGGCGTTCATCGCCACGCGGTCGCCGTTGAGCTTGAGCTCGATCGCGGCGCCGTCCGGCAGCGCGCGCACGATGTCGAAGAACTTGCGCGCGGGAATGGTGATCTCGCCGTCGACCAGCTTGTCGGCCGGCGTGGTGGCGATCATCTCGACTTCGAGGTCGGTGCCCGTCAGCGACAGCTGGCCGTCCGTGACCTTGACCAGCAGGTTGGCCAGCACCGGCAGGGTCTGGCGGCGTTCCACCACGCCCACGACCTGCTGCAGCGGCTTGAGCAGAGCTTCTCGTTGGATGCTGAATTGCATGTCTGCGCGTCCCCTATGCCTGCTGTTCTGTCTTTGAAAGAAAGTTGGTGGTTGCTGTAGACGGCGTGGATAACTTTTTTTGGCCGATCATTCGTTTGAAATCAATGACTTGCTTGATTTTTCCGGTGTGCGGAAAGCGGTGCCTTCGGCGTGGGTGGAATGTGGATAAGTTTCTGGCTGCCGTCATCCACCCATTATCCACAGCTTCCCGCCCAGCTTATCAAGAACTTGTGCGCATGCCGGGCGAAAAACTCAACCGGTAAGGGTGCGGATCAGCTGTTCCCAGTCCTGGCGCATGCGCGCGTCGGCCTCGCACAGCTTCTTGATCGTGCGGCAGGCGTGCAGCACCGTGGTGTGGTCGCGGCCGCCGAACGCCTCACCGATCTCGGGCAGGCTGTGGTCGGTGAGTTCCTTGGACAGCGCCATCGCGATCTGCCGCGGCCGCGCCAGCGAACGCACGCGGCGCTTGGAGAGCAGGTCCTGCAGGCGCACGTTGAAGTATTCGGCGGTGATCTTCTGGATGTTCGGCACCGTCACCGCCTGCGCGTGGGTGGCCAAGAGGTCGCGCAGGGTTTCCTCGGCGAAATCGGTGGTGATCGGCTTGCCGTAGAAGTTCGCGCGCGCCGCCAGTGTGTTGAGCGCGCCTTCCAGGTCGCGCACGTTGGAGCGGATGCGCTTGGCCAAGAGCATCGCCACGTGCTCGTCCACCGCCACGCCCTTGTCCTGCGCCTTGGCCAGCAGGATCGCCGCGCGCGTCTCGAAGTCCGGCGGCTCGATCGCCACCGACAGGCCCCAGCCCAGCCGCGACTTCAGCCGCGGCTCCAGCTTGTCCACTTCCTTGGGGTAGCGGTCGCAGGTGAGGATGATCTGCTGCTTGGACTCGAACAGCGCGTTGAAGGTGTGGAAGAACTCCTCCTGCGTGGTGTCCTTGCCGGCGAAGAACTGGATGTCGTCGATCAGCAGCGCGTCCACCGAGCGGAAGCGCAGCTTGAACTGGTCCATGCTCTTGGTGCGCAGCGCCTCGATCATCGCGCCCACGAACTGCTCCGAGCGCAGGTACAGCACCTTGCAGCCGGGGTTGTTCTGCCGCATCAGGTTGCCGGCCGCGTGCATCAGGTGGGTCTTGCCGAGGCCCGTGCCGCCGTACAGCAAGAGCGGGTTGTAGGCGCGGCCGGGGTTCTGCGCCACCTGCATCGCGGCGGCCTTGCCGAGCTGGTTGGACTTGCCCTCGACGAAGGTTTCGAAGGTGTAGTGCGGGTCGAGGTTGTGGCTGAACGCCGGCGCCGGCGGCGCGGCCGGCTCGGCCACCGCGCCGGCGCGGGGCGCGGCGGCGGGCTTGGCGGCGGCGCGCGGCGCGCTGGAGCCCACTTCCAGCCGCACCGGCAGCTCGCGGCCGGCCAGCTGGCCGAGCAGGGTGCCGATCTGCGGCAGATAGCGCTCGCGCACCGTGTCCAGCGTGTACGGGTTGGGGGCGAACAGCGCCAGTCCGTGCTCGTCCTCGCGGGCCTGCAGCGGCATCAGCCAGGTGTGCAGATCCTCGGCGCTCAATTCGCCTTCCAGACGCTCCAGACAGCGCCGCCACAACTCACTCATGAATGTTTCTCGTCCACAGGCAGGGGCGCTTGCGCGCGGGGTGGACGGACTAGTCTAGCAGCACGCTCCGGCCCGCCGTCCCCGGTTCGTCCACACGGATATCCACAAGCCGCGGCCCGCTGTCCCGCCCGGCAAGGCGCGCCGATTTGACATCGCGGCTGGGCACCCCGCATAATTTCCAGCCTTTTTATCCACATACCTTCCCTTCGGAGCAACGCCATGAAGCGGACCTTCCAGCCCAGCAAGCTCAAGCGCGCGCGCACCCACGGCTTCCGTGCCCGCATGGCCACCGCCGACGGTCGCAAAGTCCTCAACGCCCGCCGCGCCAAGGGCCGCAAGCGCCTGATCCCGTAAGCGGCACGCGCGCCATGCACCCTGCCGGACTGCCGCGCGAGCTGCGGCTGCGTCTGGCCGGCGACTTCGCAGCGTTGCGCACGAGCAGCGGTCGCCTCGGCGGCCGCTGTTTTCATTTGCGCTACCGGCCCAACGGGCTGGCGCATGCGCGGCTTGGCCTGGCGATTTCCAAGCGCGTCTCCAAGCGCGCGGTGGAACGCAACCGCCTGAAGCGCCTGCTGCGCGAATCGTTCCGCCGCATCCGCGGCCAGCTGCCGCCGGTGGACGTGGTGGTGATGGCGCGCGACGTGGCCGCCGGCCTGCCCGGCGCGGAGCTGCTGGCCGACGCCGACGCGCTGTGGCGGCGCCTCGCCGCGATCCAGCCGCCGCCAGCCACCGCCGATGCCGCGCCGGCCGCGGCCCCGCACCATTGATGCCGATGGTTGCCGCCGCCACAATCGCGCGTTGACCTTTCCCTTTCCCCTGTGGCCGCGTGCCGCGTGGCGTCGTCCGGATCCGTGAGCCGATGAACCAGACCCGCAACTTCCTCCTGTTCGCCCTGCTCGCCGTGGCCTACCTGCTGTTCATGGCCTGGGAGAAGGACTACATGACGCCGCCGCCGGCTCCCGCCGCAAGCGGCAGCGTCGCGAACGCGGCCAGCGCGCCCGGCGTGCCGAATGCCCAGGCCGGCAGCGCGGCCGCCGCGCCGGCGATCAGCAACGCCGCCGGCGCGAACGCGCCCGCGGCGCTGGTCACCGTCACCACCGACGTGCTGCGCCTCACCATCGACACCCGCGGCGGCAGCCTGGTCAAGGCGCAACTGCTCGACTACCCGGTGGCGCCGCGCACGCACAAGGATCCGAACCCCGCGCCGGTCACCCTGTTCGACGACACCGACACGCATTACTTCGTGGCGCAGAACGGCCTGGTCAGCAGCAGCGATCCCGCCGCCGCGGACCAGCCCAACCACCTCGCCGTGTTCGCCGCCGCGCAGTCCAGCTACACGCTGGCGCCGGGCCAGAACGAACTCGATGTGCCGCTGACCTGGCAGGACGCCAAGGGCCTCAAGGTCACCAAGACCTACCGCTTCACTCGCGGCAGCTACGTGATCGCGCTCGACCAGAAGATCGACAACGGCGGCAGCGCGGCCTGGCAGGGCAATGCCTACACCCAGCTGCTGCGCAGCGAGCCGCCGCACACCGGCAACTGGCTGAAGAACATCTCCGATCCCGAGTCGCGCAGCTTCCAGGGCGCGGCGTGGTACACCGGCGCGAAGTTCGAGAAGCTGCCGTTCAAGGACTTCGCCGAACCCAAGGACACGCTCAACGCCGACTTCAAGGGCGGCTGGGCGGCGATGCTGCGCTTGTACTTCTTCGCCGCGTGGATTCCGCCGGCCAATGAAACCGCGCACTACGCCACCGACACGGTGAACCCGGGCAGCGCGCATCCGCGCTTCCTGATCCGCGCGATCGGCCCCACGCTCAGCGTGGCGCCGGGGCAGAGCGCGGACACCGGCGCGCGCCTCTACGTGGGCCCGAACCTGCAGGGCAAGCTCGACGCGATCGCGCCGGGGCTGGATCTCACCATCGACTACGGCATGTTCAAGGCGATCGCCGTGCCGATGCACGGCATCCTGTCGTTCTTCCACGCCATCGTGAAGAACTGGGGCCTCGCGATCATCCTGCTGGTGCTGGCGATCAAGGCCGCCACCTGGAAGCTCACCGCGATGCAGTACCGCTCCAGCGCCAAGATGCGCAAGCTGATGCCGCGCGTGCAGGCGCTCAAGGAGCGCTACGGCGACGACAAGGTGAAGCTGCAGCAGGCGCAGATGGAGCTGTACAAGAAGGAGAAGGTGAACCCGATGGCGGGTTGCTTCCCGGTGCTGATCACCCTGCCGGTGTTCTACGGCCTGTTCTACGTGCTGGAGTATTCGCTGGAACTGCGCCACGCGCCGTTCCTGTGGATGCCCGACTTGAGCGCGCCCGATCCGTACTACATCCTGCCGGTCATCTACGCGCTGGTGATGCTGGGCACGCAATGGCTGAACCCGGCCGCGGCGGGCATGGACCCGACCCAGGCGAAGATGATGAAGGTGATGCCGCTGCTGTTCACCGTGATGTTCGCCTTCTTCCCCGCCGGCCTGTGCCTCTATTACGCGGTGAACGGCCTGGTGGGCCTGGGCCAGCAGTGGTGGATCACCCACCATGTGGATCGCGAGGAAGCGGCGGCGAAGGCGGCTTGAAGCTCGTCATTCCAGCGAAAGCTGGAATCCAGTGCCTGCGGCCTTCCACGGTGCAAAGTCATGCCTCGCCGGGGGGACGTTGACCTGCTGATTCACTGCTTGGTTCTTTTCCGCTTCACGACGGCCGCGCCGGGCAACCGCCGCGGCCGTCTTCGTTTACGCTGCCACCCATGAGTGAACACACCGACACCATCGCCGCCATTGCCAGCGCGCCCGGCGCCGCCGGGGTGGGTGTGCTGCGCGTGTCGGGGCCGCGGGTGCCGGCCATCGCGCGGGCCCTGCTCGGCCGCGCGCCGCAGCCACGCCACGCGCACTTCGCCAGCTTCCGTGACGCGCACGGCGAAGCGATCGACCACGGCCTGCTGCTGCACTTCCCCGCCCCCGCCTCCTACACCGGCGAGCACGTGCTGGAGCTGCAAGGCCACGGCAGCGCGGTGCTGCTCGACGCGCTGCTGCGCCGCGTCTGCGAACTCGGCGCGCGGCTCGCACGCCCCGGCGAATTCACCGAGCGCGCGTTCCTGAACGGCAAGCTCGACCTCGCCCAGGCCGAAGCCGTGGCCGACCTGATCGCCGCCCGCTCGCAAGCCGGCGCGCGCGCCGCGCTGCGTTCGATGGAGGGCGTGTTCTCGCGCAAGGTCGAGGCGCTGCGGCAATCCCTGATCGCGCTGCGCGTGCATATCGAAGCCGCCATCGACTTCCCAGAGGAAGAGATCGACTTCCTCGCCAACCCCGCCATCAATGCGCAACTCGAAGCCCTGCGCGCCGAACTCGCCGAACTGCTGCGCGAGGCGCAACGCGGCCTGCGCCTGAACGACGGTCTGCGCGTGGCCATCGTGGGCCGTCCCAACGCGGGCAAGTCCAGCCTGCTCAACGCACTCGCCGGCAGCGAGCGCGCCATCGTCACCGCCATCGCCGGCACCACCCGCGACGTGCTGCGCGAAAGCGTGGCGCTGGACGGCGTGGCGCTGGAACTCGCCGACACCGCCGGCCTGCGCGACACCGACGACGAAGTGGAACGCGAAGGCGTGCGCCGCGCCCACGGCGAGCTCGCCCGCGCCGACGCCGCGCTCTTGGTCACCGACGCCGAACACGCCGCCGCCGACCTCGCCCTGTTCGGCGCTCTCCCCGCCGGCGCCGAGCGCGTGGTGCTCGTCAACAAGATCGACCTCGCCCACGCCGCGCCGCATGCGGAAACCCGCGATGGCATCCGCTGGCTGTGGGCCTCGGCCAAGACGGGCGCCGGCCTCGACGCCCTGCGCGAACACCTCAAGCAACTCGCCGGCGCCGGCAGTGGCGAAGGCGCGTTCAGCGCACGTCGCCGCCACGTGCTCGCGCTCGAAACCGTGCGCGAGCACCTCGACCGCACCGCCCACGCCCTCGCCGCCACCCGCGCCGGCGAACTCGCCGCCGAAGAACTGCGCCAGGCCCAGCACGCGCTGGGCGAAATCACCGGCGACTACACCAGCGACGACCTGCTCGGCGCGATCTTCGGTTCGTTCTGCATCGGCAAGTAGCCTGGAGAAGATGCCCGGACGCGCAACCGCCATCAGGTCGATTCCACCGTTGCGCGGCCTGTAGACTCCGGTGATCCGATCGCCGACGCGTGCCATCGGGTTCCACCCTTTTCTTCAGCCAAGCCCGTCGCCCGATGTCCCAGACCCGCCGCCCTTCCGGTACAGCCAAGACTGCCGCCGGTTCACGCGCGAAAAAGCCGCGCAAGCCTGCCGAACCGCGCCTATCGCCACGCAAGGAACCCGATGGCATGCGCACGGAAGATTGGCAGCGCGGGTTGCGCCGCCAGTTCGGGCGAGAGCAGGCGTTTGAAATGGAAAACATCGGCGACGCGCCGCTGTTTTCCGAGTTTCGGGTACGCAATCCGGAGTCGGGCGGAGGCTATCGGGTGCGCATTCGTGGCCTGGCGCCGGGCGACAACCAATGCGATTGCCCGGATTTTCGTACCAACGAGCTGGGCACCTGCAAGCATGTCGAATTCGTGCTTGCCCGCCTGGAGCGCAAGCGCGGCGCCAAGTCGGCGTTGCGGCGCGGGTTTTGCCCGCCGCACAGCGAGTTGCTCCTGCAACAAGGGCACCCCCGAACCCTGCGCCTTCGGCTGGGGAGCGAGGCACCGCAAGCCGTAGCGAAATGGGCGCGCCGAACCTTCCGCGCCGGGTCGGAGGAAGATGCGCCGGGCTATCGGCTCGATGCGGACGACAGCACGAACCTGGATGCTTTCGTCAGCCTGTGCAACAAGCTTGGGCATGAGCTTCGCATCGACGAAGCGGCACGCGAGCATCTGGCCGGACTGCGCGACGCCCAGCGGCGGCACGACGTGCTGGCGAATGCGTTCGTGCAGGGGGCATCGAGTCCGGCACTGGCAAAGCTCGTCAAGGTGCCGCTCTATCCCTACCAGGCGGAGGGAGCGTTGTTTGCCGCGGCCGCCGGGCGTGCGTTGATCGGCGACGATATGGGCCTGGGCAAGACCATTCAGGCCATCGCCGCGGCGGAAATCCTCGCGCGTCATTTCGGCGTGCGGCGCGTGCTGGTGATCTGTCCGACCTCGCTCAAGTACCAGTGGCAGCGCGAGATCGCGCGGTTTGTCGACAGGCAGGCGCGAGTGATCGACGGTGGACGCCAGCTGCGCCGCGACCTCTTCGCGGCGGATGATTTCTGCAAGATCACCAACTACGAAAAATTGCGCACCGACCTGGATCTGATCCAGGCATGGGCACCGGAACTGGTCATCGTCGACGAGGCGCAACGGGTCAAGAACTGGAACACCATCGCCGCGCGCGCGATCAAGCGCATCGACAGCCCGTATGCGATCGTGCTCACCGGAACACCGCTGGAAAACAAGCTCGAGGAACTGATCTCCATCGTGCAGTTCGTGGACCAGCATCGTCTCGGGCCGACCTGGAAGCTGATGCACGAACACACCGTGCGCGACGAGAGCGGCCGGGTGACCGGCTACACCGGACTGGACCGGATCGCGCGCAGCCTTGCGCCCATCATGATTCGCCGCCGCAAGGCCGAGGTGCTGACGCAGCTTCCGGCGCGCACCGACCAGCAGGTACTGGTGCCGATGACCGAGCTGCAGGCCGCGATGCACGAAGACAACGCGCAAGTTGCGGCGCGCATCGTGCAGCGTTGGCGCACCAGCGGATTCCTGTCCGAGTCCGACCAGTTGCGGCTCACCTGCGCACTGCAGAACATGCGCATGGCCTGCGACAGCAGCCATCTGATCGACCCGGAAACCGATCATGGCGTCAAGGCCGACGAACTCGTCGCGCTGCTCGACGAACTGTTCGCCGACCCGCACGAGAAAGTGGTGGTGTTCAGCCAGTGGCTGCGCATGCACGAAGTGCTGATCCGCCGCTTCGAGGCGCGCGGCTGGGGCCATGTGCTGTTCCACGGCGGCGTGCCGTCGAACAAGCGCCAGGCGCTGGTCGACCGGTTCCGCGACGATCCGCAATGCCGTCTGTTTCTTGCCACCGACGCCGGCAGCACCGGACTCAACCTGCAGCACGCCGCCACGCTGGTGAACATCGACCTGCCGTGGAACCCGGCCGTACTCGAGCAACGCGTGGCGCGCATCCATCGCCTCGGCCAGCGTCATCCGATCCGCGTCATCAACTTCGTGGCGCGCGGTACCATCGAAGAAGGCATGTTGTCGGTGCTCGCTTTCAAACGCTCGCTGGCCGCCGGCATCCTCGACGGAGGCCGCGCCGAGGTCGCGCTGGAAGGTACCCGGTTGTCGCGTTTCATGAAAGAGGTCGAAGCCGTCACCGGCGCCGTTGCGCCGAGCGAGCCGATCGCCGCCGTCGAAGAAATGGCCGTCGTCGCCACCGAACCGGAAGAGCTGCCGGAGCAACCCGGCCAGCCCGGCGCTGCGGATAGTCAGGCACTCAGGCACAACGGTGCGGACCATGCGCCAACCGCTGCCGCCACAAACTCCGCGACGGCACCATGGGCGGCCTTGTTCGATGTCGGTGCGCAACTGGTTGATGCACTCGCGGCAGCCCGCCTTTCGGCAGGAGAGGCGGCGGATCATCCCTGGATCGAGCGCGACGCGCAAAGCGGGCAAGCCCATCTCAAGCTGCCGCTGCCCGAACCCGAAACCATCGGTCGAATCGCCGACATGCTTGCCGGCCTGGCTGCTGCTCTCGCACGGCGGCGGTGACGCCCGAGGCATCGCTGAACACCTTCAAACCTGGCGCAAAAACCGCTTATCGAGGGATCCGCTGACATGAGCGAACACCAGCACGAGGAATGGAAGGCCTCCTGGCGTGACGAGTACCTGAAATGGGTCTGCGGCTTCGCCAATGCCGAAGGCGGTGTGCTGGTGATCGGGCGGGACGACGCGGGTGTGGTGATCGGCCTGCCCGATGCGCGCCGCTTGCTGGAGGAGTTGCCGAACAAGGTACGCGACCTGCTTGGCATCATGGTCGATGTGAATCTGCACAGCGAGGCAGGCCTGGACTATCTGGATATCGCGGTGCCGGCCTACCCCAACCCGATCAGCTACCGGGGCGAGTACTACTACCGCAGCGGCAGCACCAACCAGACGTTGAGGGGAACGGCGCTGGATCGCTTCCTGCTGCGCAAGCAGGGACGCCACTGGGACGGCGTGCCGGTGCCTGGTGTCGCCATCACCGACTTGTCCGCGACGGCGCTGGCGCGGTTTCGGCGATCGGCCGGCAAGAGCAAGCGGCTGTCGCAGGAACTCCTGCGCGAAGACGATGCCCTGCTGGTCGACAAGCTGCATCTTGTCGACAGCGTGTACCTCCGACGTGCAGCGGTGCTGCTGTTTCATCCGGATCCCGAGCGCTACGTCACCGGTGCGTACCTGAAGATCGGCCGCTTCAGCGGCGAGGGCGACCTGCGCTACCAGGACGAAGTGCATGGCGATCTGTTCGAACAGGTCGACCGCGCGATGGACTTGCTGCTCACCAAGTACCTGGAAGCGCGTATTGCCTATGCGGGCGTGCAGCGTACCGAAACCTATCCGGTGCCCGAAGAAGCGCTGCGCGAGGCCTTGCTCAATGCCGTCGCACACAAGGATTACGCCAGTGGCGTGCCGGTGCAGATCAGCGTTTACGACGACCGCATCGTGTTCTGGAACAGCGGGGAGCTGCAGGACGGCTGGACGATCGCGACCCTGCGCGGCAGGCATGCCTCGCAGCCGCCCAACCCGGACATTGCGAACGCCTTCTTCCGCGCCGGCATGATCGAGTCGTGGGGACTGGGTATCGAGAAAATGCGTCGCGCGTGCCTGGCCCAGGGCTCGCCGGAACCCATGCTGCGCGAGGAGGTGCGGGGTCTGTGGGTGGAGTTCGATTTTGGGTCGACGCAGCGTCAGGAAAAAACGCCGGGAAAAACGCCGGGAAAAACGCCGGGAAAAACGCCCGATCTGGTACTGGCGACGCTGGCCGATCACCCTACGATGACGCTGGCCGAGGTGGCAGTGCACATCGGCAAGTCGGTCAGTGCGGTCGAACGGGCCGCGTCCCGGTTGATCAAGGCCCAGCGCTTGCAGCGTGTGGGGCGCACCAAGGGCAGCCGCTGGAGGGTCTTAAAGTGAACGTCGTCAAAGCTCTCGGATTGGAATGGACTACTTGGCCTGTCGCGTCAGCAAGGTTTCCAGCTCCCGCGCCGTCGGCATTCCGCCCTGCGCCCCCAGCTTGGTCACCGACAGCGCGGCGGCGGCGCAGGCCTTGCGCACGGCTTGCGGCAGGCCTTCGCGGAGGAACACCGCAAGCGCGCCGTTGAAGGTGTCGCCGGCGCCGGTGCTGTCGACGACTTCGACTTTGAAGCCGGGCTGGTGCACGGGTTCGGGGTGGGCGGCGTCGCGATACCACGCGCCTTCGCTGCCGCGGGTGAGCACCACGGGGCACGGGGCGCGGCGCATCAGCTCGCGGAAGTCGGTGGCCGCGCCGGCGCCGAGCGCGGTGGCGAGTTCGTGCTGGTTCGGGGTGAGGTAGCTCGCGAGTTGCAGCCACTCGGCGGGCAGCTTTTGCGCGGGGGCGGGGTTGAGGATTGCCGGCACGTTCTCGCGGCGGGCCAGGCGCAGCGTGGCTTCGACGGTATCGAACGGGATTTCCAGCTGCACCAGCACGGCGTCGGCCTGCGCGATGCTGGCGCGCGCGGTTTCGACCTGCGCCGGGCTGACGCGCGCGTTCGCGGCGGGCACCACGATGATCTGGTTCTCGCCTTCCGCCACGGTGATGGAGGCGGTGCCGCTGCCTTCGTCGTCGAGGCGGGCGACGTGGGCGAGGTCGATGCCTTCCTGTGCCAAGCCCGCGTGCAACTGGTCGCCGAACGCGTCGCGGCCCAGCGCGCCGACCATGCTCACGCTGGCGCCCAGCCGCGCGGCGGCCACCGCCTGGTTCGCGCCCTTGCCACCGTGCGCGGTGAGGAAGCGGCTGCCGAGCAGGGTTTCGCCGGGGCCGGGGAAGCGCGGCGCCAGCGTGACCAGGTCCATGTTGATGCTGCCGACGACGACGATGCGGGGCATGCGGGGTTCCTGTGCGTTGTGGGGCGCAGAGCGCAGTGTGCCTTTGCGGACAGGATGCGCAAAGCCCAAACAAAACGCCCGCCGGGTTGCGGCGGGCGTCGAGGCAAGGCGATGGGATGCGGCGTCAGTGCATGCGCCCGATGCCGGCGTCGCCGGGTTCCGGTTCCAGCGCGGGCGGTTCGCCGGCCACGGCGAGCAAGGACTGGGCGTAGCCGTCGCCGATGCTGAGCGTGGAGACTTCGTCCCAGGCGAAGAACGAGGCCTGGCGCATCCACTCCGCGTCGGGGCTGAGTTCCTGCAGGTAGAAGCCGTCGTCGTCGACGCGCACGAGGTGGCCGATGTAGCAGACCTCCTCTTCTTCCTCGGTGTCCACATGCACGCCGATCACCGGCGACATCGCGCCGGCGGCCTGCACGGCGTCGCGGATCGAATCCAGCGGGAAGCCGCGCGGCAGGCGTGGGGCGATGCCCTTGAGCGCCAGCGCCTTGGCCATGAACACGTGGTGGCGCTCGGGCGATTCCAGCTCGGTGATGTCGCGGTGGCGCATCACGTAGATGCCGTCGTCGGTGAGGCCGTCGCCGACCACCCACAGCAGCACGAACTCGCGGCCCACGCCGCCCACGTAACCGCAGAAGCTGCCGTGTTCCAGCTCGCCGCGCCAGAGGCGCACCATCGTCTGCTGCTGTTGGGCCTCGCGCAGTTGGGCGCGCAGGCCGTTGGTCTTGAACTCGAGAATCTTTGCCATAGCAGGTTTATTTTAGCAGAGTGGCCGCCGCGGCTTGTTCAAATGGCATAAGTTCGGCGAACGTGCTGCCAAAACATGATATCGATGCTGATTTGTGGGTGTGACGCCGGCATGCTGCAGGCGTTTCCCGCTCACAGGATGTAGCGGCTGAGATCCTCGTCGCGAACCAGGTTGCCGAGGTTCTTGTCTACCTGTTCGGCGTCGATCAGGTATTTTTCGCCGGATTTGTCTGCGGCTTCGTACGAAATGTTCTCCAGCAGCCGCTCCATCACCGTGTGCAGGCGGCGGGCGCCGATGTTCTCGGTGCGCTCGTTCACCTGGTAGGCCACCTCGGCCAACCGGTCGATGCCGGAATCGGTGAACTCCAGACCCACGCCCTCGGTGCCGAGCAGGGCCACGTACTGCTTGGTCAGCGCGTTGTGCGGCTCGCGCAGGATGCGCTTGAAGTCGTCCACGCCGAGCGCGGACAGCTCGACACGGATCGGCAGGCGACCCTGCAGCTCCGGGATCAGGTCGGACGGCTTCGCCAACGAGAAGGCACCCGAGGCGATGAACAGCATGTGGTCGGTCTTGATCGGCCCGTATTTGGTGGACACGGTGGAGCCTTCCACCAGCGGCAGCAGGTCGCGCTGCACGCCCTCGCGGCTGACGCCGGCGCCACCCCATTCGGAGCGCTGCGCGATCTTGTCGATCTCGTCGAGGAAGACGATGCCGTTCTGCTCGGCGGCCTCCACCGCCTCGGCGCGGATCTCCTCGTCGTTGATCAGCTTGCCGGCCTCCTCGTCGATCAGCAGCGGGCGTGCCAGCTTGATCGCCAGCTTGCGGTGCTGGGTCTTGGCGCCGCCGAGGTTCTGGAACATCTGGCGCAGCTGCGCGCCCATCTCCTCCATGCCCGGCGGCGACATGATCTCCACGCCCACGTTCATGGCGAAATCCAGCTCGATCTCGCGCTCGTCCAGCGCGCCTTCGCGCAGCTGCTTGCGCAGTTTCTGGCGGGTCTCGCTGTCGGCCGCCGGCGCGGCGGTGGCATCGTGGCTCCAGTCGGTAGGCGTTTGCCGGCGCGGCAGCAGGGCGTCGAGGAGGCGATCCTCGGCGCGGTCCTCGGCCTGGGTGCGCACGCGCTTCATCGCCTGCTCGCGGGTGAGCTTGTAGGCCACGTCGGCGAGGTCGCGGATGATCGACTCCACGTCCTTGCCCACGTAGCCCACCTCGGTGAACTTGGTCGCCTCCACCTTCACGAACGGCGCGTTCGCCAGCGTGGCGAGGCGGCGCGCGATCTCGGTCTTGCCCACGCCGGTGGGGCCGATCATCAGGATGTTCTTCGGCGTGATCTCGTTGCGCATCGCCGGCTCCAGCTGCATGCGCCGCCAGCGGCTGCGCAGCGCCACCGCCACGGCGCGCTTGGCGTCGTGCTGGCCGATGATGTAGCGGTCGAGTTCGTTGACGATTTCGCGGGGGGTGAGTTCAGACATAGCCGGGATTCGGGATTGGGGATTGGGGATTGGGGATTCGGAAAGGCGGGTGTGTCGCGAGAGTGCGGGACTCGGCTCTTACGAATCCCGAATCCCCAATCCCGTATCCCGTCCATCGAGCTCTTCGATGGACACGTTGTGGTTGGTGTAGATGCAGATGTCGCCGGCGATCTTCAGCGCCTTCTCCACGATGGCGCGGGCGTCGAGCTCGCTGTGCTCCATCAGCGCCAGCGCGGCGGACTGCGCGTAGGGACCGCCGGAGCCGATCGCGATCAGGCCGTGCTCGGGTTCGAGCACGTCTCCGTTGCCGGAGATCAAGAGCGAGGCCTCCTTGTCGGCCACCGCCAGCATCGCTTCGAGGCGGCCGAGACGGCGGTCGGTACGCCATTCCTTGGCCATCTCCACCGCGGCGCGGGTGAGGTTGCCGCCGTGCTTGTCCAGCTTCTGCTCGAACAGCTCGAACAGGGTGAACGCATCGGCGGTGGCGCCGGCGAAACCTGCCAGCACGTCGGCGTTCTTGCCCAGCCGGCGGATCTTGCGCGCGTTCGCCTTCATCACCGTGTTGCCGAAGGTGACCTGGCCGTCGCCGCCGATCACGACCTTGCCGTTGCGGCGCACGCTGACGATGGTGGTGGCGTGGAAGGATTCCATGAGAGCTCCAGAGGTGAAATCCCGAGGTGGGGGTGGTTGGCTGCGGCTTCAATACGAAGCGGTACCGCCCGGCACGTTCGCCTCCTCTCCCCTCCGGGGAGAGGATTGAGGTGAGGGGTCAATCTCGCGACGAATTACATCGAAGCGCGTTCCAAAGAAACGGTACCGCGAGCACCCGCCCCTCTCCCCAACCCTCTCCCCGGAGGGGAGAGGGAGCAAACGCAACAAGCGCGTCTACTTTCTACGAGCCCTTGGATGCGCCGCGTCGTACACCTTCGCCAGATGCTGGAAATCCAGGTGCGTGTAGATCTGCGTGGTGGCGATATCGGCGTGGCCGAGCAGCTCCTGCACCGCGCGCAGGTCGCCGGAGGATTCCAGCATGTGGCTGGCGAAGGTGTGGCGCAGCAGGTGCGGATGCACGTGCTTGGCCGAGCCGTGCGCGAGCGCGAGCTTGTGCAACCGCGCCTGCACGGTGCGCGGGCTGATCGGCGCGCCGCCGCGGCCGCGGAACACCGGCGCTTCCGGCGCCCGGCCCTCGGCCTCGCCCAGCGCGCGCAATGCGGTCACCGCGTGGCGGCCCACCGGCACGATGCGCGTCTTGCGGCCCTTGCCCAGCACGCGCACTTCGCCACCGTCGAGGTCGAGGTCGCCCCAGCGCAGGCCGACCAGTTCGGACAGGCGCAGGCCGCTGGAATAGAACAGCTCCAGCATCGCGCGGTCGCGCACGCCCAGCGCGCCCTCGCCGCCCGCCTCGACCAGGCTGGCGGCCTCGTCCACGTCCAGCACCACCGGCAGTTTGCGCTGCACCTTGGGGCCGCGCACGCCGGCCAGCGGATCGTGCGCCAGCGCGCCTTCGCGGCTGAGCTGGCGGAACAGGCTGCGACAGGAGGACAGCAGGCGCTGCAGGCTCTTCGGCGCCAGCCCCGCGCGATGCTGCGCGGCGACGAAGTGGCGCAGGCGATTCGGTTCCAGCGCGGCGAACTCGGCTATGCCCTGCGCCGCCATCCAGGCGGTGAGCTTGGCGAGGTCGCGGCGGTAGCCGTCCACGGTGTGCGGCGAGGCCTGCCGCTCGCCGGCAAGGCGGGCCAGCCAGGCTTCGACCTGTTGCTCCGGTGTCATGCTTCGCTCAGGCGAGATCCCGCGCCCGCGCCAGCGCAGCGGTGACGGTGGCGGCGATCATCTTCAGGAACAGCGTGCCCATGCCGGGCTGGAAGCGGTCGGGGTCCTGGCTGCCGATCGCGAGGATGCCGGCCTCACCCAGCGGCATCAGCGCCGCGGAGCGGATCGTGGCCGCCTCGTCGCCGAACAGCCGCGCCAGCTTGTCGGCCGACAGTCGGCCGGAGACGGGTTCCTGCCGTTCCAGCAGTTCGGCCAGTTCGGGCAGGTCCGCGGCGCCGCCACCGACCTGGCGCAGCCAGTCCGAGCGCGGCAGGTCGGGGTTGTTGCCGAACAGCAGCAGTCGCACCTGCTCGGTGTGGAAATCCTCGCTGAGCCGGGCCATCACGGTGCGCGTGGTCACCTCCAGCGTGTTCGCGCGCAGCAGCGCCACGTTCAGCGCGTGCACGCGCTCCATCAGCCGTTCGTTGTCGGCGGCGATCGCCTTGAGTTCGGCGAGCCGCCGCTCCAGCTCCGTGTTCTTCTCGCGCAGCTGCTGCAACTGGTACGTGGCCAGCGAGGCCACCGGACCCTGCTCGCGCGGCACGGTGAGTTGCGCCGCCAGCTCGGGATAGTCGCTGAGGAAGGACGGGTGCTGCTGCAGGTAGGCCGCGACGGCGCCGGCCTCGCTGGTGTCGTCGGACAGGGGGGCGTTCATGCGCGTTTTCCTCGGGCCGGTCATGCCCGGAGTGTGCGATGGACGCGCGCGGGGATCAATCCGCGAGCCAGGTTCCCTCGAACGCGAACGCGGCGGGGCCGGTCATCCACAGCGTGTGGCCGGGGCCGCGCCAGGCGATGCGCAGCGCGCCGCCGGGCAGGTCCACCTGCACGCTTTCGTCCACTTCGCCGCGCCGGCGCAGCACCGCCATCGCGGCGCAGGCACCGGTGCCGCAGGCTTGCGTCCAGCCCGCGCCACGCTCGTGCACGCGCAGGCGAATGTGGTCGCGGCCGAGGCGCTGCACGAAGCCGGCGTTCACGCCTGCGGCGAAGCGCGGATGCGTGCTGAGCGCGGGGCCCAGCCGTTCCGGCGTGGCGCCGCCGAGTTCATCCGCCATCAGCACCGCGTGCGGATTGCCCATCGACGCCGCGCCGATCTCCAGCGCGACGCCGTCGACCTCGATCGCGTAACGCCCCGCCTCGGCCGCCGCCGCGAACGGAATCCGCGCCGGCGCGAACACCGGTTCGCCCATGTCCACGGTGACTTCGTGCGGGGTGAGCAGGCGCACCGTCACCGGGCCGGACGGGCTTTCCAATCGCACCGCTTCGTCCAGCGCCAGCGCGCCGGCGCGGTGCAGCCACGCCGCCACGCAGCGCACGCCGTTGCCGCACTGGCCCGAGGGCGAGCCGTCGGTGTTCCAGATGCCGTAGTAGTACGCGCAGGTGGGATCGCGCGCCGGCTCCACGCTCAGCAGCTGGTCGAAGCCGACGCCGGTGCGGCGGTCGGCCAGCGCGCGGATCTGCGCCGTGTCCAGCGCGAACGGCGCGCTGCGGCAGTCGAGCACGACGAAGTCGTTGCCCAGCCCGTGCATCTTGGAGAAGCGCAGCATCGTCGCGCTCAGTGCGTGGCGCTGCTGGCCGCCGTGGCCGGCGCCGCCTGCGTGGCGGCCGGGGCGGGCTGCGCCTGCGGCGGCACGTACACCGGCGGATGCGGATTGTTCGGCAGGTACAGCGGACCCTTGTTGCCGCAGCCGGCAAGCAGGGCGGCGGCGAGGCAGAGCGGCAGCAGCAGCGGACGGCGCATGGACGGAACCTGGGGCGAAACGGGGTGTTGCAGTATAGCGAGCGTGCCGCAGCGGCTTATCATGCGCGCGCCCTCCCCCGCGGAAACCCCGATGAACCCGATCGAGCTGCTGCGCCTGCCCGCCACCGTGCTGCTGGTGCTGGCCGCGATCCTGCTGCTGGCCTGCCTGCTGCAACTGGTGCTGCTGCGCCGCCGCCTCGATGCCGGCGCACGGCTGGCCGCGGGCGGGCATGCGCTGCTGTGCGTGGCCTGCCTGGTGCTGACCGTGCTGCTCGGCGTCGGCGGCTGGGCGCTGCGCGGCTACCGCTTCCTCGGCGAGGAAGCGCCGGTGGTCGACATCGAGGCGCACATCCTCTCGCCGCAGCGCTGGGCCGTCACCCTCAGCTGGCCCGACGGCAGCACGCGCCGGCTGCAGCTGGCCGGCGACGACTGGCGCGTCGAGGCGGTGGTGCTGAAGTGGCGGCTGCCCGCCGTGCTCGCCGGCCTGCCGCCGCTGTACCGGCTCGACCGCATCGACGGCCGCTACGACGACCCGCAGCAGGAGGCGAGCGCGCCGCGCACCGTGATCGGCCTCGGCTCCACCGACGGCTTCGACCTGCTCGGCCTGCGCCGGCAATACCCGCGCGCGCTGCCGATGGTGGATGCGCTCTACGGCAGCGGCGCCTACCTGCCGCTGGTCGACGGCGGCCACTACAGCGTGAGCCTGTCGCGCACCGGCGCGCTGGTGGCGCGGCCGGACGCGGCCACCGAGCGGCGCATCAGTTCGCCGCTGGGCGGTTAGCGCCGTTCGCCCGCCGAACGAACGGCGGCGCAGGAACTTGAAGCGCGGCCGCGCTAGATTCGCCTGACCTCGCCGCCGTCGCGGCGGGCCGGATCGACGGGGAGTCGTAGCCATGCGAAGCCGTTCATTCTTGTGCTGCGCCGGCCTGCTGTTCGTCAGCGCCGCCGCCGCGGCAGCCGATGGCGGGTTGGACCGCATCGCGGTGTACGCCGGCACCTGGCACACGCAGGCCCAGCACTACGCCACGCCCTACAGCAAGGCCGGCACGGAAACCGGCGTGCTGCACAACGACTGCTGGCGCGGCCGCGCGTTCTACGCCTGCGAGCAGATCGTGGACGGCCAACCCAAGACGCTGATCGTGTTCCAGCGCGGCAAGGACGACGACCACTACGTCACGCACGCCATCCCCGCCGACGGCCGCGCGGGCGGCGACGGCACGCTGGTCGTGGACGGCGAGCGCTGGACCTTCCCGTGGCAGTTCAGCGACCACGGCAAGACCGTCTACGCGCGCACCGTCAACGTGTTCAACGGCCGCGACCGCATCGACTACCGGCAGGAATACTCGCTGGACCAGGTGCACTGGATGCCGATGGCGAAAGGCGTCGAGACGCGCCAGCCGTGATCCGCGCGATTGCTCAGGCGGTCAGCAGCTTCTCGTACCGCCAACCATCCCCGCCGTCCTCGTAATAGCCCGCCAGCGCCGCCAGCCGGCGGTAGCCCAGTCGCTCATACAGGCGCACCGCGCCGGGGTTGTCGGCGCGCACTTCCAGCCGCAGCGCGCGGCAGCGGCGGCGGCGGGCGAGTTGTTCGACGGCGGCCAGCAGGGCCGTGCCCACGCCCTGGCCGCGCGCGGCGTGGTGGGTGGCGATCGAGTACAGGCGCGCCACGCCGCTGCGCTTGCGGAAGAACACCACGGCGGTGCCGAGGAAGCGGTGCGGACCGGTGCTGGCCACCAGCACCTTCGCGCTGTCGCTGTCGAGGTGGCGGCGGAACTGCGCGCGGCTCAGCCGGTCGCTGGTGAAGCTGTGCTGCTCCAGCGCCACCAGGTCGTCGAGGTCGGAGAGTTCGGCGGAGCGGATGCGCACGTGGGCTGGCGACATGGCGTGGATTCCCTGGAGCGGACGACCGGCCCGACGGCAAGCCGGGCGGACTGTAGTGCCCGGCCGGCGAGGTGGCAATCGCAAGTGCGCGGGCGGTGTTTACGCGAGCTTCAGCGCCGCGCCTTGCGCGCTGCCGGTGCCGTGCGACACTGCGCGCTCGCGTTCCCCGTCACCTCGTGCGGGGCGTCCCCCGCAATCGCAGCCTGAGTGGTGACATGGCCCGTCTGGTCATCGTGGTCGAGAAAGCCTCCGACTGGGGTTCCTACTACCCCTCGGTGGACGTGGTCAGCGCGATGGACTACCTGCGCGAGCCGGCGGGCAGCGACGACGAGCGCACCCACGTCATCAACCTGTGCCGCAGCTACAAGTACCTGGGCACCGGCTACTACGTGTCGCTGCTGGCCGAGGCGCGCGGGCACAAGGTGATGCCCTCGGTGCGCACCATCAACGACCTGGGCCGGCGCTCGCTGTACGGCGTGGACATCGAGGATCTCAACACCAAGCTCACCCACTTCCTGCCTGCGGGCGGCCGCGACACCACCGACTTCGGCATCCTGGTCTATTTCGGCGAAACCGCCTACCCCGCGCTGCAGGACCTGGCGCGGCAGGTGTTCGAATCCTTCCCCTGCCCGCTGTTGCGCATCGAGTTCGAGCGCGACCGCGTGTGGCAGGTCAGCTCGATCAAGCCGGTGGGCCTGCACACGCTGGACGACGCGCAGGAGGACGCGTTCGCCGAGGAGCTGGACCGCTTCTCGCGCAAGCTGTGGCGCAAGCCGCGCGCGCGCAAGCTGTACCGCTACGACCTCGCGATGCTGGTCGACCCGAACGAGAAGATGCCGCCGTCGAACAGGAAGGCGCTGAAGCAGTTCGTCGCCGCCGGCAAGGAGCTCGGCATCGAGGTCGACACCATCGGCAAGAACGACTACCAGCGCCTCGCCGAGTACGACGGCCTGTTCATCCGCGAGACCACCGCCAGCGACAACCACACCTACCGCTTCGCCCACCGCGCGGAGAAGGAAGGCATGGTGGTGATCGACGACCCGGCCTCGATCCTGCGCTGCACGAACAAGATCTTCCTCAACGACCTGATGGTGTCGCGCAAGCTCGCCGTGCCGCGCACCGAGATCCTCTACCGCGACGACGGCAAGGGCATGAAGGAAGTGGCGGCGCGGCTCGGCTACCCGCTGGTGCTGAAGATCCCCGACGGCTCGTTCTCGCGCGGCGTGGTGAAGGTGGAGAACGAGGCGGCGCTGGACAAGGCGAGCGGCGAACTGTTCCAGCACAGCGCGCTGCTGCTGGCGCAGGAATACGTCTACACCGAATTCGACTGGCGCATCGGCGTGCTCAACCGCGAGCCGCTGTACGCCTGCAAGTACTACATGTCGCGCGGCCACTGGCAGATCTACAACCACGCCGCCAAGGGCGAAGCGAAGTCGGGCGATTTCGAAACGCTGCCGGTGGACCGCGCGCCGCCCGAGGTGGTGAAGCTGGCGCTGAAGGCCACCAGCGCGGTGGGCCACGGCTTCTACGGCGTGGACCTGAAGCAGGTGGACGACAAGCCGGTGGTGATCGAAGTCAACGACAACCCCTCGATCGACGCCGGCATCGAGGACGAACACTTGGGCAGCGAGCTGTACCTGCGCGTGATGCGCGAATTCCTGCGCCGGATGGAACGCAAGCGGCAAGGCATCGGCCACTGACGCGCCGCCGCCGGCGGGCCACGCCGGCCGCTGCGTCCCTGCAGCAACCGGCAGCCGGCGCGTTCCCTCGCGCTGTCGAGCGATGCAGGGCCTCCGCCCCCACCCGACCACCCTGGCCGCGACCAGCCTGTCGCGGCCGCTCCACTGCCAGATGGAATCAGTAACGGCGCAGCGCCCGCCCGCGCCGCACCGGCCGCCACGCCAGCAACTGCCGCGGCAGGCCCGGTTCGAGGATCAGCAGCAACGCCAGCGGCGCCAGCAGCAACCACACCAGCGGCGCCCAACCCAGCAGCGCGGTATGCGCCGGCACCAGCGTGGTGGCGAGCAGCGCGACACCGGCGGCCAGCCACAGCAGGGCGATGCCGAGCAGGCGTTCGTGGCGGCGATGGTCGATGACGGTGGGGCGCATGGCGGCTTCCTCGCGGGGTGACGGAGCGAGCATGCCGGTCGGCGATCTCGGAAGTTGCGACAGCGCTGCATGTCCCCTCTCCCGCTGGCGGGAGTCGGGAGCGGGTGCTCGCGATGATCTCGCTGATTGTCGATTGGCTTTGCCATTACATCGCAAGGAACAAAGCGGTTTCGGACGCCTGCCGGCGCCCGAGCTACTTTCTCTTTGCGTGCCCAAAGAGAAAGTAGCCAAAGAGAAAGGGCACCCCGCGGCGGCGCTTGCCGGGCGTCCTGCCCGGCAAGTGCGTGAGCCGTGGCCGGGCTTTTCGGCCGGACTCCTGTCCGGTCGAAAAGGCATCGCCCTCCATGGCGATGCCCGCTGCGCGGCCTGATCGTCCCCGTCTCGCCGCCGCCGAGGGGCCCCGGAGGAGCAGGCGCGCATCGTGCGCGCCAGAAGCAAGAGCAACAGCAAGAGCAAGAGCGAAGCGCCGCGAGCTTGCCGGCTGTCGCCCCCTCCCCTGCACGCAGGGGAGGGCTGGGGTGGGGTGCTCTTGATCTTGCTGTTGCTTCTGCGCGCTGGGAGCGCGCTGCTCTTCCGGGGCCCCTATGGCGCGGCGGGCGGGTGGAGGAAAGTCCGACAGGATGGCTCGCACGGATGCGGGCCAGTTTTTCGCCGGGACAGGAGTCCCGTCGAAAAACCCCGCCACCCGCCCGCGCACCCGGAGCCCATGGATGGGCGGAGGGCGCGCCATCGGGGTGTCGTTTTCTCTTGGCTACTTCTCTTTTGGACAAGCAAAAGAGAAGTAGCTCGGGCGCCGGCAGGCGCACGAAACTGCTTTGTCGCTTGCCAAGCGTGCACAAGAGCAGCAGCCTTTTCCCCATAGAGCGACGACAGAAAAGCAAGGCTGTCGCGAGCACTCGCCCCTCACCCCACCCTCTCCCCGACGGGGGGAGAGGGAGAAGAGCGAGCGCGTCAACGCTTCGCCGGCGCGCTCCGCAACGGCGCGGTGGAACCGCGCACCACCAGTTCGGGGCTGAAGCCCTCGTTGCCCTCCTCCAGCGGCTCGCCGTTCGCCTCATGCTGCAGGTTGGCGATCAGCCGCTGCGCGGCGTGGCGGGCGATGTCCTCGGTGGCCTGGCGCGCGGTGGTCAACGCGGGCCAGGACTGCTTGGAGAACGGGCTGTCCTCGAAGCCGGCGATGGAGAGTTCCCACGGCACGCTGATGCCGCTGGAGTGCGCGGCGGCGAGCACGCCGGCGGCGATCTCGTCGTTGGAGCCGAAGATCGCGGTGGGGCGGTCCTTCAGCGCGAGCAGCTTGCGCGCGCCGCGGAAGCCGTCGTCGAAGGAGTAGTCGCCGGGCAGGATCAGCTTGCGGTCGAGCGCGATGCCGTAGTCCTTCAGCGCGTCCTCATAGCCCTGGTAGCGCTCGGGGCTGGAGCGGTGGTCGCGGCCGCCCCACAGGAAGCCGATGCGGGTGTGGCCGAGCTGGATCAGGTGTTCGGTGATCGCGTAGGCGGCGTCGCGGTCGTCCACGTAGACGCAGGGATAGCCGTCCTTGGGATCCTGCCGCGCGGAGATCACCCGCATGAACGGGATCTTCGCCGCCGCCAGCTTGCGGATCAGCTCCGGTTGCTCGGACATCGGCGGCGCCAGCACCAGGCCGGCCAGCCGCGCGTTGCCGACCAGCGCCACCAGCTCCTCGGCCAGCCGCGGCGAGGTGGAGTCGCAGGGATGGATCTGCAGGCCGTAGCCGCTCTTGCGGCAGGCGTCCAGCACGCCGCTCTGCATGCTGATGATGTAGTGCGGGTTGGGGTTGTCGTAGACCAGGCCCACCGCGTAGGCGCGCGTGCTGCGCAGGCTGCGCGCGGAGGGATCGGGCCGGTAGTCCAGCGCCTCGATCGCGCGCTGCACCTTCTCGCGCGTGCGCGCGTGCACCGAGGGCTCGTTGTTGATGACGCGCGAGACGGTCTTCAGCGACACGCCCGCCTGCTCGGCTACATCCTTGATGGTGGCGCTGCGCAAGCGGGAGACCTCAGATTCGAGATGCGAAGGGACGCGCGGCACGGCCGCGCCGACGCGCCGCACAGTCTAGCGGACCGCTGCGCGCCTGCCGCACGCGATCTCAGCCCGCCGCGTGCTGACCGACGCGGTGGCCGCGCAGGCCGTAGTAGAGGATGTACAGGTAGCAGGGCACCATCAGCAGCGCGAACGCCGCCTGGAAGTTGATGACCTCCTTCAGGTGCACGAAGGCCAGCGGGATCAGCGCGCCGCCCGCGATGCCCATGATCAGCAGCGCCGAGCCGGCCTCGGTGTGGCGGCCCAGGCCCTTGATCGCGAGCGGGAAGATCGCCGGCCACATCATCGCGTTGGCGAAGCCCAGCGCGGCGACGAGGGTGACCGAGGCGTAGCCGGTGGTGAAGTAGGCGCCCAGCGTGAACAGCACGCCGAGCACCGCGGACACCGCGAGGTAGCGCTGCTGCGAGACGACGCGCGGGATCAGCACCAGGCCGGCCAGGTAGCCGAGCAGCATCGCGCCGAGCGTGAACGCGGTGAAGAACTTGGTCTGGTCCAGCGGCAGGCCGAAGCCGGCGCCGTAGGTGCCGATCGCGTCGCCGGCCATCACCTCCACGCCCAGATACAGGAACAGGCACAGCACGCCCAGCCACAGGTGCGGGAAGCTGTAGATGGTGCGGCCGGTGTGGCCGATCGCGTGCTCGTCGTTCGCGCCGGCCGGCTTGATCTCCGGCAGCGAGGAGCGCAGCACCCACACGCCGAGCAGCAGCAGCAGGCCGCCCATCGCCATGTACGGCAGGTGCACCTTCGCGGCGAACGCGTTCAGCAGGCCCTCGCGCAGCGCCGGGTCGGCGGCCTTCACCTGCGCGTCGAGGTCGCCGATGCCGTGCAGCACCAGCGCGCCGAGCACCAGCGGCGCGAGAATGCCGGCGAGCTTGTTGCAGATACCCATGAAGGCGATGCGCTGCGCCGCGCTGTCGATCGGGCCGAGGATGCTGATGTAGGGGTTCGAGGCGGTCTGCAGCAGCGACAGGCCCGCGCCGATCACGAACAGGCCGGTGAGCGCGCCGGCGAACACGCGCATGGTGGCGAACTGGCCGAACAGCAGCGCGCCGGCCGCCATCACGAACAGGCCCAGCGCCATGCCCTTCTTCATGCCGGTGCGGCGCAGCACCCACGAGGCCGGCAGCGAGAACACGAAGTAGGAGATGTAGAACGCGAACGGCACCAGGAACGCGTAGGCGTCGGGCAGCTGGAACGCCAGCTTGACGAAGGTGATCAGCGGCCCGTTGAGCCAGGTGACGAAGCCGAAGATGAAGAACAGCACGCCGATGACGATCATCGGGCCGATGTAGGAGCGTTCGGACGGCGCGGCCGCCAGCGTGCTTGCCATGATTTCTCTCCCCGGGGTACGGCGTGGACGGCCGTGAGCATAGCGGCAGCCGCGGCTGCCGAGGGCTCCTTTATTGGCTGCAAAGTCCAACGTTGTCAACCGGCAGCTGCAATCCCATCCGGCGGAGCGCGTAGGAGCGCACCCTGTGCGCGAACGGCTCTTGCGGAAAGCTTGATCGCGCACAGGGTGCGCTCCTACGGCGTACGACACAGCGCGTGTATCGCCCCCCTGCCAACAGTCATGTTGCACGGCGCGCCCGACGATGGTGACAATCCCGGGACAGCCACTTGACAACGTTGTCATACCGCTTCCAGACTCCGCCCAAAGCGTTCCCGGCAGCCGCACACCACGCGCCACGCCGTCCAGACACCGCGGAGCAAGGGGAAATCCAGTGGGAGAGTTCGCCAGCCAGCGTCATGCCGCCCCGCCGTCGCCGCAGCCGCCGGCGCCGCACGGCGCGTTCGACCGGGGCGAGCCGTTCCTCGCCGCCGACGTCGGCGGCACCCATGCGCGCATCGGCCTGGTGCTCGGCACGCCTGCGGGCCGGCAGCCGGTCAGCGTGCTGCACTACCAGCGCTACTGCTGCGCCGACTGGGCCGGCCTCGGCGCCGTGCTGCGCGACTTCATGGCGCAATTGCCGGCCGCCGGCCACGCCGCGCTCGCCGCGCGCGTGCGCCGCTGCGTGGTGGCCTGCGCCGGCGTGGTGCTGGACGACGCGATCGTCAACGAGAACCTGCCCTGGCCGGTGGCGATCGGCGCGCTGCGCGAGCAGCTCGGCCTGAGCCAGCTGGAAGTGATCAACGATTTCGAGGCGGTGGCCTGGGCCACCCAGTTCCTGGACGTGGACGAGACGCTGCCGGTGATCGAAACCACGCAGCCGGCGCCGCGCGGCCCGGTGCTGGTGATGGGGCCGGGCACCGGGCTGGGCTCGGCGGTGCTGCTGCCGCGCGCCGGCCATGCGCAGGTGCTGCCCACCGAAGCCGGCCAGATCGCGCTGGCGCCCGGCAACGAACGCGAGATCGCGATCCTGCGCGTGCTCGCGCGCGGCCGCGCCTACGTCTCCTACGAGGACGCGCTCTCCGGCCCCGGCCTGCTCAAGCTCTACCACGCGCTGTGCGAGCTGCGCGGCAGCGCGGTGGCGCTGATGACGCCGGCGGAAGTCACCGGCGCCGCGCTGGCCGGCCACGACGCCACGGCGCTGGAAACGCTCGAGGTGTTCTGCGGCCTGCTCGGCAGCTTCACCGGCGACCTGGCGATGCTGTACGGCGCCAGCGGCGGCGTGTTCCTCGCCGGCGGCATCCTGCCGCAACTGCACGGCTTCCTGCGCGCCAGCCGTTTCGCCGAGCGCTACTTCAACAAGGGCGTGATGCGCGCCTTCCTGCAAAAGGTTCCCGTACGACTGATCGAGCACGGCCAGCTAGGTGTCATCGGCGCCGCCAGCTGGTTTCTGGACGAGCGGCAGGGAGATCCAGCCATGCCACCGCTCTAGCGACACGGCGCCGAACGCCGTCCATCAAGCAAGACCACCACGACCACACGGTCCCAACTGATCCAGCCTCTGAGGGGAGGACATCATGAACCACCGCAAGTCACTGCTTGCCGCGAGCATCGTCGCCGGCCTGTGCCTGTCCGTCGGCGCTTACGCGCAGGACGGCACGACGACCCAGAACGGCAACGCTGCGAGCAAGAAGGAAGCGAAAACCCTGTCGACGGTCACCGTCACCGGCATCCGCGGCTCCACCGAGAAGGCGCTCGACATCAAGAAGGACGCCAACTCCAACATCGAGGTGGTCACCGCCGAAGACGTGGGCAAGCTGCCCGCGCACAACGTGGCCGATACCCTGCGCAACCTGCCCGGCGTGGACATCCAGTCCTCCAGCGCCCAGGAAGGCGGCTTCGACGAAGCCGACCGCGTCAGCCTGCGCGGCACCAGCCCGAGCCTGACCCAGACGCTGATCAACGGGCACGGCGTGGGTTCCGCCGACTGGTTCGTGCTGAGCCAGGGCAACACCGTGGGCCGCAGCGTGAGCTACACCCTGCTGCCGTCCGAGATCGTCAGCCGCGTGGAAGTGCACAAGTCCTCCGAAGCCCGCTTCCAGGACGGCGGCACCACCGGCAACGTCGACATCATCACCCGCAAGCCGCTGGACTTCGACAAGCAGGTCACCGCGGACGCCAGCATCGGCGGCGTGTACTCCAGCACGGCATCCACCACCGACGGCCAGTTCTCCGGCCTGTTCAACTGGAAGAACGACGACAGCACGTTCGGCGTGCTGGCCCAGGTGTTCGACGAGAAGCGCCACCTGCAGCGCGAGGCGCAGGAGCTTCCGGGCGGCTTCCAGCAGATCGCCGCCACCGATCCGGTGGCCGCCACCAACCCCGACCTGGTCGGCGTGTACATTCCGTCGCTGCTCGGCTCCACGCTGTTCACCCAGACCCGCAAGCGCACCGGCGGCCTGCTCGAGGCGCAGTTCCGCCCGAACAACGACCTCACCCTCGGCCTGAGCGGCTTCTACTCCAAGCTCGACGCCGACAACTACAACCGCAACTACATGCTGTGGGGCGGCAACTTCGCCACCTCGCAGGCGCCGAACCCGGGTTACACCGTGCAGAACGGCGTGCTCACCAACGCCACCTATGCGGGCAAGCCGGGCACGGATTACACCGTGTACGACATGATCGACCGCAAGGCCTCGGCGAAGACCTACTACTACACCGCCGATGCCGACTGGAACGTCTCGGACAACCTCACGGCCACGTTCCAGGCCGGCACCACCAAGGGCACCGGCGCCACGCCGAAGCAGTTCATCGCCGAGGTGACCGGCAACAACGGCGGCGGCGCCAGCTGGACCACGCACGGCAACGGCTCGCCGGTGGACTGGAGCGTGGGCGGCAACGGCGGCCCGTCCGGCGTGACCAGCTTCGGCACCTGGGGCAACCAGATCGTCAAGGCCACCGACAAGGAGAACTGGTTCACCGCCGACTTCACCCAGTACTTCAACGCCGGCGTGCTGAACTCGTTCAACTACGGCGTGCGCTACGCCAAGCACGACCGCGCCGCGCTGTCGCCCGAGGGCGCCTCGCCCGGCAACATCTGGGCCGCGCTGCAGAACGGCGCCACCGCGAACTACCCGGGCAATTTCGCCCAGGGCATCGGCGGCCAGTTCCCGCGCAACATCTGGTACTTCACCCCGGCCGCGCTGCAAAGCGCGATCAACGCCAACTCCACCTGGCTCTCCAACAACGACGGCCCGACCGGCCGCCACAACTACGGCGGCGAGTGGCGGGTGGACGAGAAGAACGCCGCGGCGTACTTCCAGGCCAACTTCCAGGGCGAGAACTGGAGCGGCAACGCCGGCCTGCGCTACGTCAACATCAACCAAGGCATCGACACCTACTTCGCGGTGCCGGCCGGGCAGCCGGCGGACGTGAGCAGCCTGTTCGGCCAGTGGGACCGCCGCCACTACACGAACCACTACGGCCGCTTCCTGCCGAGCTTCAACCTGAAGTTCAACATCGCCGAGGACCTGATCGCCCGCTTCGCGGTGTCGCAGACCCAGACCCTGCCGGACTACTCCGCGCTCGGCGCCTCCTCCTGGGGTTCGGACCTGGACAAGACCGGCGGCGGCGGCAACCCGCACCTGAAACCGGTGCTGTCGACCAACTTCGACGCCGGCCTGGAGTGGTACTTCATGCCGCGCGGCCTGCTCGCCGCCAACGCGTTCTCCATGAACATGAAGAACTACGTGGCGTTCGGCACCGAGGACCAGCAGCTCTTCAGCGAGCTGACCCACAAGCTCGAGACCTACAAGGTGGCCGTGCCGCTGAATGCCGACGCCCGCCTGTCCGGCCTGGAACTGACCTACAACCAGCCGATCGGCCAGTTCTTCGGCGTGAACGCCAACTACACCTACGTCGACGGCTCCTCGTCCTTCACCTGGGCGGACGGCAGCCACAACCTGCTCGGCACCTCGAAGAACACCTACAACCTCGGTGCCTACTTCGAGAACGACACGTTCGGCGCGCGCATCGGCTACAGCTGGCGCTCGGCGTTCCTGATCGGCCTGCAGGGCGCGGTGCCGTACTACCAGGCGTCGTACGGCACGCTGGGTGCGTCCTTCAGCTACAAGGCCACCGACTGGCTGAGCTTCAGCCTGGATGCGCTGAACCTCAACAACCCGACCACCAAGTACTACCAGAGCGCGTACATCCCGACCGCGTTCTACGAGAACGGTCGCCAGTACTACCTGAACGCGCACCTGAAGTTCTGACCCGCCGCGACAACCCGCGGGCCATGGACGGCCTGCACTCTCCCCGTGCGGGCCCGGCTTCGGTTTGCGGGCCCGTCTTTTTGTCTGGAATGGCCGAGCAAGCACTCACCGTTCGCCCTGAGCGTAGGCCCGAAGGGCCGAAGTCGAAGGGCACTTTGTGGGGACGCTTCGACTTCGCTTGCTGACGCAAGCTACGCTCAGCGCGAACGGGATCCCCAGATTGAAACCAGGCGAAAACCAATCCGCCGGAGCCGCCGATGAACCGTCCCGCCCTGTTGTCCCGCTGCGCCGGCCTGCTGCTCGCGCTCGCCCTGCTGCCGGCGCAGGCCGCACGCGCCGATGACGCGGCGCCGCCCGCACTGATTCCGCTGCCCGCGCAGATCGAGCTGCAGCACGGCGGCTTCGCCGTGGACGCGCACACGCCCGTGGTGCTCGCGAGCGATGACGCCGCGACGAAGCAGGCCGCGGATTACCTGATCGCGCTCGAGGCGCGCACGCGCGGCCTGCAGCTGCAGCTCGCCGCCGACGGCCAAGCCGCGCACGCGATCGTGCTGCAGCGCGACCCGCAGGCGCCGGTGGCGCAGGCCGAAGGCTATGCGCTCGACGTCACGCCGCAAGGCATCCGCGTCCGTGCGCGCGACGACGCCGGCCTGTTCCACGGCGCGATGACGCTGTACCAGCTGCTCACGCCCGACGCGCGGCAAGGCGCGGTGGACGTGCCCGCGCTCGCCATCCGCGACTGGCCGCGCTTCGCCTGGCGCGGGCTGATGCTCGACTCCGTGCGCCACTTCCAGAGCGTGGCGGAGGTGGAAAAGCTGATCGACCAGATGGCCCAGCACAAGCTCGACGTGCTGCACTGGCACCTCACCGACGACCAGGGCTGGCGCATCGAGATCAAGCGTTATCCGGAACTGACGAAGATCGGCGCCTGGCGCACGCCGCCCGACGCCGGCCGCGACGGCGAGCCGAAACGCTACGGCGGCTACTACACGCAGGACGAAATCCGCGCCGTGGTGGCCTACGCCGCCGCGCGCCACGTCACCATCGTGCCGGAGCTGGACATGCCTGGCCACGCGCAAGCCGCGGTGGCCTCCTATCCGCAGCTCGGCGTCACCGGCAAGCGTCCGCCGGTATCCGTCGACTGGGGCGTGAACCCGTACCTGTACAACGTCGACGACGCCAGCTTCGCCTTCATCGACCATGTGCTCGACGAGGTGATGGCGCTGTTCCCGTCGACGTACATCCACGTGGGCGGCGACGAGGCGATCAAGGACCAGTGGCAGGCCTCGCCCACGGTGCAGGCGAAGATGCGCGCGCTCGGCATCAGCAATGAAGACGCGCTGCAGGGCTGGTTCATGGGCCGCATCGGCCAGTACCTGGAAAAGCACGGCCGCAAGCTGATCGGCTGGGACGAGATTCTCGAAGGCGACAACCTGCCGGCGGACGCCACGGTGATGTCCTGGCGCGGCATCGACGGCGGGATCAAGGCGGCGCTGCTCGGCCACGACGTGGTGATGTCGCCCTCGCCGGGCCTGTACTTCGACCACGTGCAGGGCGACCTCGCCGACGAGTACGCCGGCCGCCTCGGCGTGGAATCGCTCAAGGACGTGTACGGCCTGCAGGTGGTGCCGGACGTGCTGAACGCGACCCAGGCGAAGCACGTGCTGGGCCTGCAGGCCAACGTGTGGACCGAGCACATCCCCACGTTCGCCCACGTGGAACACGCGGTGTTCCCGCGGCTGGACGCGCTCAGCGAAGTGGCCTGGTCGCCGGCCGCCAGCAATAACTGGCGCGGCTTCCTCGCGCGCCTGCCGGCCCAGCTCGCGCGCTACCGCGCCCAGCATGTGGACTACGCCGACAGCGCGTTCGCGGTGGCCATCCATGTCGACCGCAACGTGGCGCTGGCCACCGGCAAGGCCACGGTGACGCTGGCCGACCAGGCCGATTTCGGCGCGATCCACTACACGCTGGACGGCAGCGCGCCCACGCCGGCTTCGCCGCTGTATCAGTCGCCGATCAACCTGACGCTGCCCGCCACCGTGCGCGCCGCCAGCTTCGCCAATGACGGCAGCGCACTCGCCGCGCCGCGCACGCGCGCGATCAGCCGCGCCGCCCTGCTCAGCCTGCCCGGCACCGCACTGGCGAACTGCCCCGGCAGCGACTTCCGCCTGCGCCTGCAGCCGATGCCCGACGCGACGAGCACCCAGCCGGTGTACGCGGTGAACGTGTTCGACGCCTGCCAGCTGTTCCCGCCCACGCTGATGGACGGCATCAAAGCGATCCAGGTCGACGCGGTGCGTCTGCCGCGCAACTTCCAGCTGGCGCACGAGCAGAAACTGGTGGTGTCGCGCCCGCACGCGACGCCGTTCGGCGAGCTGGTAGTGCATGCCGACCGTTGCGACGGCCCGCTGCTCGCCACCATGCCGCTGCCCGATCCCGCGCACGCCCCGCGCGAGTTCAAGCTGGACGCGAAACTGCCCGCGCAGAGCGGCGAGCACTCGCTGTGCCTGGTCTACACCGCGCCCGTCGACGGGCCGCTGTATGCGCTGGGCCGGGTGTCCCTGCAAACCATGCCGTAACCCAACCTGTAGGAGCGCACCCTGTGCGCGAATGCTCTGGCGCCGATCGGAGCAAAAGCATTCGCGCACAGGGTGCGCTCCTACAACAGCATCGGAGCCATCGCGCATGAAGCAACGCCTCGCCTCCCTCGACGCCCTGCGCGGCCTCACCGTGGCCGGCATGCTGCTGGTCAACGACCCCGGCAGCTGGGACCACGTGTATCCGCCGCTGGAGCACGCGGCCTGGAACGGCTGCACGCCCACCGATCTGGTGTTCCCGTTCTTTCTGTTCGTGATGGGCGTGTCGGTGGCGCTGGCGATCCTGCCGCGGCTGGAGCAGGGCGCGGCGCCGGCCGTGTTGCGCAACGCGGCGCTGTGGCGCGCGCTGCGCATCCTCGCACTGGGGCTGGCGATCAACGCGCTGGCGGCGTGGTGGCTGCCGGGCCGCGACATGCGCTGGCCCGGCGTACTGCAGCGCATCGCCGTGTGCTTCGCGGTTGTGGCGGCCATGGCCGTCTATACGCCCAAACGCGCATGGTGGATCGCCATCGCGGCATTGCTGGTGGGCTACGCCATCCTGCTGCTGGCAGGCGGCACGCTGGACCAGTGGAGCAACATCGTCGACCGCGTCGACGGCGCGGTGTTCGGCCATTACGTGTGGGATCACAACCCCGCCACCGGCCAGGTGCACGACCCCGAAGGCCTGCTCAGCACCCTGCCGTCCATCGCCAGCAGCCTGCTCGGGCTGGTCGCCGGCGTGTGGCTGCGGGCGCGCAAGCTCAAGGTTCTACTCGTCGCCGGCGTGGTGGCCGTGGCGCTGGGCTGGCTGTGTTCGACGTGGCTGCCGTTCAACAAGAACCTGTGGACGCCCTCGTTCGTGCTGTGGACCGGCGGCTGGGCGATGCTGGCGCTGCTCGCCTGCCATTGGCTCATCGACCTGCACGGCTGGCCGGCGCTGGGCCGCCGCTTCGGCGTCAACGCGATCGCCGCCTATGCGGGCTCGGAACTCATGCAGGTGGCGCTGCCCGCGCTGGGCTGGCAGCAGCCGATCTACGAACGCGGCTTCGCCCGCTGGATCGCGCCCTGGGGCGGCGACCAGCTCGCCTCGCTGGCCTACGCCGTCGTATTCGTGGCGTGCTGGTGGGCCATCGTGTGGTGGATGGACCGGCGGCGCATCTACCTCAAGCTGTGAGGCGCAGCGCGCCGCGCAACTGCAACGCCTGCCGCGCCGCCTGCGTCTCCGCGGCGGACAGCTCCGCCAGCGGCACGAACTTGCCCGCCACCTGCGCCGCCAGCGGCAGGCCGTCGCGGTAGAGCACGCGCGCGCCCGGCACCGCGGGCACCTTGTCGCCGGCCAGCACGCTGCCCACCAGATTCAACGGATCGCAACCGCCCACCACGACCAGCGCGCCCTCGTCCGCGCGCTGGCGGATCGCGCGCAGCGGCGCGATCGCCTCCGGCAAGGCGAACTGCTCGCCCACCAGCCCTTCCACGAAACGCCCCCCGCGAATCTCGCCGCGCGCCTCCAGCCGCCGATACACCCGCGACAACTCGCGCCAGCGCGGCAGCCACGGCGCCTCGCGCTCCAGCAACTGCCAGAACACCACGCCGTAGCGGGCGAGCAGGGCGCGCGCAATGTGCTCCAGATGTTCTCCCTCTCCCCTTTGGGGAGAGGGTTGGGGTGAGGGGACATTCTTGCCACTGTCCGCATCAAGCTGTGCTTCCGCGAGCACCCGCCCCTCATCCGCCCCCGGATCAAGTCCGGGGCAGGCTCTGCCGGGCACCTGCACTCGGGCCATCCCTGGCCCTCGCCCTTCGGGCGGCTCGCGCCGTGCAAATCGGCTGTCCTGCCGATTTGTCTCCCCAACGGGGAGAAGGGAAGAACGGACGAGCGACCAGCGCCCCGCATCCTCGATCCCGCCGAACACATGCCGCCGTATGCGCCGGTGCCGCGGCGCCTCGCGCTTCGCCGCGGGCAGCAGCAGGGCGCGCAGGCCGGCGAAGCTGTCCGAGCTGACGCGGCCGGCGGCGACCAGTTCGCCCAGCGCATCCTCCAGCTCGGTGCGCAGCAGGTGCACGCTGGACTGCAGCTCGTCGAAGAACAGCGCGCCGTGTTCGCGCAGCGCGTCGGCCACCGCCTGCGCGCGCGAGGACAGCAGGCTGTCCTGCGGCTCGGAGGCCTGCGCGATGGCCGTCCAGACGGCCAATTGCCGGCGCGGCAGCAGCACGATCGGCGTGGCGCGCACCGGGCCGCTGCCGCCGCCCGCGCGCAGGCGGCTCCAGGCGATGCGACCGGCGCGGCACAATTCATCCAGCCAGCTCGCCGAATAGTCGGCGATGCGTGCGGGCAGGATTTCTGCTTCCCACGCGCCGGCCGCCGCTTCGTAGCCCTCCAGCTGCGCCAGCACGGCCGGCAGCGCATCGGGGCCGCGCAGCTGCGTGGCGGGACTCGCGTGCTGCCAGTCGAGCAGGAAGCGCATCAGCTCGCGCCGGCTCACCGGCTCGATCTCGCGCCGCAACCGGCCCAGCGTGTAGCGGTGGATGCGCGCCAGCAGGTGGCGCTCGCACCACTGCGTCGCGTCGAGCGCGGGATCGAAGCGGCCCTGGATCACGTAGCCCTCGCCTTGCAGGCGCAGCAGCGCGGCGTCCACCTCGGCCGGCGCCACGCCCAGCGATGCGGCCAGCGCCGCCACCGTCACCGGCCCCAGGCCCAGCAGTCGGCCGCGCACCAGCTCGCGCAGCGCGTCTTCGCGGGTCCAGGCTTGCGCGGCGTATTCGGCGGGCGCGGCGATGGCGGGCTTCAACGCAGCGTCGGGATGCACGGCTTGCCATAGCGGCAGTTTTTCGGCGCTGGTCCAGACCTGGCTTTTCTCCCTCTCCCCCAACTTTGTTGGGGGAGAGGGTGGGGTGAGGGGGGCCTTGCCTCGCCCTGTTGTCGTAGAAACAAGAGCTCCCCCCTCACCCCGACCCTCTCCCCCTGCCATGAGCAGGGGGAGAGGGAGTTGAAGACGCGTGGCGCGCTGGTCGTGCGCCAGCTTTTCCAGCTTGTCGCTCCAGCCCTCGTTCGCCGCCGCTTCGTCCACCGTGATGCCACCCAGCGCATCCAGCGCCTCGTGCATCTCGTCCGCGCTGCGCACCGCGGGCCATGCCTCCGCGCGCACCGCAGCGATGGCGTCGGGATCGAGCCGGCCGAGGTCGCCGGCGTTGGCGGGAACATCCTGGCGCACGGCGCGGGTGCGGCGTTCCTCCAGCGGCGCGTCGTCGAGGAAGGCGTAGGGCGCGGCGTTGAGCACCGCGCCGGCGAGCGGGCTGGGCGCGGCGAGGTCGCGCGCGACGAGGCGGATCGCGCCATCTTCCAGTCGCCGCAGCAGGCGCAGCAGGCCGTCCACGTCCATCGCCTCGCGCAGGCAGTCGTGCAGGGTCTGTGCCACCAGCGGGTGGTCGGGAATCTGCCGCTCGCCCACGATGTTTTCGAGGCAGGCGACCTGGTCGGGGAACACCGCGGCGAGCAGGTCCTCGCTCTTCATGCGCTGCAGCTGCGGCGGCACCTTCCTGCCGCCGGCGAAGCGTGGCAGCGCCAGCGCGGTGACCGCGTTCCAGCGCCAGCGCGCGGGGAACAGCGGCGCGTCGAGCAGGGCCTGGATCAACACATGCTCGGCCGTGTTCGAGTGCAGGTAGCGCGCGACTTCCTCCAGCGGAAAGCTGTGGCTGGTGGAAAGCGACAGCACGATCGCGTCCTCGGTGGCCGCGGCCTGCAGCTCGAAGTTGAACTGGCGGCAGAAGCGCTTGCGCAGCGCCAGCCCCCAGGCGCGGTTGATGCGGCTGCCGAACGGCGCGTGGATGACGAGCTGGGTGCCGCCGGATTCGTCGAAGAAGCGCTCGAACACCAGGGTGGATTGCGTGGGCAGCACGCCGAGTGCGGCCTTCGCGCTGGCGAGGTAGTCGAGCAATTGTTGCGCGGCGGCTTCGCCGAGGCCGAGTTCGTCGCGCAGCCACGCCAATGCACGGGCTTTACTCCCCTCCCCCTCCGGGGGAGGGGTTGGGGGTGAGGGTTCGGCTGTGCTGGAAGGTTCGGCGAGCACCGAACCCTCACCCCCGACCCCTCTCCCGGGGGGAGAGGGGAGCAGAGCATCGACCTCCTCGCGCAGCCGCGACACCGCGAACGAGAGTTCGTCGGTGCGCCCCGGCGCCTCGCCCAGCCAGAACGGGATGCTGGGCGGCACGCCGTGGGCGTCTTCCACGCGCACGCGGTCACGCTCCACGCGCAGGATGCGGTAGCTGGTGTTGCCGAGCTGGAAGATGTCGCCGGCGAGGCTCTCCACCGCGAAGTCCTCGTGCACCGAGCCGACCACGGTGCCTTGCGGCTCCAGCACCACGAGGTAGTCGGCGGTGTCGGGGATCGCGCCGCCGGAGGTGAGCGCCACCAGCCGCGCGCCGCGCCGCGCGCGCAGGCGGCGATGCACGGCGTCGCGATGCAGGTAGGCCGCACGCGCGCCGCGGCGGGTGGTGAAGCCCTCGGTCAGCATGCGCACCACGGCGTCGAAGTCCGCCCGCGACAGCGCGCGATACGGATACGCGCCGCGCACCAGCGCGTACAGCGCATCCTCGTCCCACTCGCGGCAGGCCACCTCGGCCACCAGCTGCTGCGCCAGCACGTCCAGCGGTTGCGGCGGCTGCACCAGCGCATCGAGTTCACCGCGGCGCACGGCGTCGAGCAGGGCCGCGCATTCCACCAGGTCGTCGCGCGTGGTGGGAAACAGCCGCGCCTTCGGCGTGCCGCCGATATGGTGGCCGGAGCGCCCCGCGCGCTGCAGGAAAGCCGCGATGGAACGCGGCGAACCGAGCTGGCAGACCAGGTCCACGTCGCCGATGTCGATGCCCAGCTCCAGCGAGGCGGTGGCCACCAGCACCGCCAGCTCGCCGCGCTTCAGCCGCTGCTCGGCGTCGAGGCGTTGCTCTTTGGCGAGGCTGCCGTGGTGTGCGGCCACGGCCTGCTTGCCCAGCCGCTCGGACAGGTGCCGCGCCACCCGCTCGGCCAGCCGCCGCGTGTTGACGAACACCAGCGTGGTGCGATGCGCCTGCACCAGCTGGGCGAGGCGATCGTAGAGCAGCGCCCAGGCGTCGTTCGACATCACCGCTTCGAGCGGCAGCGGGGTGAGTTCGAGGGCGAGGTCGCGCTTGCGCGTGTGGCCCGTGTCGATGATCGCGATGTTTTCCCTCTCCCCGTCGGGGAGAGGGCAGGGTGAGGGGCGGGTGCTCGCGGGAACGTCGCCAAGAGTGCGCTCCGATGGAGACTGCGGCGAGGTTGTCCCCTCACCCCCACCCTCTCCTCGCTCCTCAGAGCCGCGGCCATCCATGGCCGCTCCCCGCGTACCCCAAAGGGGAGAGGGTGATGTTGTGCCGACCAGAAAGTCGGCCACTTCTTCGATGGGCTTCTGCGTCGCCGACAACCCGATCCGCTGCAGCCGCCGCTGGCACAGCGCCTCCAGCCGCTCCAGCGTCAGCGCCAGGTGCGCACCGCGCTTGCTGCCGGCCACGGCGTGGATCTCGTCCACGATCACGCTGCGCGTGTTCTTCAGCATCTCGCGGCCGGAGGCGGAGCCGAGCAGGATGTACAGCGACTCCGGCGTGGTCACCAGGATGTGCGGCGGCGTCTTGCGCATCCACGCGCGCTCGGTCTGCGGCGTGTCGCCGGTGCGCACGGCGGTGCGGATCGCCACCTCGGGCAAGGCCAGCTTTTCCAGTTCGGCACGGATGCCTGCCAGCGGCTCTTCCAGGTTGACGTGGATGTCGTTCGACAGCGCCTTCAGCGGTGACACGTAGACCACCCGCGTCTCGTCCGGCAGCGCGCCGCCGTGCGCCACGCCCTCGCACACCAGCGCGTCGATCGCGGCGAGGAAGGCGGTGAGCGTCTTGCCCGAGCCGGTGGGCGCGGCCACCAGCACGTGGCCGCCCGCGCGGATCGCCGGCCACGCCTGCGCCTGCGCCGCGGTGGGCGCGGCGAAGCGGCTGTCGAACCAGGCGGCGACGGCGGGATGGAAGCCGCTCAGCGGGGAGGCATCCGCTTGCATGCAGGCAGGGGCGCGGTGGCAGTCGGGGCTTTCGATTCTACGCGCGCCGTTCGCCACCACGCGCTTGCCCGCATTCCGCATGCGCAACGGCCGCCGCCTGCCATGCAAGCGCTGCGGCGCCATGCCAAGATGCATGCTGGCTGCCGCCCGCGAGGATGCCGAGGGGAGTCCGCGGGCCGCGCCTCCATGCGAAGGACACGTATGCGTACATGGTGCGATAGGGCGATCCGCCGGATCGGCGTGCTGGTATGGGTGTCGGGGCTGGGCGTATCGACGGCGCATGCGGCGAGTCTCGACTCCGCCCTGCTGCCGAAGATCCAGGCCGCCACTTTCGAGGTAGTGGCGGCCAAGCCGACCGCCGATCCGCTGACCTACGAGAAACCGCTGCCGCTGGACTTGCTGCCCTACCAGGAGCGCACCGACAAGTACTATTCGGTCGGCACCGCCTTCGCGCTGGGCAACAACCGCTACGTCACGGCAGCACATGTGCTGCAGGTCGGCATCAACAGCCTGTGGGGCGAGCCTGCGCTGCGCGACGCCACCGGCCGCGTGTATGCCATCGGCAAGGTCGAAAAGTTCTCGCTGCAGCAGGATTTCGTGGTGTTCACGCTGGCCGAGCAGCCAGCCGCGGCAGCCGCGCTCGAGGTCAATTCGAAGCCGACGTTGAACGAGGTGGTGTATGCGGTCGGCAATGCGCTGGGTACCGGCGTGGTGATCCGCGACGGCCTCTACACCTCGGATACCCCGGAGGAACAGGACGGCCGCTGGAAATGGATGCGTTTCTCTGCGGCGGCATCGCCCGGCAACAGCGGTGGCCCGCTGCTCGACGCGAACGGCAGGCTGATCGGCATCGTGCTGATGAAGTCGGCCAACGAGAATCTGAACTATGCGCTGCCGATCCGCGAAATAATCGCCGCGCCCGAGGGCCAGGCGGTCATGGACGTCCGCGGCGCCTACCAGCTCGATCTGTTCGACGCGCGCCAGAATGGCACCCTCAAGGCGCAGTTCAAGCTGCCGCTCAGCCTTGCGCAGTTCTACCGCGAGTACCAAAAACATTTCGACGCCTTCAGCGACGAGCAGATCAAGGCACTGTTGGCGAAGGAGTCGCCCAACCTGTTTCCCAATGGCCAGGGCTCCGCCAGATTGCTGTACCAGCAGACGCAGTTGAGCGCCTTTCCGCATCTGATCAGGCGCGGAAGCACCGGCGAATGGAGCCTCGATGGCAGCGGCACACAGCGCCTTCCGCTGGATGGCAACGGCTATCTGCACGTGGGTGGCGTGGGCCGCAATGGCTTGGCACACCTGCGCCGCCCCGATGGCGTTGACGCCACCCGGTTCTATGCCGACGCGAAGGTACGCATGGACCTGATGGCCAAGACCGGCATGTTCCAGCGCGCGATAGGCAGCGAGAACGTCAAGATCACCTCGTTCGGAAAGCCGAGCTTCGAGACGGTGCGCATGGATCGCTGGCAGCGTCCATGGCATGTCGAAGTCTGGCCGTTGCCCTATGCCAACACCCTGATGATCTTCTATTCCTTGCCGGTACCCGACGGCACCGTGATGCTGACCCGGCTGGTTCCCGCGTCCGGGGAGCACGACGCCAGACTCGACATGGACGAGCTGAGCAATTTCGTCTACGTCACCTACGAAGGCACGCTGGCCCAGTGGAAGCAATTCCTCGCGATGCCGGCCCTGTTGCCGGCGGCGTTCCGGAACATCCGCGTCGAGTTCGACTACGACCATCGTTTCGGCTACGCCTCGCAGCGGATGGCCTTCTCGTACACGCCCGAACTGCAGCCCATCAAGCCGGACAACCTGCTGTATTTGGGCTTTCGATTCCTGCTGGACAAGCAAAAGCCGGCCTGGGACGTCGGCGCGGTGGTGGTATGGAAAACCCCGGCCTCCGACGACAAGAACAACGTGGTCGTGCAGCGTTTCGTCGCGCCGCCGGCTGGGCTGGAAGAAGACCTGACCAGCACGTGGCAGAAAGTGTCGCAGCGCAGTTATCCCTACAACGCCGTGGCGCGCCAGGAGGATGGTTTGATGAAGATCAACGGCGTCGCTGCTTCCACTGTCGCCGATGCCGGGAGTCCGACCGTGCTGTACAGCCCGTTCTACGGGGTGGAAGGCAGCCACTCGCAGGACGAGATGAAGCGCAAGCTCGACCTGCTGACGAAGGACCTGCGGATCAGCGACCCTTGATCGACCATTCCCCGGCGCCGTTGGGCGGGGCATGCGCAGTGATCAAAGCAGATCGACGAAATCCCGGGATGAGGTTTGACGTGCAAAAAGACCGTGCCGAAGCCGGCCAGCAGCAAGAGTCGTGGTTGAGTACCCCCGACGGCCAACCCCTGCGCCTGCACGACTGGCCGCTGCCGCAGGCGCGCGGCGGCGTGCTGATCGTGCACGGGCTGGGCGAACACGCCGGCCGCTACGACCGCCTCGCGCGCTGGTTCAACGCGCAGGGCCACGCCGTGCGCAGCTACGACCAGCGCGGCCACGGCGAAAGCCCCGGACCGCGCGGCGTACTCCGTCATCCCGACGACCTGCTGGCGGATCTCGCCGTGGTATACGCCGACTACGCACGCACGCTGGGCAGCGCGCCGCTGCTGCTCGGTCACAGCATGGGCGGCTTGGTCGCGCTGCGCGCGGTGCTGGACGAGCGCATCACGCCGAAGGCGCTGGTGCTGTCCTCGCCCGCGCTGCGCAGCCACGCCTCGCCCGCCCTGCGCCGGCTGGCCGCGACCCTGGCGCGCCTTGCGCCGAACCTGCGCCTGCGCAACGGTCTCGACCTCGAACGCCTCAGCCACGACCCGCGGGTCGTCGCCGCCTACCGCGCCGACGCGTTGTGCCACGACCGCGTCAGCCCGCGTCTCGCCGACTTCATCTTCCGCGCCGGCGCCTCCTGCATCGCCGACGCCGGTCGGCTCGACCTGCCCACCCTGCTGCTGGTGGCCGGCGACGACGCGCTGGTCGACGCCAGCGGCAGCCGCGATTTCTCCACCGCCGCCTCGCGCACGAAATGCCTCACCACGCGCTACTTCGCGGCGCTGTACCACGAGCTGTTCAACGAAGCCGAACCCGGCCGCGGCCAGGTGCTGCAGCAGCTGGAGGACTGGCTGGGAAGGGTGAGCTGTCCGGGGTTCGCCGATATGGCTTGAGCCGCTGCATCGGAGCCATCCGGAACCGCACGAGGAGCAGCGGCCGTGATGAAGAACGTCTGACTGGTTTCGGCTGACGAGGTGCACGCAATATCCAACGGCGACGCACCTGTCGCTCCCCCGAGATCGGGTCGCCCTCGTAGTCGCTCAGATTGCGCTGCTTGCGCAGGGCATCGAGCACGATCACCGTCGCCGGCGGTACCTCCATGGTCAGCGTGAGGCACTGGATCGCGGTCTGGTGATGGCCTGGCTGACTGGTCGCAGTGCGATAACCGCTCGCCCACAAACCCAGCATCGCGCACTGCATCAGGCACTTGTAGGCCGCATCGAAGCGGTTGTCCGTGCTGATCGCGGCGACGCGCGCATCGGCCAGGTTGCGCCGCGCGGCCTCCAGCAATTTGCGGATCGCGGTCGCGTCAGGCGCGTGCGCCAGCAGCCGCCTGATCGCCAGCAAGTTCTGCAAGGTCATTCCTGTCTCCCTTCAGGAACACGTTCGGGTTCTGCTGGAACTGGCGAACGAACGCCTCGCCCTCCCGCGCCCGCCGTCGAAACTCCGCCGGCGCGTAGAGCGCCGGATTGATCTCGCGCTGCAGCGCCTGCTGCACCGGATACAGCGCCTGCACCAACTCGCCGAAACCCACCTCGCCCACCACCAGCAGGTCGATATCGCTGCCGGCCACCTGCGTCCCTCGCGCCATCGAGCCGAACACCAGCGCCAGCCGAACCTGTCCGGCCAGCGGCGCCAACGCCTCGCGCAGCAGCGGCACCATGCCATGCGTCTTGCGGAACATGCTTGCCAGCTCAGGGAAGAGCGGGCACTGCGCATTGGCCTGGTAGCGCACCTGGTTGCCCTGCTCGCTGCGCAACACCAGCCCCGCCTCCGTCAGTTTGTCCAGCTCACGGCCCAGCGTGCCGGCATGGCTGCCGGTGAGCCGCGCCAGCTCGCGCAGATGCAGGCTGGCATCGGGCTCCAGCAACAGCTGCGCCAACACCCGTTGGCGTTTGGCGGGAAACAGCAGGTCCATCAGGGCGGAAGTGTTGCTCATTGGGCAACGAATGTGGCCAAAAAGGCAACATGCAACAAGCGCCGCCGGCTGGTGGCAGAGACTCTGAACGAATCTGGCGCGGGTGCATGGAAACGCGAAACCGCCTTCACCTCGTTATTGCCGCGAAGGTGGAAATCCATGCAGCTCGCGATGGCGCGCGAGAAACGGCCGATGCCCCGACCGGACTTCGCGCAGCCGCATCCCCGCCGAGATACCGATGGCCTCCGCATCAGCGCTTGGCAGGCGCGCATGGATGAGGATGCACCCGTCGTTGGCGAAGCTGATCAGCCCTTGGTCGAACGCCGCATCCAGATGCGCCGCCAGCAGCAGGCCGTTGTCCGGGTTGAGCCGGTCGGCGTTACTGGATTCACGCCACGGGCGAATGTGAGAGGCACGTAGCAACTCTCGCGTCGCGCACGCCGTTACTGCGCAATTTCCCCAGCGCTGGTCCAGCAATTCGCGAAACAAGCCTTGCCCCCGCCGGGCCGCGATCACAGCCTGACGCTCGGTCTCGCGCTCGGGCAGGTCGGTGGCGCTCTCTATGTCTACTGCTGCACTTGGCAGCACAACCGCCTTGCCTGCAACGACTTCGAGGAATGCATCCAATGCCGCCACCGACTGGAAACCGAAATCCAGCCCGTATGCAATCGGCGTCTTGCCGGTATGCATCCGTCGATCGAAGCCGGTGAAGTTGCTGTTGTGGGCATAACGCTCTGGGCTGCCCACGACGCCCGGCACAGACAACAGCACGCACAACCGGATCTCATGCTTTGGATCGATGACTAACGGAAAGCGGTTGCCGCTCTTGAGATAGATCCGCTCGTCATGCCATGTCCACGCTTCGGCATGCACCTGCGGCCTGCTGTCCCGAACAAAGCCGTGCCGGATCAGCAACATCACGATCTCCGAGCGCGACAGTTGTTGCTTCATGCAGTTGTCTCCAATGTCCGGTTGCGCATGTCGATCTTGCCGGTGACAGCAGCGGGGATCGGCGTACTGCTGTGTTTCTTGAGCAGATCGATGGCCTGTTCGTCTTCGTTGCGGAGCTTCAGCAGTCGACCGCACTGAACGTCGAGGTGGAAGACGATGCGCCCTGCTCCGGGAAAGTTGGCAGCGCGATCAGAAGCTCCCGGACGTTCTCCAGACTGAATCTTGCTTCAAACCGTACTGCGACAAGTCGAGCTGCATCTGGCCGACCCCACTTTTCAACGAAACCATAAAGTGGCCAAAGCGGTCACTTTATGGTTTCCCGCACAAGAGGGATGTGCTGAGGAAAGTGGTGGGCCCGGAAGGATTCGAACCTTCGACCAAGGGATTATGAGTCCCCTGCACTAACCGCTGTGCTACAGGCCCACTGAAAACGCAACAACGAGCGCCATGATGCGTGCCACGCTCGTCGCGATGAACTTGGCATGGTAGCGGCAGGGAATGTGAGCGTCGAGCCGATCCAGGCTGCTGACAGAACCTTGTCAGCAGGAGGGCGTAGGCTGTTCGCTCCATCCCGGTGGGGATCTCCCCATGAACGCCGAAGCCGTGGCGAAGCGTTTGGTCGAGTTGTGCCGCAAGGGCGAGTACGAGCAGGCGCAGCGGGAGTTGTATGCGCAGGATGCGGTGAGCATCGAGATGCCGGGCGCGCCGGCGGGTGCGCTGGGCGACGCGAAAGGGCTGGAGGCGATCTATGCGAAGGGCCGCCAGTTCGCCGCGATGGTGGAGACGATGCATGGCGGCACCGTCAGCGATCCGCTGGTGGCCGGCGACTGGTTCAGCGTGGCGATGTCGATGGACGTGACGTTCAAGGGCCGCGGCCGCGAGCAAATGTCCGAGATCGGCGTGTACCACGTGCGCGCCGGCAAGGTGGTGAGCGAGCAGTTCTTCTACGACATGGGTTGAGGCGGTGCCGCCTGCGCGGCCGGCGCGCGCAGCTTCCCGCTACACGGCCTTGCCGGCCAGCAAGCCGATGCCGGCGGTCAGCGCCATGGCCAGGGCGCCCCACAGCACGACGCGGATCGCCGGTTTCAGGGCATCGGCGCCGCCGGTCCGGGCGCCGGCCACGCCGAGCAGTGCCAGGCCCAGGATCGAGCCCACGGCCACCACCGGCACCATCCGGGACTCCGGTGCCGCCAGCACCAGCAGCAGCGGTGCGGCGGCGCCGACGGAGAAGGTCGCGGCCGAGGTCAGCGCGGCCTGCACCGGGCGCGCGGTCGTGAACTCGGAAATGCCCAGCTCGTCGCGCGCGTGGGCGCTGAGCGCATCGTGAGCCATCAGCTGCTCCGCCACCTGCTGCGCCAGCTCCCTGGTCAAGCCGCGCGTCACGTAGATCTGGGCCAGCTCCTTCGCTTCCGACGCCGGGTCTTCCGCCAGCTCGCGGCGCTCGCGCGCCAGGTCGGCATGTTCGGTGTCCGACTGCGAACTCACCGAGACGTATTCGCCCGCCGCCATCGACATGGCGCCGGCGACCCAGCCCGCGAGGCCGGCAAGCAGCACCTCACCACGGCCCGAGGCGGCCGAGGCCACGCCGAGGATCAGGCTGGCGGTGGAGATGATGCCGTCGTTGGCGCCCAGCACCGCGGCGCGCAGCCAGCCGGCCCGGCTCGTCCGATGCGATTCCCGGTGCAGGCGGCTCATGTCCCGCTCCCGACCAGCATCCGCCGCAGCACGCCGTCCTTGAGCACGTAGTGGTGGACCAGCGCCATCGCGGCATGCAGGCCGGCCACGATCACGATGGTCCAGCCGACGGCGTCGTGCAGGTCGCCGAGGGTGTGCGCCAGCGGCTTGTTCCCGACGTCGGCGAAGCGCAGCGGGAACAGCCCGAAGAACTGGAACGCTTCGGCCTGCGCCCAGCGCCAGCTGAAGCCGAGCACCACCTGCGTCGCCAGCAGCAGGTAGAGCAGGTAATGCACCGCCTTGGCCGCCTTGCCTTGCAGCCCCGCCACGGCCAGCGGCAGCCGCCGGCCGCGCGTGGCGCGCCACGCCAGCCGCACCGCGACGACCACGGCGAGCACGATGCCCAGCGAGATATGCAGGGACTGCATCTGCTTGCGCGTGTCGCGGGGCGCGAAGTCCCACAGCATGGCCAGCGTGAACAACGTGAGCACCAGCAGCGCGGTGAGCCAGTGCAGCACGATCGTGGTGCGGTCGTAGCGGCTCGCCGCCGCGGGTGCGGCAACGGTGGATGGCGTTGGCATCATGGGGTTGCGCGCTCCTGGGGTCGTTTCGGTGCTGCCGGTGGCCCCTGCCGGTGGCCGGAACTGTGGCATTTCCGCGCCGCGAGCGCTACGCCCGGAATGCCGCATCCCGAAGTGGTGGTGGTCGTTACCCTCTCTCCAATCCATCCGCTGGCGAGAGAGCGGCTTAGGATCGTGCGATTTCGCAAGCGACAAAGCGGTTTCGGTCGCCTGCCGGCGCCCGAGCTACTTCTCTTTGCTGGCCCAAAGAGAAGTAGCCAAGAGAAATGGCCTGGTTCAATCCGCCGACCCTACAAGCCCGCTGTGTCGAGGGGATTGGACCAACTCCCGCCGACACGTCGCCCCACAGTGGCCACCCCGCGACGTATCTGGAAACTGAGGACATAAAGCTCGTCGCCCCAGCGAGGCGCTTTTCAACAGCCGAAGGCTGGTCAAGCTGGGGCCCAATGCCTTTGCTCTGAGCTTTGGGTTTGGCTCTGGCCGTTGCTTCTGCGCGCTTGGAGCGCGCTGCTTTTCCCGGGGCCCCTCGGCGACGGTGAGGCGGGGACGACAAGGCCGCGCAGCGGGCGTTGCCAGGGATGGCAACGCCTTTTCGCGCGGGCAGGAGCCCGCTCGAAAAGCCCGGCCCCGACTCACGGACTCGCAGGGCAGGATGCCCGGAGAGCGGCGCCGCGGGGTGTCGTTTCCTCTTGGTTACTTCTCTTTTGGACAAGCAAAGGAGAAGTAACTCGGGCGCCGGCAGGCGCTCGAAACCGCTTTGAATCCAGCGACAACGCGAAAACAGAGCCCCTCTCCCCAACCCCTCTCCCGCTCGCGGGAGAGGGGCGCAAGAAGGATCAATCCACGTCGAGGAAGGAGCGCAGCTGCTCGGAGCGCGACGGGTGGCGCAGCTTGCGCAGCGCCTTGGCCTCGATCTGGCGGATGCGCTCGCGGGTGACGTCGAACTGCTTGCCGACTTCTTCCAGCGTGTGGTCGGTGTTCATGTCGATGCCGAAGCGCATGCGCAGCACCTTGGCCTCGCGCGGGGTGAGGCCGGCGAGCACGTCGCGCACGGTTTCCATCAGGCCGGTTTCGGTGGCCGACTCGATCGGCGAGGAGGCGTTGCTGTCCTCGATGAAGTCGCCCAGGTGCGAGTCCTCGTCGTCGCCGATCGGGGTCTCCATCGAGATCGGTTCCTTGGCGATCTTCAGCACCTTGCGGATCTTGTCCTCGGGCATGTCCATTTCCTTGGCCAGCTCCTCCGGCGTGGCCTCGCGGCCGTACTGCTGGAGCATCTGGCGGGAAATGCGGTTGAGCTTGTTGATCGTCTCGATCATGTGCACCGGGATGCGGATGGTGCGCGCCTGGTCGGCGATCGAGCGCGTGATGGCCTGGCGGATCCACCACGTGGCGTAGGTCGAGAACTTGTAGCCGCGGCGGTATTCGAACTTGTCCACCGCCTTCATCAGGCCGATGTTGCCTTCCTGGATGAGATCCAGGAACTGCAGGCCGCGGTTGGTGTACTTCTTGGCGATCGAGATCACCAGGCGCAGGTTCGCCTCCACCATCTCCTTCTTGGCGCGGCGGGCCTTGGCCTCGCCCGAAGCCATGGCGCGGTTGATTTCCTTGATGTCGGTGAGCGGCAGGAACAGCTTGCGCTCGATCGCGGCGAGCTTCTCCTGCTCGGCGTCGATCGCCTCGCGGTGGGTCTTGATGTTGGGCGACCACTTCTGGCGCTTGCGGCCCAGCTCGGCCGCCCACTCGAGGTTGCCCTCGTTGCTGGGGAAGGCCTTGAGGAACTCGGCCTTGGGCATCTTCACCTGCTTGACGAAGATGTCCATCAGCGCGCGCTCGTGGTGGCGGATGTCGCCCACCACCTCGCGCAGCTTGCGCACGAAGCCGTCGATCAGCGCGCTGGGCAGCTTGAGCTTCAAGAACTCCTCGGCCATCTGGTCGCGGAGCTTCACGATCTTCTTGTCGGTGATACCGGCGGCCTTGGGCGCGGCCTTCTGGAACTTCGCGTAGTGGTCGCGCAGCAGTTCCATGCGGCGCTTGACCTCTTCCGGATCGGGGCCGCTGGCTACGGCCTCCTCGTCCTCCGCGCTCTCCTCGTCGTCGGCGTCCTCGTCGCCCTCGCTCTCCTCGCCGTTCTCGGCGGCCGCGGCGGCGGCTTCCTCGGCTTCGAGGCGGGCGGCGTCGGCGGCGGCTTCCAGGTCGAGGAAGCCGGCGAGGATCTCGCTCAAGCGGCGCTTGCCGTCCAGGTGCTGGTCGTATTCCTCCAGCAGCAGCTCGATCGTCAGCGGGAAGCTGGCCAGCGCCTGCTGCACCTGGGCCAGGCCTTCCTCGATGCGCTTGGCGATCGCGATCTCGCCCTCGCGGGTGAGCAGCTCGACCGTGCCCATCTCGCGCATGTACATGCGCACCGGGTCGGTGGTGCGGCCCACCTCGGCGTCCACGGCGGAGAGCAGGGCGACGGCTTCCTCGGCGGCGGCCTCGTCGTCGCCGCTGCCGGCGGCGGCGGTGTCGGCCAGCGGGTCGGCGTCCGGCGCAGCGTCGTGTACCTCGATGCCGACGCCCTTGAGCACCGCCATGATGTCCTCGATCTGCTCCGGGTCGACGATGTCGTCGGGCAGGTGATCGTTGATCTCGGCGTAGGTGAGGTAACCCTGCTCAAGGCCCTTGGCGATGAGCGCCTTGATTTCGGACTGTTGCTCGTGGACTTTGTTGTTCATTCACCGACCGCCGCAGGGTTCAAGAACCGGACATTATAGCGATGTGCTGCTTTTTTGACCAGTTTTCAAGGTGGAAATTCCGCCGGAACGCCGCCGGAACCGACAGCAAAAATCGCGCCAGATCGCGGGCTTGCGTGACGAGGACGGCGCCAGGCGTTCAGCCGGTATCGAGCCGGAACGTCACCGGCCCGTCGTTGACCAGGCTCACCACCATATGGGCGCCGAAGCGCCCGGTTTCCACCTCGGGATGCGCGGCGCGCGCCAGTTCCAGCAGCCGCTCGAACCAGCGCCGGCCGTGCTCGGGCGGCGCCGCGCCGGTGAAGCTGGGGCGCATGCCGGAGCGGGTGTCGGCGGCGAGCGTGAACTGGCTCACCAGCAGCAGGCCGCCGCCGGTGTCGGCGAGCGAGCGATTCATCTTGCCGGCCTCGTCGGCGAACACGCGATAGCCGAGCAGGCGTTGCAGCATGCGCTGCGCCTGCGGCTCGCCGTCGTGCGGCTCCACCGCCACCAGCGCCAGCAGGCCCGGGCCGATCGCCCCCACGGTTTCGCCTTCGACCTCGACACGGGCGGAGAGCACACGCTGGATCAGGGCGATCATGGCGACTCGGCGGGAGACGAAGTGCGCAGCATAAGCGCGCCATGCGGCCGGTGGAAGCGCGGCCATCCCGTACACTGCGCCGATGCGTGCCGACATGTACCTCCTCTATCTCCTGCTGCGCCTGTTCGCCCTGCTGCCGCTGCGCGCGCTGCAGGCCGCCGGCGCCGGGCTGGGCCGCCTCGCGCTGTGGCGGCGCACGCGCACCGCGCAGCACGTGGCGGTGAACCTCGCGATCGCCCGGCCCGGGCTGGATGCGTCCGCGCAGGCCGCGCTGCTGCGCGCGGCGATGGCGGAGAGCGGCAAGTCGGCCACCGAGATCGTGAAGATCTGGGGCAGCGGCGCCGAGCGTTCCCTGCGGCTGGTGCGCGAGGTGCGCGGCGAGGCGCTGTTCGACGCCGCCTTGGCCGCGGGCAAGGGTGTGATCGTCGCCGCGCCGCACCTGGGGTGCTGGGAACTGTTGAACTACTGGCTGTGCCGCAAGACGCCGATGGCGATCCTGTACCGCCCGCCGCGCATCGCCGCGGTGGAGGGCCTGCTGCGCAAGGTGCGCGGCGCGCTGGCGCCCGAGCAGGTGCGCGCCGAGGGCGCCGGCGTGCGCACGCTGTACAAGCGGCTGGCCGCGGGCGGCACGGTGGGCATCCTGCCCGACCAGAAGCCGCGCGCGGGCGAGGGCGAGTTCGCGCCGTTCTTCGGCCGCGACGCACTGACCATGGTGCTGCTGCCACGGCTGGCCGCGCGCACCGGCGCCACCGTGCTGTACGCGTTCGCCGAGCGCCTGCCGCGGGGCGCCGGCTACCGCATCCACTTCCTGCCCGCGCCGGACGGCCTCGCCGACGCCGACCTCGGCGTGGCCTGCGCGGCGCTCAACCGCGGCGTGGAGGCCTGCGTGGAGCTGGCCTTCGCCCAGTACCAGTGGCAGTACAAGCGCTGGTCGGCGCACGGCCTCGTCAGCCCCTACGACGCCGAAAAAGCAGGAAGTGAGTGAAGAGGAGTGAGCAGATAGAGAAAGCATGCGCGGTGACGTGCTGCTCCTCTCTCACTTCTCACTCCTCTTCACTCACTCCTCTCCCCCGCGCACGGGATGCGCTCCTGGGGCGATCCGGTTTTCCGGTGCATCAGCCCAGCACCACGCGCAGCACGTGGTTTCCGCCATCGTCGAGCAGCGCGACAGCTGCGTCCGCGGGCAGCGGCCGGCCGTCCAGTTCCAGCATTGTCACGCCGCGGCAGACGCCGCGCGGGTTTTCCACGCGGATCGCGTAGCGGGTGCGGCCGCGATGCCGGTAGCCGAGTTCGAAGCCGGGCCACGCGCGCGGTATGCAGGGGTCGAGACGCAATGCGTCGCCCTGCTTGCGGAAGCCGAGCAGTGCTTCCAGCCCCGCGCGGTACAGCCACGCGGCCGAGCCGGTGTACCAGGTCCAGCCGCCGCGCCCGGCCAGTTCGCCCACCGAGTACACGTCGGCGCAGGAGACATAGGGTTCGACCCGGTAGCGCGCCGCCGCGTCGGCATCGCCGCTGTGGCGGATCGGGTTGAGGAAGCCGAACAGTTCGCCGGCGCGGTCGCCGTCGCCCAACGCGGCCCAGGCGAAGATCGACCACACCGCGCCGTGCGTGTACTGGCCGCCGTTCTCGCGCACGCCGGGCGGGTAGCCCTTGATGTAGCCGGGGTTCTCCCGGGCGCGGTCGAACGGCGGCGCGAACAGGCGCGAGAGCCGGTGCTCGCGATCCACCAGCTCGCGTTCGTTCGAGGCCATCGCCTGCGCCGCGTGCGCGGGATCGGCGGCGCCGGCCAGCACGCTCCACGACTGCGCGATGGTGTCGATGCGGCATTCCTCGCTTTGCGCCGAGCCCAGCGGCGTGCCGTCGTCGTAGTAGCCGCGCCGGTACCACGCGCCGTCCCAGGCCTGCTCCAGCGCCGCGCGCAGCGCCGTGGCGCAGTCGCGCCAGCGCTGCACGCGCGCCGCGTCGCCGCGCGCCGCGGCCAGCGGCGCGTAGGCCTCGATCGTGCGGATCAGGAACCAGCCCATCCAGCTGCTTTCGCCGCGGCCGCCCGCGCCCACCGCGTTCATGCCGTCGTTCCAGTCGCCGGTGCCCATCAGCGGCAGGCCGTGCGCGCCGCGCTTGAGCGCGGAGTCCAGCGCGCGGGCGCAGTGCTCGTGCAGGCTGGCTGTTTCGTCCGCAATGCCGGGCTGGAAATAGGCGTCGGCGGCGCCGTCGGGAATCGCCGGGCCGCTGAGGAAAGGCAGCGTTTCGTCGAGCACCGCGGTGTCGCCCGTGACCTCGACGTAGTGCGCGGCGACGAAGGCCAGCCACACGCGGTCGTCGCTGATGCGGGTGCGGATGCCCTGCCCGTTCGGCGGCAGCCACCAGTGCTGCACGTCGCCCTCGGCGAACTGGCGGCCGGCCGCGCGCAGCAGGTGTTCGCGCGCGAGGTCGGGGCGGCTCACGCACAGCGCCATCGCGTCCTGCAGCTGGTCGCGGAAACCCCAGGCGCCGCTGGCCTGGTAACAGGCGGTGCGCGCCCACAGCCGGCAGCCGACGACCTGGTAGAGCAGCCAGTCGTTCAGCAGCAGGTCCAGCGCGCGGTCGGGCGTGCGCACCTGCACCGCGTCGAGCAGGCCGTTCCATTGTGCGACGACCGCGGCCAGCACCGCATCGAGGTCGATCGCGCGGTACTTCGCCACCAGCGCCTGCGCCGCGGCTTCGCCGGCGGCGTCGCCCAGCAGCCAGCGCAGTTCGAGCTCGGTGTACGGCGGCAGCTCGACGCGCAGCTGCAGCGCGGCGCAGGGATCGAGCCCCGCGCCGAGGCGGCCGGACAAGGGCGCGGCGCCGTGCAGCGCGGCGGGACGATCGACGCTGCCCAGCGGGCCGAGGAAGGCCGCGCGGTCGCCGCTCATCGTCTGCTGCATGCCGCCGAGGTCGGCGAAGGCTACCCGCTCGCCGAAGTCCGGCCGCCAGCGGTTGCGCGCGAACAGCGCGCCGGTCTGCGCGTCGCGCGCGGTCTGCACGAAGGGCGCGGGCACCGCGCCGTTCGGGCCCAGCGCCCATTCCACGTAGGCGGTGAACGACAGCCGCCGCGTGCGCGCGCTGCGGTTGATCAGGCGCACGCGCGCCAGCTTCAGCGGGTCGTCCACCGGCACGCATTGCAGGACTTCCACGGCGACGCCGTGGGCGTCGGTCTCGAAGCGGCTCCAGCCCTTGCCGTGGGTCGCGACGTAACGCGCGCCGGCCACGCGGATCGGCAGCGCGGTGGCGCTCCACAGCGCGCCGTTGTCCTCGTCGCGCAGGTACAGCACCTCGTGCGGGCGGTCGCTCACCGGATCGTTCGGCCACGGCGTCAGCGGGTTCTGCTGGCTGTTGATCGACCACGCGTAGCCGCCGCCCTCGGCCGCGACGAGGCAGCCGAAGCCCGGGTTCGCGATCACGTTCACCCAGGGCTGCGGCGTGCAGCGGTCGCCATTCAGCTCGATGCGGTAGGCGCGGCCCCGCTCGACGAAACCGCCGATGCCGTTGGGGAACTCCGGCGCCACGTCGGCCACGACGGCGACGCGTGCCGGCGCGCGGGCGCGCAGCGGCGGCGCCGGTGCGGCGGTGACGGCCGCAGCGGCGGGCCGCGGTGCCGCAGCGGCGTCCAGCAGCAGCCGCGCCGCGCAGGCCAGGCCGTGGCGCAGGTCGTCGCCGAGCGCGCCCTCCTGCAGCGCGAACAGCTCGGCCTTGGGCAGCTCGCCGCCGGCTTGCAGCTGCGCCCGTTGCGCCTGCAGCAGCGGAGCAAGTGCGGCCTGCACCGAAGCATCGCCCGCATCGAGCAGCACCACGTCCATCGCGAAACGCTGCGCGCGCCACAGCCGCTGCGCCTGCAGCAATTCCTGCACGCGGGACAAGTCGGCCTCGCCCCGCACGCGCAGCAGCGCGATCGGGCGATCGCCGGAGATGCCGGCCGCCCACAGCGTGGGCGCGCCGCCGCGGCCCTGCGCGATGGCTTCCGGCGCGGCGCGCTGCGCGGCGTCCGTGACCAGCAGCGCATCCAGCCAGTGCGCGGCGCGGGCGGCTTGCGCGTCGTCGATGCCGAATTGCCGCAATCGCGCCTCGGCCTGCCGCGCGGCGCCGTCGAACAGGCGCGCGGCGGCCGCCGCATCGCCCGCCTGCGCGGCGAGCGTCAGCGTGTCGTCGCGGCGCTCGGCCAGGCGCGTCCACAGCAGCACCGTCACCTCACCATCCGGCACCAGGGTGAAGTGGCGGCGCTGCGCGAACACCGGATCGAGCACGCAGCCGGTGCCGCCGCCCAGCGCCGCGCCCGGCTGCAACGCCCGTGCATGGCGCAGCGTGCGGCCGCGGCCGAGGAAGGCCATGCGGTCGGTTTCGATTTCCGGCGCGGCGGTGTCGACTGTGCCGACGATGCGCAGCGCCTGCGCGGCCCAGACCGCGGCCTCGTCGTTCGCGCGCTTGCGCCGCGTGGCCAGCAGCAGGCCGCGCGCGGGATCCCACTCGGTCTGCACGAACATCTTGGAGAACGCGGGATGCGCGTCGTCGGCGCCGGCCGGGCCCAGCACCAGCTCGGCGTAGCTGGTGATCGCGAGATGCCGCGCGCGGTCGCCGTGGTTGCCGAGCACGAGCCGGCGCAGTTCCACGTCGGCATCGGCGGCCACCGCCACCTCCAGCGTGGCGTGCAGGCTGAGGTGGCGGCGCCGGAACGTGGCGCGGCCCGGCTCGAACCGCACGGCGTCGTCCGGCGCGTCGTGGCCGAACGGCTGCCGCGTGGGCGACCACGCCTCGCCGCTGTCCTCGTCGCGCAGCAGCAGCCAGCTGCCCCAGTCGTCGAGCGTCGGGTCCTCGCGCCAGCGCGTCACCGCGAGGCCGCGCCAGCGGCTCCAGCCGGCGCCGTGGCGATCGAGCATCACCGTGGCGCGACCGTTGGAAAGCAGGCAGTGGCGCGGCGCGGCGGCGATCATCGGCGGGGCTTCGTGCGGGGAAGCGCCGAGCATGCGAGGCCGCGCGCATTCACGGCGTCAATGCACGCCGCTGGGCACGCTGGCCGGCGCACACCACGCCGCGCTTCACCGCATGCCCATCGCCACCCCGCATCCCCCGCTGGAATCCGGCCCGCAGCTGCAGCATCTGCAGAACAAGGCCTGGGCGTATTTCCAGTACGAGACGAATCCGCTCAACGGCTTGGTGGCGGACAAGACCGCGCCGGACTGGCCCGCCAGCATCGCCGCCACCGGCATGGCGCTCACCGCGTATCCGGTGGCGGTGGAGCGCGGCCTGCTCGACGAGCGCACGGCAGTCGCGCGCACGCTGGCCACGCTGCGCTTCTTCCGCGACAGCGTGCAGGGCGAGGCGGCGGACGCCACGGGTCATCGCGGCTTCTACTACCACTTTCTCGACATGCGCACGGGCCGGCGCGCGTGGCAGTGCGAACTCTCCACCGTGGACAGCGCCTTCCTGTTCGCCGGCATGCTCACCGCGGCGGCCTACTTCCGCGCCGACACGCCGCAGCAGCGCGAGATCCGCGAGCTGGCGGAGCTGCTGTACCGACGCGCCGACTGGGCCTGGGCACAGGCCGCGGACGGCACCATCGGCCACGGCTGGCGGCCGGAGAGCGGCTTCATCGCGCACCGCTGGCAGGGCTACGACGAGGGCCTGCTGCTGTACGTGCTGGCGCTGGGCTCGCCCAGCCACGCGCTGCCGCCCGCCGCGTTCGCGGCCTGGGCCGCCACCTACGAGTGGAAGCACGCCTACGACCTCGACTACCTGTACTGCGGACCGCTGTTCACCCACCAGCTGTCGCACCTGTGGATCGACTTCCGCGGCATCCGCGACGCCTTCATGCGCGACAAGGGCATCGACTACTTCGAGAACAGCCGCCGCGCCTGCCTGGTGCAGCAGCGCTACGCGATCGACAACCCGCTGGGCCTCAAGGGTTACGGCGCGTCGAGCTGGGGCATCACCGCCAGCGACGGCCCGGGCGAAACCAGCCGCCGCATCGACGGCGTCGAGCGCCGGTTCTACGGCTACGCGGGCCGCGGCGCGCCGTGGGGCCTCGACGACGGCACGCTGTCGCCGTGGGCGGTGGCGGCCGCGCTGCCGTTCGCGCCGGAGATCGTGCTGCCCACGCTGCACCACTACATCCACACGCTGGCGCTGCACGACAAGCACCCCTATGGCTTCGAGGCCAGCTTCAACCCCACCTGGGGTGGCGACAGCGCCTGCGGCTGGATCTCGCCGTACTTCTTCGGCATCAATACCGGGCCGATCCTGCTGATGATCGAGAACCAGCGCAGCGGCCTGCTGTGGCGGCTGCTGCGCAGCTGCCGGTACATCGTGGACGGCTTGCGCGCCGCCGGCTTCGGCGGCGGCTGGCTGGACGCGCAGGGCCGCCGGCCCTGACACTCTCGCGGCAGGCGCGCGCCGCGCCGCCGTTTTCCCTTACTTCAAACGGAGCAATGCGATGGAACTGGGCATGGTCGGGCTGGGCAAGATGGGCGCCAACATGGCGGAGCGGCTGGTGCGGGGCGGCCACAAGGTCACCGGTTTCGACCCCAGCGCCGACGCGCGCCAGGCGGCGGCGGCCAAGGGCGTGGCCGGCGCCGACTCGCTGGCGGCGCTGGTCCGGGCGCTGCCCGCGCCGCGCGTGCTGTGGCTGATGGTGCCCGCCGGCAAGATCACCGACGACACCGTCAACGCGCTGATTCCCTTGCTGTCGAAAGGCGACACCGTGATCGACGGCGGCAACTCCAACTACAAGGACACGCTGCGCCGCGCCGCGCTGTACGCCGAACACGGCCTCGGCTACGTGGATTCCGGCACCAGCGGCGGCATCTGGGGTCTCCAGGAGGGCTACAGCATGATGGTGGGCGGCGACGAAAAGACCGTCGCGGCGCTGGCACCCATCTTCGAAACGCTGGCGCCCGCCGCGAACCAGGGCTGGGGCCGCGTCGGCCCGGTGGGTTCGGGCCACTTCACCAAGATGGTCCACAACGGCATCGAATACGGCCTGATGCAGGCCTACGCCGAGGGCTTCTCCATCCTCGCGCACAAAAAGGAGTTCGGCCTCGACCTGCACCAGATCGGCGAGATCTGGCGCTACGGCAGCGTGGTGCGCTCCTGGCTGCTCGACCTCACCACCGACGCGCTGGGCAAGAACCCCACCATGGACGGCATCGCACCGTACGTGGTCGATTCGGGCGAAGGCCGCTGGACCGTGGACGAGGCGATCGACCTCGATGTGCCCGCCCCGATCATCACCGCCTCGCTGATCGAACGCCTGCGCTCGCGCGACACCGAATCGTTCTCCGACAAGCTGCTCGCCGCGATGCGCAACGAGTTCGGCGGGCATGCGATCAAGAGCGAGCCGAAGTAGGGATCAAGCGTTGCACCTGCGGGTGGGCATGGACCTACCCGCCGCATGCATCAGGCCACCAGCGCCTTCAGCACATGCTTCGGATCGTTCCGGATTGCACGCAACAGGGCGCGCGCCGGGCCGGTGGGTTCGCGCCGGCCCTGTTCCCAGTTGCGCAGGGTGCCCACATCCACGTCGAGCACCTTGGCGAACTTGGGCTGCGACAGGCCGGTAGCGGCACGAATTTCCTTGATGCCCATGGCATCCACATGGAACTCCCTCGACGGCACGCGTTCGCCGCGGGCGATCTCGCCAGCCTGCTCCACGCTTTCGAGCAGTTCGGTAAAGAGATTCTTGTCCATGCTCAGCTCCACTGTTCGATGATGGCCTTCAGCGCCTGCTTCTGCCGAACCGTCAGGTCAACGGCAACGTTCTTCGGGTAGGCAAACAGCAGGGCGATCTGCGAGGCGTTCACGAAGTAGTAGTAAATGACCCGTGCGCCGCCGCGCTTGCCACGGCCATCCAGCGCAAGACGAATCTTCCTGAGGCCGCCGGTACCCTGGATGAGGTCGCCAGCCTCGGGATTTTCCGCCAGGAAGCGCTGGAACTCGGCGTATTGCTCGTCCGTCACGAGCGCAGTGATCTGGCGGGTGAAGACCGGAGTCTCGACGAAGATCATGCCGGGATGGTGCGTCAATGACTTACTGGAAGTCAATCGCGCAGCATTGGCCAGCCGCTCACGCCTCAGCCGGGATGGAACGGCCAGAACTTCGGAATCAGCCACATCGACAGCGCGCAGAACAGCGCGATCAGCGGGATGCCCACCTTCATGAAGTCGGTGAAGCGGTAGCCGCCGGCGTAGTACACCATGGTGTTGGTGGGGTAGCCGACCGGCGTGGCGAACGAGGTCGCCGCGGCGAACGCCACCGCCACCACGAATGGGCGCGGGTCGGCGTGCACCGCGTGCGCCACGCTGGCGGCGATGCCCACCATCAGCACCACCGAGGGGTTGTGGCCCATCAGCTCGGTGAGCAGGGCGGTGAGCAGGTACACCATCAGCAGCGCGGCGAGCGGGCCGTGGTTGCCGACCAGGCCGAGGCCTGCCTGCACCACGGCGTGCGACAGGCCGGTCTTCTCGATCGCGGTGCCCAGCGGCAGGATCGCGCCGAGCAGCACGATGATCTTCCAGTCGATGCCCTCGTAGACGTCCTTGCGGCCGAAGCAGCCGGTGAGCGCCATCGCCGCCGCGCCGCAGATCGCCGCCATCGGGATCGGCAACCAGCGCAGGCCGGAGGCCACCACCACGCCGGCCATGATCGCCGCCGCCACGATCGCCTTGCGCGACATGCGCCGCGCGTCGTCGCGCTCGCTGAGCACGATGAAGGCGTCGTCGCTGCGCAGCTGCGGCATGCTGGCCTCGTCCACCAGCACCAGCAGCACGTCGCCCACCGCGAGGCTGACGTCGCTGAGCTTGTCGCGCAGCACCTGGCCGCGGCGGTGGATCGCCAGCGCCACCGCGTCGGGGCGGCGGCCGAGGTCGGTCTCGGCCAGCCGGCGGCCCTCGGCGAGGCTGGCCGGCGCCACCATGATCTCGGCCAGCATCAGCGGATGCCGCGCCTCGCCCATGCGGCGGCCCTCGTGCACGTTGCGCAGGTGGGCGCGGCGCTGGAACTCCTCGATCTTCTCCCAGTCGCCGCGCACCAGCAGCACGTCGCCGACCTCCAGCTGCTGCGAGCGCGGCGACCACATGCGCCGCTCGCCGCGCAGCAGCTCCAGCGGATACACGCCGTAGCGCTCGCCCAGCTGCAGGTCGGCGATGCTCTTGCCCACCAGCGGCGATTGCGCGGTGAGCGCGAGCTCGGTGACGTACTTGCCGATCTCCACCTCCTCGATCTCGTCCGCCTCGATGTGCTGCGGCAGCAGCCAGCGCCCCACCAGCATCAGGTACAGCATGCCGGCCACCGCCAGCAGCGCGCCCATGCCGGTGAACTCGAACACGCCGAACGCGGGCAGGCCGTGCTCCTGCGCCAGCGAGTCGGCGAGCAGGTTGGACGAGGTGCCGATCAGGGTGCACACGCCGCCCATCTGCGCGGCGTAGGCCATCGGCATCAGCACCCGCGCGGGCGAGGTGCCGGTGCGCTGGCACACGCGCAGCGCCAGCGGCAGGAAGGTGGCGACCAGCGCGATGTTCTTCACGAACGCGCCCAGCGGCGCGATCGCCAGCATCAGCGCGAGCGTGAGCAGCCACGGCTGGCGGATGCGCATCAGCAGCCGGCTCAGCGGCTCCAGCAGGCCGGTGCGCTCGATGCCGATGCTGAGCGCGAACATCGCCGCCACCGTCACCGTGGCCTCGTTGCTGAAACCCGCCAGCGCCTCGCTGGGGCTGACGATGCCCAGCACCACCAGCGCGGCGAGCAGCAGCAGCGCCACCAGGTCGATGCGCAGCTTCTCGCTGGCGAACAGCGCCATCGCCGCCGCGACCAGCGCCATCACCGCCCAGGCCTGCCAGCTCATGCGGCGGCTCCGGCGATTGCGGTTGGCGGCGGCGCCCCGCGTGCTGTCTGCATCGATCTCACCCTGGCGCCTGGCGTGGCGTTACGAACCGCATGCTACGCGACGGCGGCGCCTGCGCAAAACCGCACGGCGCGTTCATCGGGATCGGGGCAGAATGCGCGGATGAACACGCCACTCCCCGTCGAGGCCACCGACGCACGCCGCCAGCCCACCGTGGCGCTGGCGCTGGGCGCGGGCGGCGCCAAGGGGCTGGCGCACATCGGCGTGATCGAGGAGCTGGAGGTGCAGGGCTACCGCATCACCGCGATCGCCGGCAGCTCGATGGGCGCGGTGATCGGCGGCATCCACGCCACCGGCAAGCTGGCCGTGTACCGCGACTGGGTCAGCGCGCTGGCCAAGCTGGACGTGCTGCGGCTGCTGGACTGGACCTTTTCCGGCGGCGGCCTGATCAAGGGCGAGAAGATCATCGGCACGCTGCGCGAGCTGATCGGCGACGCGCTGATCGAGGAGCTGCCGCTGGCGTTCACCGCGGTGGCGGTGGACATCGACCGCGAGCGCGAGGTGTGGCTGTCGCGCGGCCCGCTGTTCGATGCGATCCGCGCCTCGATCGCGATCCCCACCGTGTTCCGCCCGCAGTACCTCGACGGCCGCCGGCTGGTGGACGGCGGCCTGCTCAACCCGGTGCCGGTGACGCCGCTGATCCGCGAACCGGCCGATTACCTGATCGCGGTGAGCGTGGACGGCGCCGCCGCCGAACCCGCGCCGCCGCCCGCCGTCGAGGAAGCCGCCGACGCGCCGGGCTACCGCCAGCGCATCGGCGCCTACATCGGCCGGCTGATGGCGCACGTCGACAGCGGCGACGCGCCGCGCGAACCGGGCGCGCTGGAACTGCTCACCCAGGCGATGGACCTGATGCAGGCGAACCTGGCGCGACTGCGCCTCGCCGCCTACGAACCGGACCTGCTGATCCAGCTGCCGCGCAACATGGCCAGCGCCTACGAGTTCTACCGCGCCCGCGAGCTGATCGAGCTGGGCCGGCAAGCCGCGCGCGAGACGCTGGCGCATTGGCCGCAGGGCGCCGCGCCGTCGGCGTGATGCGGCGCAGATCTGCCGGTAGGAGCGCACCCTGTGCGCGAATGCTCTTGGCTTCGATCAACGCGAAAGCATTCGCGCACAGGGTGCGCTCCTACCCGATCGCCAGCCGCCCCGTTCAGCGCGGCCCGTGGTTGTGCAGCCAGTGCTCCAGGTAGGCCTTCATCACCACCGCGTTGTTGTGCTCCTCGTCGCGGGCGCCGAACAGCAGGGTGACGGGGTGTTTCGCGGCGCGCTCGGCGATCGGGCGCCAGTGCTCGGCGTGCCGGTCCAGCTCGCCGGCATAGCGCTGGCGGAAGCCTTCCCACTTCGCCGGATCGTGGCCGAACCACTGGCGCAGCGCGGTGGAGGGCGCCAGCTCCTTCGCCCACAGGTCCAGCGGCACGGCTTCCTTCTTCAGGCCGCGCGGCCACAGGCGGTCGATCAATACACGGTAGCCGTCGGTTTTTGCGGGCGGCTCGTAGACGCGTTTCACAGCGATGCTCATGGGGTACTCCCTGCAAGGGAATACTCCAAAGCATACGCCCGCATCATCATGCGGGCGTGATGTCGGTCAGAGCTCCTCGACTTGGGTGACCTTGCCCCGCCGCATCAGCCAGGCCACGCCGCGCAGGTCGGCCAGGCCTACCCACAGGCGATCGAGCATGCCGTACTTGGACACGCCCGCGGTGCGCGGGCGGTGGCCTACCGGCACGCTGGTGCTCTGGAAACCCGCGCGCTTCACCAGCGCGGGCAGGTAGCGGTGCATGTGGTCGAAGTAGGGCAGGCGCAGGAACACCTCGCGCTCGAACAGCTTCAGCCCGCAGCCGGTATCGGGGGTGGCGTCCTTCAGCATGCGCGAGCGCACCGCGTTGGCGATCTTGGACGAGATGCGCTTGTTGAAGCTGTCGCGCCGCGTGGTGCGCCAGCCGGCGAACAGCTTCACTTCGGGCGCGGCGGCGTCGCGCGCGGCGAGCAGCTTGGGGATGTCGGCCGGATCGTTCTGGCCGTCGCCGTCCAGCGTGGCGATCCACGCGCCGCGCGCCGCGCGCACGCCGTTCCACACCGCCGTGCTCTGGCCGCTGCGGGTGACGTGGTGCAGCACGCGCAGCTCCGGGTGCAGCGCCTTCTGCGCAGCGAGCACCGCGCGGCTGTCGTCGCTGGAATCGTCGTCGACGTAGATCGCCTCGTAGTCGACCTTGCCGCGCAGCGCGGCGGCGATCTCGGCGAGCAGCGGCGGGATGTTGTCGCGCTCGTTGAACACGGGGACGACGACGGAGAGCTGGGGCATGGTGGAGCCTTGACGGAAACGGGTGCCGCGATGCCACGGCAGGCGCGCATTTTAATCGATACCGCTCGAAGGCCACTCCCCTCTCCCTTCGGGAGAGGGGCTGGGGGTGAGGGTTCGTCCGGAGCGAAACGTTGCGCTACCCCCGTACCCTCATCCGGCCTTCGGCCACCTTCTCCCGGAGGGAGAAGGGGAAACAGCTCAACGCAGCTTGCCGAGGATGCCTTCCAGCTCGTCGTTGCTGTGGTAGTGGATCACCAGCTTGCCGCGGCCGCCGCGAGCGGCAGCGAGTTCGACGCGGGTGGCGAAGCGTTCGGCCAGTTCGCGTTCCAGCGCGGCGATGTTGGGGTCGCGCGGCGCCGCGCTCTTCGCCTTGCCCTTGGGCGCGGCCTGGGCGCGGCGCGCGGCGTCCTCCAGGTCGCGCACCGACCAGCCCAGGGTCACCGCCTGGCGGGCGAGCGGCACGGCGACGGCTTCGTCGAGCGTGAGCAGGCAGCGCGCGTGGCCCATTTCCAGCTTGCCGTCGTCGAGCAGCTTCTTGATCGGCTCGGGCATCTCGGTGAGACGCAGCATGTTCGACACGGATGCGCGCGAGCGGCCCACCGCGTCGGCGGCCTGCTGGTGGGTGAGGTCGAAGTCCTCGATCAGGCGCTTGAGCGCGTCGGCTTCTTCCAGCGGGGTGAGGTCCTGGCGCTGGATGTTCTCGATCAGCGCCATCGCGGGCACCGCGACTTCCGGCACCTCCTTCACCAGCACGGGGATCTCGGCGAGCTGCGCGCGCTGGGCGGCGCGCCAGCGGCGTTCGCCGGCGATCAGCTCGTATTTCTGCTTGCCGATCGCGCGCACCACCACCGGCTGGATCAGGCCCTGCGCCTTGATCGAGGCGGCCAGCTCGTCCAGCGCCTCGTCGTTCCAGTGGCGGCGCGGCTGGTACTTGCCGGGCTGGATCTGCTGGATCGGCAGCGTGCGCAGCTCGCCCTCCTGCTCCAGCACCGGCGCGGCGGCGCCTTCGCCGCCGAGCAGCACGTCCAGTCCGCGACCCAACCCACGTTTCTTTGCAGCAGCCATTCCTCAGCCTCAGTCTTGGTGGTTGGCGGCGGGCGCCTTCAGCACCACGCCGTGCGCGCCCGCGGGGGACGGCTCGATCGTGTCGGTTGCATCGTCGGCCTCGTGCGCTTCCACCGCCACCGGCGGCAGCCCGCGTTCGCGGCGGATGATCTCGCCGGCCAGACCGATGTAGGCGATCGCGCCGCGCGAGCTGCGGTCGTACAGGTGGATCGGCTGGCCGTGGCTGGGCGCCTCGGCAAGGCGCACGTTGCGCGGGATGATCGAGCGCAGCACCTTGTCGCCGAAGTGCTGGGTGAGCTGGGCGGAAACCTCGTTGCCGAGGTTGTTGCGCACGTCGTACATGGTGCGCAGCAGGCCCTCGATCTCCAGCGTCGGGTTCAACCGCTGGCGCACCGCCTTGACCGTCTCCAGCAGGCTCGACAACCCTTCCAGCGCGAAGTATTCGCACTGCACCGGGATCAGCACGCCGTCGGCGGCGGTGAGCGCGTTGAGCGTGAGCAGGTTCAGCGAGGGCGGGCAGTCGATCAGGATGGTGTCGTAGCGGCCGGCCACCGTGGCCAGTTGCTCTTTCAACCGGTGCTCGCGCGCCAGCGTGTCCATCAGCTTCAGCTCGGCGGCGGTGAGGTCGCCGTTGCCGGGCAGCAGGTCGTAATGGCCCTCGGTGGCGACCACGGCATCGGCCACCGTGGCTTCCTCCAGCAGCACCGCGCAGCCGTTCGGGCGCGCCGCGTGCTTGTCCACGCCGGAGGCCATGGTGGCGTTGCCCTGCGGGTCGAGGTCGACGAGCAGCACGCGGCGCTTCGCCGCGGCCAGCGCCGCCGCGAGGTTCACTGCCGTGGTGGTCTTGCCGACGCCGCCCTTCTGGTTGGCGACAGCGAGGATGCGTGCCATGTCGACTTTTCGTGTGCGCGAAAGGAGACGTAGATTAGCAGGCCCGGCCGGGCGGGTTCAGGCGCCGCTGCGGCCCAGCACGACGAGGCTGCGCTCGGCGTCCAACCCCGGCACCGCCAGCGCATGGATGCCGCGTACCGCGAAGCCGGGCGGCACGCCGGGCAGTTCCTCGTCCGGCGCCTTGCCCTTCATCGCCAGCCAGACGCCGCCCGGCGCCAGCAGATGCCCGCCCCAGCCCAGCATGTCGGCGAGGCTGGCGAAGGCGCGCGCGGTGATGCAGTCGAACTGGCCTTGCACGTCCTCCACCCGCGACTGCACCGCGCGCACGCCGTCGAGCTTGAGCGCGCGGATCGCCTCGCGCAGGAAGCGCACCTTCTTGCCGTTGGAATCCACCAGCAGGATCTGCCGCCCCGGCGCGGCGATCGCCAGCGGGATGCCGGGCAGGCCGGGGCCGGTGCCGAGGTCGGCCAGCGTCTCGCCCTGCACGAACGGCAGGATCGCCAGCGAGTCGAGCAGGTGGCGGGTGACCATCTCGGCCGGGTCGCGGATCGCGGTGAGGTTGTAGGCCGCGTTCCAGCGTTCCAGCAGGGCCTGGTAGTCCAGCAGGCGCTCCACCGCGCCCGCGGGCAGGGCGAGGCCGAGTGCGGCGATGCCCTGTTCCAGGCGGGCTTGCAGGGCGGCGCGGGTGGTCATGTGGGTTCCGGGCGATGGGGGTCGGGCAGTATCCGGCAAAAGGCTTTTGCGATCACCCTTGATTGCGTCGCGGCGTGGCCGCTGTAGGGCGACGTGTCGACGAGTGTTGATCCAATACCTTTGACACGGCCTGCTTGTAGGGTCGGCGGATTGAACAGGCCATTTCTCTTGGTTCCTTTTCTTGACTCCGGGCATCCTGCCCTCCGCCCTTCGGGCCGGCTTCGCCGTTCGCCACCGCTCCTGCGGTGGCGTGGGCCAGCAAAGAGAAGTGACTCGGGCGCCGGCAGGCGACCGAAACCGCTTTGTCGCTGCGAAAGCCCCGAGCGATAGCCCGCCGCAGGCGAGCCAAGGTGCGGAATCGAATGGTTCTCGCGAGCACCCGTCCCGGAGGGAGAGGAGAGCAGATCACCTGCGAGATATTCCGGACAGCAGTGAGCTTGACCAGCCTTCGGCTGTTGAAAAGCGCTTCGCGGGAATGACGAACAAAAACCAGCGGGCTGGAGCCCGTGCGGCATTTCATTCCATTGAATGCCAAGTGGTGTCAGTGCCCGCCGCCGGCCGGCCGCACCTTCGGCGTGAACGGCGGCTTGGCGAGGAAGATCACCACGATCAGCGCGATGAAGATCCAGCCCAGCACGTGGAACACCTCGTTGAACGAGATCTGGAAGCTCTGCTGGGTGATCATGCCGTTCAACACGGTGGCGCCGCGCTGCGGATTGCCTTGGCCGATGTGCTGCATCGCCGCCTGTGCGGCCGGGTTGTAGGGATTGATGTGTTCGGCCAGCTGCTCGTGGTGGGTCACCGCGCGGCGCGTCCACATCAGCGTGGTGATCGAGGCGGAGAAGCTGCCGCCCAGCGTGCGCAGGAAGGTGGCGAGGCCGGAGCCCGCGGCGATCTCGTTGGTCTGCAGGTCGGACAGCAGGATGGTCAGCGTGGGCATGAAGAACAGCGCCACGCCCAGGCCCTGCCACAGCTGCACCATCGCCACGTGGTGGAAGTCGATCTGCAGGTAGAACCCCGCGCGCATGAAGCAGGTCGCGCCCATCACCAGGAACGAGGCGGCGGCGAGCAGGCGCAGGTCCATGCGCGTGGCGTACTTGCCCACGAAGAAGGTGAGCAGCACCGGGATCACGCCCAGCGGCGCGGTGGCGAAGCCGGCCCAGGTCGAGGTGTAGCCCAGGTTCTGCTGCAGCCAGAGCGGCACCAGCAGCGCGATCGAGAAGAACGCGGCGTAGCCCAGCACCATCGCCAGCGTGCCGGTGGTGAAGTTGCGGTGGCGGAACAGCTTGAGGTCGACGATCGGGTCCTTGTCGGTGAGCTCCCAGATCAGGAACACCGCCAGCGCGATCGCCGCGACGATGCTGGCGACGACGATGAACTGCGAATTGAACCAGTCCTCGTCGTTGCCCTTGTCCAGCACGATCTGCAGCGCGCCCACGCCGACGATCAGCGTGACCAGGCCCACGTAGTCCACGCGCGGCCGCTCCAGCTGCTCCAGCTTCGCGCGCAGCTGGTTCGCCACCACCACGCTGGCGAAGATGCCGATCGGCACGTTGATGAAGAAGATCCACGGCCAGGAATAGTTGTCGGTGATCCAGCCGCCCAGGATCGGGCCGGCGATCGGCGCCACCACCGTCACCATCGACAGCAGCGCCAGCGCCATGCCGCGTTTCTCCGGCGGGTAGGTGCCGATCAGCAGGCTCTGCGTCACCGGATACATCGGCCCGGCCACCGCGCCCTGCAGCGCGCGGAACAGCAGCAGCATGCCCATGCTCTGCGATACGCCGCACATGAACGAAGTGAGCGAGAACAGCAGTGTGCACCACACGAACAGCTTCACCTCGCCGAAGCGGCGGGTGAGGAAGCCGGTCAGCGGCAGCGCGATCGCCATGCTCACCGCGAACGAGGTGATCACCCAGGTGCTCTGGTCGTTGCTCACGCCGAGATTGCCGGCGATGGTCGGCAGCGACACGTTCGCGATCGTCGTGTCCAGCACCTGCATGAAGGTGGCCAGCGACAAGCCGATCGTGGTGACGGCGAGATTCGGGGGGCGGAAGTGGGTGCTCATCGGATCACATCATTGGCGTAGGAGCGCACCCTGTGCGCGATCGAGCGCGAAGTGAGCGAAGAGGAGTGAGTAGATAGAGAAAGCAAAAGCATGAGTGGCGGCGTGCTGCTCCTCTCTCACTTCTCACTCCTCTTCACTCACTCCTTTCATTCGCGCACAGGGTGCGCTCCTGCGGGAGTCGTCAATGGGCCTGGCCGCCCGCCATGTTGGCGTGGATGATCCCGGCGATCAGCGCGTCGGCCTTGTGCGCCTGCTGTTCGTACACGTCGGTGCTGAAGGCCGGCTGCGCCGGCGGCTGCTGCGCCAGCATCGGGCCGTGCTGGTCGTGCAGGTTCACTTCCACGGCGAGCGACATGCCGATGCGCAGCGGGTGCTGGTCGAGCTGCTTCGGATCGGTGAACACCACGCGCACCGGGATGCGCTGCACGATCTTGATCCAGTTGCCGGTGGCGTTCTGCGCGGGCAGCAGCGAGAACGCGCTGCCGGTGCCGATGCCGAGGCTCTGCACCTTGCCCTGGTACTTCACCTTGCTGCCGTAGACGTCGGATTCGATCGTCACCGGCTGGCCGATGCGCATGTGGGTGAGCTGGGTTTCCTTGAAGTTCGCGTCGATCCACACCTGGTGCAGCGGCACCACCGCCAGCAGCGGCGCGCCGGGCGCCACGCGCTGGCCCAGCTGCACCGAGCGCATCGCCACGTAGCCGGTCACCGGCGCCACCAGGGTGGTGCGCTCGTCGTCGAGATAGGCGGCGCGGAACTTCGCCGCCGCGGCCTGCACGTCGGGGTGCGAGGCGACCACGGTGTCGTCCACCAGCACCTTGCTGGTCTGGTACTGCTGCTGCGCGGTGACCAGCGCGCTCTGCGCCGCGGTCAGTTCGTCGCGGGCGTGCGACAGCTCCTCGGCCGAGATCGCGCCGGACTTCGCCAGGCCCACGCGGCGGTCGTAGTCGGCCTTGGCCTTGGCCACCGCGGTCTCGCGCGCGGCGACGATCGCCTGCTGGCCGCTGACGCTGGTATACAAGCCGCGCACCTTGCGCACGGTGGCGGCGAGATTGGCCTTCGCCTCGGCCAGCGCCACGTCGGCGTTGGACTGATCGAGCTTCACCAGCACGTCGCCCTGCTTCACCAGGTCGCCGTCGTCGGCGCCGATGGTGACCACGGTGCCGGGGATCTGCGGCGTGAGCTGCACCACGTTGCCGCCCACGTAGGCGTCGTCGGTGCCTTCGTACCAGCGGCCGTCGAGGAAGTACCACAGCGCCCAGGCGAGCGCGGCGAGCAGCACGACCGCGGCGAGCGCGCGCAACAGGAAGCCGCGGCGATTGCCGTTCTGCGGCGTCGGGGCGGCCGGGGCGGCGGCCGCGGTGGGGTTGGGGCTGGACATGGGGCTGCCTCAGGAATGATGTGCGGGTGCGGGGGAGACGGATGCGGCGGGCGGCGGCTGGTCGGCGCCGGGGCGGTAACCGCCACCGAGGGCCTGGATCAGCTGCACCGACTGGTCGGATTGCTGCGCCTTCAGCGCGGCCATGCGTTGCTCGGCCAGCAGCAGCTGCTGGCGCACGCTGAGCGCTTCGAGGTAGCTGCCCACGCCGGCGCGGTAGCGCTGGTCGGCGAGCTGCCAGGCGTCCTGCGCGGCGGCCAGCGCGCGCTGCTGCGCCGCGGCCTGCTGCTGCAGCGACTGCAGCGCATCGACGTCGTCGGCCACCTCGTTGATCGCGCGCACCAGGGTCTGGTTGTACTGCGCCACCGCGAGGTCGTACTGCGCGTCCTTGCCGGACAGGTTCGCGCGCAGCCGGCCGCCGTCGAAGATCGGCAGGCTCACCGAGGGCGCCACGTTGTAGAAGCGCGCGGGCAGCTGGAACAGGTTGGTGCCGCCCAGCGTGATCAGGCCGGCCATCACGCCCAGGTCGAGGTTGGGCAGGAACGCGGTCTTCGCCGCCTTGATGTCCTTGCCGGCGGCTTCCACCTGCCAGCGCGCGGCGACCAGGTCGGCGCGATGGCCGACCAGGTCCACCGGCAGGTCGGCCGGCACCGCGAGCGCGGCGGGCGCGAGCGGCTGCGGACGGCCGATCTCGCGGCCGCGGTCCGGGCCCTTGCCCAGCAGCACCGACAGCGCCGACTGCGCGGCGTCGATCGCGCGGCCGGCCAGCGCCAGCTGTTCCTCGGCGCTGGCCACTTCGGCATCGCCGCGGCGCAGCTGCATCCGGTTGTCGATGCCGGCGGCGACGCGCTGCGCGGTGAGCTTGCGCGACGCCTCGGCGCGCTCGAGCTCGGCCTTGGCCAGGTCCTGCTGCGTGTAGGCGTAGCCCAGCCGCACGTAGGCGCGCGCCACGTTCGCGGAGAGCTCGACGCGCGCGGCGCGGGCGTCGACCTCGACGGCGCGGGCCTGGCCCACCGCCGCTTCCCAGGCGGCGCGCTTGCCGCCCCACAGGTCGATGTCCCACTTGAAGCTGCCGTAGACGTATTTCGCCGCCGTCAGGTGGCCGTTGCCCAGGCCGGGCACGGTGGTGGGGATGCGTGCGTCGGCCACGCTGCCGCCCACGCCGAGGCTGGGCAGGCGCGCGGCCTCGGCCACGCCCGCCACCGCCTGCGCCTCGTGCGCACGCGCGTCGGCGATGGCCAGCGTCGGGTTGTCGGCCAGCGCCTCGCCGATCAGCGTGTCGAGGCGGGGATCGCCGAGGCCGGTCCACCAATCGGCGGACGGCCACGCCGCGCTGGCCGGCACGTTCGCCAGGCTGTGCGCGGACTGCAGCGCGGACAGGTCGGTCGGCGTGCCGTGCGGATGCAGGCCGCCGCTGCCGGCGCAACCGGCCAGCGCGAAGGTCAGTCCGACCGCTGCCGCAAGGAGGTGCAGGCGCATGAGCTTTCGGTCCCGAAGCAGGTGGGGAGGTGGATCAGTCTTTGTCGCGCAGCGCGTGCAGCACGCGCTCCAGGTAGTCGTGCAGCTGCTTGCGCTCGGTGGCGTTCAGCGAACGCTGGGCCGCCTTCAGCACGCGGTCGTTGCAGTCGGTGAGCTGCCGCCACAGCGCGGTGCCTTCGTCGGTGAGCTCGATGCGCAGCGCGCGCCGGTCCTGCGCGTGCGGGCAGCGGCGCAGGTAGCCGCGGCTCTCCAGCTGGTCGAGCTGGCGGGTCATCGCGCCGCCGTCCAGCTCCACCGAGCGGGCCAGCTCGGTGGCGCCCATCGGGCCCTGCCGCGCCAGCCGCTTCAGTATCAGGAACTGGGTGAACCGCAGCTCCAGGCCCTTGGCCGCGATCTCCGCCTCCATCGTGCGCACGATCTCGGCGCGTACCAGGCCCAGCAGGATGCCGAGGCTTTCGCGCTGGCTGGAGTAGGCGATCGACTCGCTGTTCATGGACGCGCATTCTATTGCCCGAAGTATATTTGTCAAGGCAAATATATGTGCGTTCAATTTTGTTTCAGCAAGATCAGCCGTGGTGTTGCCGACGCACCTCCAGCTCGTCGCGCACCATCGCGGCCAAGGCCGGGTCGCGGATCGCGAACAGCTCGAACACGCCCAGCGCCTGCAGCGTGGGCAGCACGGCGAGTAGCCGCGGCTCGGCCCCGCGGCGCACCGCCTCGGGCGTAGCCGGGTCCAGCATCAGTTGCGCGTTGACCACGAAATCGGTCAGCGCATCGGTTTCGGCGATGTCGGTATCGGTATCGGTGGAAAGCAACGACATGTCGATCTCCTGTTGATGACAGCAGGGACGTGAGACCTGGCCCCGACGTTACCGGCGACGCGCGCGGAGCTTCCATCCGGAACGTGCATGGAGCGAGGTGCGAGGGGACCAATGGGGCTGCGCGTTGCACGCAACCGCGGGATATCCCGGCCCGGTTAGCTGCCATCCGTGACAATGGGCCGGGATATCCGTTGGAACTGTGGGGTAGCCTCACCATAAATCCGTGGCCGGCAGCTTGGGGAGACAGTTCCCGCTGCTGGTATTCCCACCACCACCCGGTACCGCGCGCATGCAGCATCCCCGGCAACGCAGCGAGTTGAAGGCCTTCCTGCGCGCGCGCCGCGCCGCGCTGGCGCCCGAGGCGGTGGGCTTGCCGCGCGGCGGGCGCCGGCTGGCCCCCGGCTTGCGCCGCGAAGAGGTGGCCGCGCTCGCCGAGGTGGGCGTCACCTGGTACACGTGGCTGGAGCAGGGCCGCGACATCAACGTCTCGGCAACGGCCTTGTCGCGCATTGCCCGTGCGCTGGCGCTGTCGCCCACCGACGAGGCCTACCTGTTCTCGCTGGCCGGCGTGGCGCACCCCGAACCGGCCGTGTCGGCGGTCGAGTTGACGCCGGCCTTGCAGCCGTTGATCGAGCGCTATCGCGGGCCGGCTTTCGTGCTGGATCCGGCATTCGACGCATTGGCCTGGAACGCCGCCGCCAATTTCCTGTTCGCGTTCGACGCGCCGAGCGGGCCGTTCGCGCGCAACCACGTGTGGAACGCGTTCCTCAATCCGGTGCGCCGGCGGCTGTATCCGGACTTCATGGACACGATGAGCAACATCCTGGGCATCTTTCGCATGAACCAGGCGGCGCATCCCGACGACGCGCGCTTCGATACCTTGATCGCCGCGTTGTCGGCCGCCAGCCCGGAGTTCTGCACTTTGTGGCGGCAACAGCTGACCGCGCCGCTCTGCACGCTGCAGGTGCCGCTGTTCCATCCCGAGTTGGGCATCTTCAACGTGTACTGCACGCGTCTGCCGATACGAGACGGTCGCGCGAGCGGCGCCACGGTGTTCTTCTTCGTGCCCGCCGACGAGGTTGGCGAAGCGGCCTTTGCGCGTCTCGCGCGGCTATTGCGGGAACCGGCTAAGGCATAAGCACAGCTTATCGCCGCGATCACAAAAAACGCCTTGGCTTATCGGTGCGGGCCGGCCTAGCATGCGCCGACGCTGATCCGCGCCGCCACGCATCGAGGTCGCCATGCTCCGTCCACTGCTTTCCGGTCTGCTCGTGCTCAGCCTGCTGCCCGCCGCCGCGCTGGCGGCCGACAGCCAGGCGCCCGCCATCACCGCCGCCGGCGCAACCCATCCGGTGCCGCACGCGGCGTTCCTGCCCGACCGCAACGCCACCTACAAGGTGGTGTTCTCGATGACCAAACCCAGCGCCAAGCCCGACGAGGTCAACCCCGCGCTGGAGCGGGTGGCGCGCACGGTGAACCTGTACGCCGCCTCGGGCGTGCCGCTCGACCACCTGAAGTTCGTCGCGATCGCCTACGGCCCGGCCACCGCGCTGGTGCTGGATGACGCGCACTACCGCGCGAAGTTCGGCGTGGCCAACCCCAACCTCGCCGCGATCGCGCAGCTGCGCAAGGCGGGTGTCACGGTGGCGGTGTGCGGGCAGGCGGTGGCCGAGAACCACTTCGAGTACGCCTGGGTGGCGAAGGACGTGGAAGTGGCGCTGTCCGCGCTCACCACGATCACCGAGCTGCAGCAGCAGGGCTACGCCCTCATGCCCCTGTAACGCCACGCGGCACCGAACCGCTCGACGGAGCGGGGATTCGGGCCATGGCTGGCCCGACGTCGAGCAGGCGCGGCACGCGCCTGCTCGAACGGAGCCGAGGCCGGCTTTGTCGGCCTCGGCGAGCTCAAAAAGTGCAGGACGCACTTTTTGAGCATCAGACACGCGCTCTTGCTCCAGGGAACTACGACATGCGACTGCATCCACGCCGATTGCTGCTGGCGGCTCTGCTCGCCTTCGCCTGCACCGCCCAAGCCGCCGACAAAACCAAACCCGACTACCTCCCGCCCTGGAACCCGCCCCCCGAAGGCCTGCAGTTCAGCGTGCCACCGTTCGACGCGATCGCCGACCTGCACGGCGACGTGGTCGATCCGCAGCTCACGGTGTTCTTCGCCGGCAACCAGTTCATGGTGGTGCACGACCTGGTCGCCGCGTTCAAGCAGGCGCATCCCGAATACCAGCGCGTGTTCGTGGAGACGCTGCCGCCCGGCATCCTCGCCAAGCAGATCGCCGGCGGCGCGCTGGTGATGGGCAACCTGCGCATCACCGCCAAGCCGGACGTCTATACGGCCGGCAAGGGCGCGGTCGAGCGTCTGCAAAAAGAACACGACTGGTTCGCCGCCACGGCCGACTACGCGCGCAACCCGCTGGCGATCCTGGTCGCGAAGGGCAATCCGAAACACGTCGAGGGCCTGAAGGACCTCGGCCGCGCCGACGTGCGGGTGAGCATGCCGAACCCCGCGTGGGAAGGCATCGCGAAACAGATCGAGGCCGGCTACCGCAAGGCCGGCGGCGAGGCGCTGGACCACGCGGTCATGGTGAGCAAGGTGCAGGATGGCAGCACCTTCCTCACCACCATCCATCACCGCCAGTCGCCGCTGCGCGTGCTGCAGGGCGAATCCGACGCGGCGCCGGTGTGGTCCACCGAGGCGTATTTCCAGGAGCAGGTGCTGCACCATCCGGTCGAGACGGTGGCGATTCCCGCCGAGCAGAACGCCGTCGCCACCTACACCGCCGCACGCCTGAAGGCCGCCCCGCATCCGCAGGCGGCGAAGGATTTCCTCGCCTTCATGCAGAGTCCGACCGCGCAGGCGATCTACCGCAAGTACGGCTTCCAGCCGCCGAAGTGAGGGCTTGCCGATGCCACGTGCCGCCGCCGGAAACCTCACCGTCGCCCCAGTGCAAGCTGGGGCCCAGCGACTTGGCGCGCGATCCGGCCGGAGCTGGCGGCTCGCCGGCGCGATAGCCGCACTGGTCTGCGCCGTTCCCTTCGCCGTCAACGCCACCGATGCCGAGACCATCACGCAGCAAGGCAACGGCAAGGGCGCCGCGCCCTGCATGGCCTGCCACGGCGCCGACGGCGGCGGCACGGAAGCGAGCGGCTATCCGCGCCTCGCCGGCCTCGACGCGGCCTACCTGCAGCGCCAGCTCGACGATTTCGCGAACGGCACGCGCACGAACGCAGTGATGCAGCCGAATGCCAGCGCGCTCAGTGAAGACGAGCGCGCGGCGCTGGCGAAGTACTACAGCGCGCTGCCGCTGCCCGCGCGTTTCGCCAAGCCGGCCGCAACGCCGGACGCTGCCGGCGAACGGCTGGCCACGCGCGGCGACTGGAGCCGCGGCGTGCCGGGCTGCGTGCAGTGCCACGGCCCCGGCGGCGTGGGTGTGGGCGCGAATTTCCCGCCGTTGGCCGGCCAGTCCGCCGCCTATATCGAAGCGCAGCTCAAGGCCTGGCAACAGGGCACGCGCCGCAACGATCCGCTGCAACTGATGCAGCACGTCGCCAGGCAGCTCACGCCGCAGGAGATCCAGGCCGTGGCCGGCTGGTTCGCCGGGCAGCCGCTGCCGCGCAAGGAGGGTGCGCCATGAAGTCCCTGCCCATCGCGCTGCTGGGCGCGTTCGCACTCGCCGCGTGCTCGCATCCGACGCCGGAAGCGCCGGCCGCCGCGAAGCCCGCGCCCGCCGCCAGCGTGGCGAAAACCGCAAGCGAGCCGGCAAAGGCCAAGGCGCAGCCCGCGTTCACGCCGCCGTCCGAAGCCGACATTCCCGCCGGCCCGCTGGGCGAGGAGATCCGCCGCGGCATGGCGATCTTCACCGACACGCCTGCGCACGCGCGCGAGTTCGTGGGCAACGGCCTCAGCTGCAGCAACTGCCATCTCGACGCGGGCCGGCTCGCGAACTCCGCGCCGCTGTGGGGCGCCTGGGGCGTGTACCCGCAGTACCGCAAGAAGGACGGCCACGTGAACAGCTTCGGCGAGCGCCTGCAGGGCTGCTTCCGCTACAGCATGAACGGCAAGGCGCCGCCGCTGGACAGCGAGGTGATCGTGGCGCTGCAAAGTTATGCATGGTGGATGGCCAAGGGCGCGCCCACCGGCGTGACGCTGGCCGGCGCGGGCTATCCCAAGCAGGGCTTCAAGCCGCCGCAGCCGCCCGACTACGCGCGCGGCGCCGCGGTCTACGCGAAGGACTGCGCGCTGTGCCACGGCGCCGACGGCCAGGGCCAGCAGGTGGCCGGGCGCAACGTGTTCCCGCCGCTGTGGGGCGCGCAGTCGTTCAACTGGGGCGCGGGCATGCACCAGCTCGACAACGCCGCCGCCTTCATCAAGGCGAACATGCCGCTCAGCCGCGGCGGCACGCTCAGCGACCAGGACGCCTGGGACGTGGCGATGTACATGGACGCGCACGAGCGCCCGCAGGACCCGCGCTACACCGGCGACGTGGCCGCCACCCGCGCGAAGTACCACGACACGCCGCTGTCGCTGTACGGCACCACGGTGAACGGCCACCTGCTCGGCAGCGAGCCGTCGAAATGAGCGCGCCGGTGCATCGCCTCACGCCCGCGTTCGGCGTGGCCGCCCAGCTGACGGTGGACGACATCGCCGCGCTGGCCGCGCAGGGCTGGCGCAGCCTGGTCTGCAACCGCCCCGACGGCGAAGCGGCGGACCAGCCCGCCAACGCCGCACTCGCGCAGGCGGCACAGGCGCACGGCCTCGCCTGGCGCGAGCTGCCGATCCGCTCCGGGCAATGGCACGACGCCGACGTGGTGGCGTTCGCCGCCGCCCTGCGCGAGCTGCCCGCGCCGGTGCTCGCGTTCTGCCGCAGCGGCACGCGCTCGATCCACCTGTGGGCGCTGGCGATGGCGGATGCGCTGGGGCCGGAACACATCGCGCGCCTCGCCGCCGACGCCGGCTACGCGCTCGATCCCGCCGTGCTGCGGCGTGGCACGCCGGCGGCGCCGCGCTGATGCTGGCCGATCTGCTGGCGCTGGCCTGCGGCGCGCTGGTGGGCTTCTCGCTGGCGCTGATCGGCGGCGGCGGCTCCATCCTCGCCACGCCGATGCTGCTGTACGTGGTGGGTCTGTCCGATCCGCACCTCGCGATCGGCACCAGCGCGGTGGCGGTGGGCGCGAACGCCTACGCGAACCTGATCCCGCACGCGCGCGCCGGCCACGTGCGCTGGCCGGCCGCGCTCGCGTTCGCGGCCGCCGGCGTGCTGGGCGCGTTCGCCGGCTCCAGCCTGGGCAAGCGCGTGGACGGCCAGCACCTGCTGGTGCTGTTCGCGCTCCTGATGCTGGTGGTGGCGGCGCTGATGCTGCGCGGCCGGCACAACGGCGCGCAGAGCAGCTATCCGAAGCCGCAGTTGTATCCGCGCCTCGGCGCCACCGGCTTCGGCGCGGGCGCGCTGGCCGGCTTCTTCGGCATCGGCGGCGGCTTCCTGATCGTGCCGGGGCTGATCTTCGCCAGCGGCATGGAGATCATCGCGGCGATCGGCAGCTCGCTGCTCGCGGTGGGCGCGTTCGCCACCGCCACCGCGATCAACTACGCCGCCTCCGGGCTGGTCGACTGGCGCGTGGCCGCGCTGTTCGTGGCCGGCGGCGTGGGCGGCGGCTGGCTCGGCGCGCGCCTCGCGCGGCGGCTGGCGCGCACTCGCGGCGCGCTCAACCTGGTGTTCGCGCTGGCCATCGTGGCGGTGGCCGTGTACATGTTGGTGCGCAATCTGCATGCCTGAGCACCGCTTGTGAACCTCGGTCCCTTCGCCTTCCCCACCGCCTTGCTCGCCCTGCTGTTCGGCCTCGTCGCCGCGCTCGGCTGTGCCGGTTTCCTGCGCAAGCGCGGCCTGCCCGATGCGGGCGGCGCGCTGTACCTCGCGCTCGGCGCCGGCCTGCTGCTGGCGCGCACGATGTACGTGATCGGCTGGCGCCAGCAGTATCTCGAACGGCCGTGGAGCATCCTCAACCTGCGCGACGGCGGCTTCGATCCCGTGGCTGCGGTGATCGGCCTCGTGCTGGCGGCGCTGCTGATCGGCTGGCGCCGCCCGGCGCTGCGCAAGGCGCTGGCCGCGAGCGTGGCGGTGGGCGTACTGGGCTGGGGCCTCGCCACGCTGACCGCGCTGCAGTTGCGCCAGGCGACGCAACAACCCCTGCCGGCCATCGCCCTGCACGATCTGGATGGCCATGAGCTTGCGCTGCCCTCGCTGCGCGGCAAGCCGCTGGTGGTGAACCTCTGGGCCACCTGGTGCGGCCCGTGCCGCCGCGAGTTGCCGATGCTGGTGGAAGCGCAGCAGCGCATGCCGCAAGTGCGCTTCGTGTTCGCCAATCAAGGTGAGGATGCCGTCACCGTGGCCGGCTACCTGCATCAGGCCGGCCTCGCGCCACGGCATGTGCTGGTCGACGCCAACCTCGATCTGTCCGCCCGCTACGGCGTGCACGGCTATCCCACCACGCTGTTCCTCGACGCCGACGGCATTCTGCGCGACCAGGTGATGGGCGAGCTCTCGCGCGCCACGTTGGCCGATCACTTGGAACGCATCGCGCCGCAGGCGGCGCCACCCCGGCACTGATGTCTGGCCGGGGTGACAGCGCGGCGTGCCGCGCTCAGTTCGCGCCCGCTGCCGGGCGCCGCTTCACGTAGGTGTCGAACAGCTCGTCGATGCGGCGGTATTCGTCGTACCAGTCGTCGGCGTGCTCGAAGCCGTGGCGTTCCAGCGGGTACAGCGAGATCCAGAAGTTGCGCTTGTGCAGTTCGACGAAGCGCTGGTACAGGCGGATGGAGTCGCTGGCCAGCACGTTGTCGTCGATCAGGCCGTGCTCGATCAAGAGCGGATCGCGCAGGTTCTGTGCGTATTCGATCGGCGAGCTCAGCTGGTACGCCTCGGGGTCGAGCTGCGGGTCGTTGAGGATGTTCGAGGTGTATTCGTGGTTGTAGGTGGCCCAGTCCGCCGGCGGGCGCAGCGCGGCGCCCGCCGCGAATTCGCCCGGCGCGCGCAGCAGCGCCATCTCGGTCATGAAGCCGCCGTAGCTGCCGCCGTAGATGCCCACGCGCCTGGGATCGACGCCGTGGTTTTTCACCAGCCACGCCTTGCCGTCGAGCAGGTCTTCCAGTTCGGGGTGGCCCATGCGGCGGTAGATCGCGGTGCGCCAGTCGCGGCCGTAGCCGGCGGAGCCGCGGTAGTCCAGGTCCAGCACCACGTAGCCTTGCTGCACCAGCAGGTTGTGGAACATCTGTTCGCGAACGTAATACGTCTCCTGCTTCGACACGTCCTGCAGGTAGCCGGCGCCATGCACGAAGATCACCGCGGGGCGCGAGGCGGGCGCATCGGCCTCGTTGGCGGGCCCGTAGTACTTCGCATGGATGACGCCGGCGCCGTGCGAGGACGGCACCGCGACGAACTGCGGGGCGATCCACGCGCGTGAGGTGTAGGCCGGCTTCATCGTGTCGGTGAGCTCGCGCGGCGCGCCGCCGGATGAAGGCTGCACGGCGAGCTGGCTGAGCCGGTACGGCGCCGAGTGCAGCACGGCGAGCTGGCTGCCGTCGGGCGACAGGGTGTAGCCGTCCACGCCTTCGTACTGCGTGACGCGGCTGAGCGCGCCGCCGCTCGTGGGCACGCGGTAGACGTCGTAGCTGTACGGCGCCACCCGGTTCGCCAGCAGGTAGAACCATTGGCCGTCCGCGCTGAGCCGGGGTTGGCTGACCTCGAACTGCGCGTTGTCGGTGAGCGCCTTCGCCTTGCCGTCCAGCGGCTTCACGTAGAGCCGCGACCAGCCGCTGGCTTCGCTCAGGTACCACAGCGTGCGGCCGTCCTTGAGCCAGCCGAAGTCGTTGAAGCTCCAGTTGATCCAGGCGTCGTCGTGCAGGCGGTCCTGCGGCACCAGCGCATGCTTCGCGAAGTCCACGCTGGCGATCCAGCGGTCCTTGTTGTCGAGCGCGCGCAGCTGCACGGCCACCTGGCTGCCGTCTTCGTTCCACGCGGCGCCGCCGCCGTTGCTGTCGCTGTCGGGAACGAGCGCGATGCTGACCGGGCGCACCGCGGGCGCGGCGAGCGCCTTCGCCTCGTCGGCGTGGCCGGCCTTTTCCAGCGCGGCGATGGTGCGCTCGCGGATCGCCTTCAGCGGGTCGTCCTTGATGCCGGGCAGGTTGTCGGTGGCGAGCGGCCACGCCTTGTGCGCAGCGAGGTCGAGCAGCAGCAGCGACTGCGGCGCGGGATCGTTGCGGCCCACGTACTTGCGCGCCGGCTGCAGCTCGGTGTAGCCCGAGTCGGTGACGTAGTGGATCACCCCCGGCGCCTTGCCGTCGTCGTGGTGCGCGGGCGCGGTGACCACCAGCATCCAGCGGCCGTTCGGCGACAGTTCGGTGTCCACCGCCTTGATCTTGTCGCCCAGCCAGAACGGCTGCGGCGCGCGGCCGGTATCGGCGGCTGCCAGCGCCTCTTGCTGCGCGCGCTGCGCGTCGCGGTCGGCCTTGATCTCGCGCAGCGTGCTGAAGAGTTCAAGCTGCTTGCGTTCCAGCGCGTCGGGCTGCTTCGCCTGCGGGTCGTCGGCGAACTTCAGGATCGCCGCGGGCGCGGTGACGCCGCTGGCGAGGTCGTAGCCGTACCAGTCGTTGCCGTCGCGGAATTGCAGCGCGCGGCCGTCGGCGGAGAACTGCGGCGAGGATTCCTTCTGCGGCGTGCGCGTCACCTGCACGCGGCGGCCGCTGGCGAGATCGACGAGGAACACGTCGCCGTGCAGGATGTAGGCGGCGTGCGTGCGGCTGCGGTCGAACACCGCGGGGCCGTCGGCCTGCGCCATCGCGGCGGGATCGAGCCTGGTCGCCGCGCCGCCGGCCGCGCTCACGCGGTAGAGCTCGCGCACGCTGTCGCCGTCGCGCTTCAGCGCGTAGTACAGGCTGCGGCCGTCCACGCTCCAGTACGGGTTTTCCACCGCGTGGCCGATCCAGTCGGGGCTGGCCATGATGGTGGCGAGGTCCAGCGGCGTGGCCGCGATGGCGGCAGCGGGCAACGCGGCGAGGGCGATCAGCCCGGTGAGCAGCAGGCGGCGCATGCGGGTTCCTTGCGGCAAAAGGAAATCAGCATAAACGAGTCCGCGGCACGCGCGGCCGGCCCAGTGCCGTTAGTCAGGTGCGCCTTGCAATGAGTGCGGGAGTACGCTCGAACGTCACCGACCCATCGGAGAGCCCGCATGCGCCGCGTCCTTGCCCTTTCCCTCGCGCTCCTCGCCGGCGTGGCGGCCGGCGCCGCCGATGCCCGGCAGGTGCCCGCGCCGCCGCGCCACGACGTGTCGCTGATCGGCGAACCCATGCCGCAGCCGCCAGCCTCGCCGCGGCACGACGACGCCAGCGTGCTGCACGGCGTGCGCGTGGCCGATCCGTATCGCTGGCTGGAAGCTGCCGACCAGCCCGCCGTGCAACAGTGGATCGCCGCGCAGAACCGCTACACCGATGCCGTCGTGGCGGCGATGCCCGACGGCAAGGCGATCAACGCGCGCGTGCAGCAGCTGGCGACCACCTCCGTCACGCGCTCCTCGCCGTGGCTGGCGGGCGGCACGCTGTTCTACCTGCGCGAGACGCCGCCGCAACCGCAGCCGCAGCTGGTCGCGCAGCCGTGGCCGGACGGCGCGCCGCGCGTGCTGGTGGATCTCAACGCGAACGGCGGCCACACCGCGATCACCGCCTACTGGCCTTCGCCCAGCGGCCGCTACCTCGCCTACGGCACCGCCGAGGGCGGCAGCGAGCTCACCACGATCCACGTGCTCGACGTGAAGAGCGGCCGGACCCTGCCCGACGCCCTGCCCGCGGCCGGCGGCGGCACCTCGCCGCAGGGCCTGGCCTGGGATGCGGACGAGCGCGGCTTCACCTACGTGCGCTTCCCGCTGCCGACGAAGGGCGGAGAAGTCGTGCAGTTCCACGCCGCGCTGGTGCATCACGTGCTCGGCGAGGCGGCGGCGCGGGACGTCACCGTGTTCGGCAAGGATTTCTCCAAGATCGCCGAGTACCGCCTGCTCTCCTCGCCCGGCGCGAAGCAGCTCGCCGTGCTGGCGAACGCGGGCGACGGCGGCCCGGCCGAAGTGTGGCTGCGCGACGGCGCGGCGTGGAAGCGGCTGCTCGGCGATGCCGCCAACGTGCGCTTCGCCCACTGGATCGGCCAGCGCCTGGTGGTGGCGAGCTTCGCCGGTGCGCCGCGCGGCAAGCTGCTCGCGGTGGACGCGAACGGCAAGGCGACCGAGCTGCTGGGCCAGCGCGAAGGCGCGCTGCAGCGCGTGCTGCCGATCGCCGACGGCTTCCTCGTGGTGCGCAGCTGGGGCCCGGACTGGTGGGTGGAGCAGTACGACCGCGCCACGAAGCTGGTGCGCCGCCTGCCGCTGCCCGCGCACGGCATCGGCCTCGGCGGCATCGCCAGCGAGGCAGGCCAGGCGCATGCGCTGATCGACTACAGCGGCTGGACGCTGCCGCCGCGCTGGGTCGATTACGACGCGCAGGCCGGCACGCTCAAGACCGTGTTCGAGCAGCGGCCTGCCGCCGACTATTCGAAGATCGAGGCGCACCGCATCGACGGCACGTCGAAGGACGGCACCAGGATCCCGGTCACCGTGCTGGCGATGCAGGGCGTGACGCCGAACGGCCAGCGGCCCGCGATCCTGTACAGCTACGGCGGCTTCGACATTCCGGTGGCGCCGCATTTCGTGGGCGCCGAGCTGGCCTGGCTGGAGCGCGGCGGCGTGCTCGCCTACGCCAACATCCGCGGCGGCAACGAGAACGGCGAGCTGTGGCACGCGCAGGGCCAGCAACTGCACAAGCAGAACGTGTTCGACGATTTCCACGCCGCCGCCATGGCGCTGATCGACACGCACTGGACCGACCGCGCGCACCTGGGCGCGCTGGGCGGCAGCAACGGCGGCCTCTTGATGGGCGCGCAGATCGTGCAGCATCCCGGCGACTACCGCGCGGTGGTGGCGCAGGTGGGCATCTACGACATGCTCCGCCACGAGACCGAATCCGCCAACGGCGCCTACAACATCCCCGAGTACGGCAGCATCGCCGATCCCGCGCAGTTCAAGGCCACGCTGGCGTACTCGCCGCTGCAGCACGTCGAGCCGCGCACCGCCTACCCCGCCGTGTTGCTCACCACCGGCGTCAACGACCCGCGCGTGTCGCCGTGGCAATCGCGCAAGTTCGCCGCCGCGCTGCAGGCCGCCACCAGCTCGCAGCGGCCGATCCTGCTGCTCACCCGCATGGACGCCGGCCACGGCTTCGGCGCGCCGTTCTCCCAGCGCGTGGGCAACACCGCCTTGATGCTGACGTTCTTCGCGCAGGAGCTGGGCTTGCCGGCGGCGCCCTGACGCGGTTGCCCCCTGCGACGCGCCTGCGGCATGCTGGCTGCACGCGCGGTGCGGGGGCATCGGCGTGCCGAGGGGGAGCTCGATGAAGATGGCGACGATCTGCGCCGGGTTGCTGGCGCTGGCTTGCATGTGGCCCGTGCGTGCCACCGAGGTGCGCGAGCAGACGTATTCGGTAGGGGCGGATGTGGACGCGCAGGGCCGGGTTGTCGCTACCCAGTTCGAGGACGGCGTACCGGCATCGGTGACCAAATTGCTTGCGGCGGCCGTACAGCAGTGGCACTTCGTCCCGGCCAAGGTCGATGGCCAAGCCGTGCCGGCGCATACCTTCATTTCGGCGAAGCTGCACGCCACGCCGAATGCGCAAGGCAACTACAACCTGCGCATCAGCTATGTGGGCAATGGGCCGCGCCTGGACCGCCAGAGCGTGAAGCCGTTCTACCCGATGGATGCGATTCGCGCGCGCCAGTCGGCCTTCGCCCTGCTGGATGTCACGGTGCAGCCCGATGGCAGCCTCACCGACGCCAAGGCCAGCAGCCAGTTCGAAAATTGGCCTCTGCTGCCTTCGTTCAAGCAATCCGTGCTGGCGTTGGCGGAGCAGTGGCGGGCCGTGCCCGAGCAGGTGAACGGACACGCAGTGGCCACGCACATGCGCGTGCCGATCAGCTTCATGCTCGACCCGCCCACGTTCACGCACCAGCAACTCAAGATGCTGCGTGCCTATGCGCGCAAGGAACAAGCAGCGAACGAAGCTCCGGGCATTCCCTTGCCATCGGAACAGGAAGTGGCGCTCGACAGCCCATTGCAACCGCAGTCGGTTGCCGCCATCGTCGGCGCTCCCTGATCCGTCCGAGCACGCCATGTCCACCCTCCTCCCCGCCGTCGAACACGAAACCGCCGCCAGCCCCCGCTACAGCATCATCTGGCTGCATGGCCTGGGCGCGGACGGCCACGACTTCGCGCCCATCGTGCCGGAGCTGGTGGCGGCGGACTGGCCGGCGCTGCGCTTCGTGTTCCCGCATGCGCCGGTGCGGCCGGTGACGATCAACGGCGGCATGGCGATGCGCGCGTGGTACGACATCGCCGGCTTCGATCTGCTGGCGCAGCAGGACGAGGCGGGCATCCGCGCCTCGATTGCCGCCACCGAGGCGCTGATCGCGCGCGAGAACGCGCGCGGCGTGCCGGACGAGCGGATCATCCTCGCCGGCTTCTCGCAGGGCGGCGCGATCGCGCTGGCCGCGGGCCTGCGCCATGCCAAGCGTTTGGCCGGCATCGTGGCGCTGTCCACCTACCTGCCGATCGCCGACACGCTGGCCGCCGAGCGCAGCGCGGCGAACGCGGACGTGCCGATCTTCCAGGCGCACGGCAGCTTCGATCCGGTGGTGGTCCCGCCGCGCGGCAGCGCCAGCCGCGACCTGCTGCAGGCCCTGGGCTACCGCGTGGACTGGCACGTCTACCCGATGGCGCACGCGGTCTGCGCCGAGGAAATCGCCGATCTGCGCACATGGCTCTCGGAGAGATTCGAAGCCTGAGAGGCCCACGTTTCGGCCACGCCGGTTTCTCGCGGTATCGTGCTTTCTCGAGTCCCGAGTCCCGAGTCCCGAGTCCCGAGTCCAAGGCATACTGCGCGCATGCGCCCTGCCCTGTTCCACGCCAGCGACGAACCCAGCCCGCTGCCGGACTTCTGCAGCCTGCCGGTGCTGTTCACCCTGCTGGTGAGCGGCGCGCTCGCCGCCACCGTGGTGTGGCTGGCCGCGGGCGACCATCGCGACCTCGCCGGCTACAGCGTGGGCATCCTGTTCGTGACCTGGCTGGCGCTGGTGATCGGCGTGGTGCTGTGCCTGTCGCGCGCGTGGCTGCAGCGGCTGCCGGGGCACCTGCCCTACCTCGCCGCGTGGCTGCTGATGATGCCGATCGTGGGCGCGGCGAGCTGGCTGGCGCACGGGCTGGACGCGGCGCTGCAGATGGGCCTGCTGCACGGCGACGCACCGGCCTTCGTGCGCGACAACGTGCTGATCGCCGCCCTGCTCGGCGCCGCGCTGCTGCGCTACTTCTACGTCGCCGCGCAGTGGCGGCTGCGCCTCGCCGCGGTGAGCCGGGCGCAGGTGGAGGCGCTGCAGGCGCGCATCCGCCCGCACTTCCTGTTCAACAGCATGAATACGGTGGCCGCGCTGATCCCGGTCGATCCGGCGGCGGCGGAACGCACGGTGGAGAATCTCGCCGAACTGTTCCGCGCCGCGCTGGGCCAGCACGAGCAAGGCGACGGCACGCTGGGCGAGGAACTGGCGCTGATCGAGCGCTACCTCGCGATCGAGCAGCTGCGCTTGGGCGAGCGCCTGCGCGTGCGGCGCGAGCTGGACACCTTGCCGCGCGATTTCCCGCTGCCGCGCCTGCTGCTGCAGCCGCTGGTGGAGAACGCGGTGCGCCACGGCATCCAGCCGCTGCGCGAAGGCGGCGTGGTGATGCTGCGCGGCGAACGCCTGGGCGACGCCATCGTGATCGAGGTCGCGAACCCGCTGCCGCCCGAGCCGCCGCGCGGCGGCAACGGCCACGGCCTGGACAACGTGCGCCGCCGCGTGGCGTTCCGCTACGGCGCCGGCGCGGAAGTGGAAGCCGGTCCGCGCGGCGAGCACTACGTGGTGAGCCTGCGCCTGCCGCTACAGGCTCGGCCGTCGAAGGGCAAGGGAACATGACGATGCGCGTGCTGGTCGTCGACGACGAACCGCTGGCGCGCCTGCGCCTCGCCAGCCTGCTGGGCGAGTGCGAGGGCGCCGAGCTGGCCGGCAGCGTGGGCGATGGCGAGGCCGCGCTCGCCGCACTCGCCGAACTGCAGCCCGACCTCTTGCTGCTCGACATCAACATGCCCGGCCTCGACGGCATGGCGCTGGCCGCGCGGCTGGCCGGCCGCACGCGGCCGCTGGTGGTGTTCTGCACCGCCTACGAGAACCACGCGCTGCACGCCTTCGAACTGGCGGCGGTGGATTACCTCTTGAAGCCGGTGCGGCTGGAACGCCTGCGCGAAGCGCTGCAGCGCGCGCGCAAGCGGCTGGCGGAAACGCCGCGCGCCGCCACCGCCTGGCTGCACGCGCGCGTGCGCGACGAGCAGGTGCGCGTCGCGCTGGACGAAGTGATCTGCCTGCTCGCCGAGGAAAAGTACGTGTGCGTGCGGCACGCCGGCGGCGAACTCCTGATCGACGAATCGCTGCGCCAGCTGGAAGAAGCCTACCCCGAGCAGCTGATCCGCCTGCACCGCAACTGCCTGGTGCCGCCCGCGCGCCTGCTGGGCCTGAAACCGCTGGCCGACGGCCGCGTGCTGGCCCGCCTCGCCGGCACCGACTTCAGCCCCGAGGTGAGTCGGCGCAACCTGCCGGCGCTGCGGAAGCTGCTCAGGATGGGCTGAGCCGCGGCGCTTCGTCGCTGCCTGCGCCGTGGCCGCGGCATCGGCGACAATGGCGCATGAGCCAGACCATGGAGCCCGCATGACCCCGAACACCCTGCGCATCGCCACCCGCAAGAGCGCGCTCGCGCTGTGGCAGGCCGAGCACGTGGCGGCGCTGCTGCGCGCGGCTCATCCGGGGCTGGCGGTGGATCTGGTGCCGCTATCCACGCGCGGCGACGAGATCCTCGACCAGCCGCTGGCGACGATCGGCGGCAAGGGGCTGTTCCTCAAGGAGCTGGAGGTGGCGATGCTGGAAGGCCGCGCCGACCTCGCCGTGCATTCGCTGAAGGACGTGCCGGCGCAGCTGGAGCCGGGCTTCGCGCTTCCGGCGATCCTGCCGCGCGCGGATGCGGCCGACGCCTTCGTCAGCAACCGCTACGCCGACCTCGCCGCGCTGCCGCAGGGCGCGAAGGTCGGCACTTCCTCGCTGCGCCGGCAGGCACAGCTGCGCGCGCTGCGGCCGGATCTGGAACTGCTGGATTTGCGCGGCAATGTGGGCACGCGGTTGGCGAAGCTGGATGCCGGGCAGTACGACGCGATCGTGCTGGCCTGCGCGGGGCTGGAGCGGCTGGGCCTGGCCGCGCGCATCCGCAGCCGGCTCGCCGCGCCGGACTGGCTGCCGGCGCCGGGGCAGGCGGCGATCGCGATCGAGGCGCGCGCCGACCAGTCGGCCGTGCTGGCCCTGCTCGCCGCGCTGGACGATGCCGACACGCGGCAGGAAGTGGGCGCCGAGCGTGCGATGAACCAGGCGCTGGGCGGCAGCTGTACGGTGCCGGTGGGGGCGTGGTGCACGCTCACCGAACGCGGCCTGCACCTGCGCGGCCTGGTCGGCGACGCGGCCAGCGGCCGCCTGCTGCACGCGCAGGCGGAGGGCAGCGATGCCGAGGCGCTGGGCCGCGCGGTGGCGCAGGCGCTTTTCGCGCAGGGCGCCGCCGAGTTCCTCGGCATGGACGCCCAGACGGCCAAATGACAGGCTGAAGCGAAGGGCGCCCCCTCACCCCAACCCTCTCCCCCAAGCGAGCTTGGGGGAGAGGGAGAAGGGTGCGAGGCTTTCCCGAGTCCCGAGTCCCGAGTCCCGAGTCCCGAGTCCCGGCTCTTAGAAGCACCCCTTTCAAGGTGTTACCCGCCCCGATCTGAGCGCCCGCGCCGTCGCCACATGCGCTCGGGCGACAGCGCCGTCCACATAGTCTTTGGGCGCCTTCGGTTTGGGCTTGCGTATGCTGCTGGCCAAGGATTTGGGTTT
>JAFIHF010000020.1 GCA_017848855.1 Rhodanobacter denitrificans | reverse complement strand
TGGGCCAGCAAAGAGAAGTGACTCGGGCGCCGGCAGGCGTCCGAAACCGCCTTGTTCCTTGCGGAAGCGCGAGGGCAAAAGCCCCTCTCCCCCAACCCCTCTCCCACCAGTGGGAGAGGGGAAAAGCGCGCTGCGGCAGGCAACCGAAAGCCCGCCGCAGGCGAGCCAAGGTGCGGAATCGAATGGTTCTCGCGAGCACCCGTCCCGGAGGGAGAGGAGAGCAGATCACCGGCGAAATATTCCGGACCGCAGTGCGCTTGCGCAGGAATGACGAGCAAGAAGCGGGATTGATCAGGCCTTTCTTAATGTTGGTCGGAGTGACTACCCGCACATGGTGCGTCCGCGCCCGCGGTTGTAGCGTGGCGGCTCCCTCCGCCCGGGCTCCCGCCATGCCGAAATCCCCGCACCTGCTGGTTTCCCTCGCCCTGCTCGCCGCACCGTGGGCCGTGCAGGCGGCCGACACCGCACCCAAGGCGAGCTCGCACGTCGAGCAGCTGCTGAACCGGCTCGACCAGGTCAAGCGCATCGGCGCCGTGGCGGTTTCGCCCGACGGCACGCGGCTGGCCTGGGTGCGCGAAGGCAAGCAGCCGGCGATCGAGCTGGCCGATGCCGACGGCCACGGCGCGCACGCGCTGGACGTGGGCGCGAAGCTGGCCGACTGCGACAAGCGCGACATCGCCTGGTCGCCGGATTCGCGCCGGCTCGCCTTCATCGCGAACTGCGGCAAGGACCTCACCAACACCGAGGCGATGCACAACGACGTCTACCTCGCCGACGCGACCGGCACCGCCGCGCCGCACGAGCTGGCGAAACTGGCCGGCTATGCGCGCGCGCTGGCGTGGACGGCCGATGGCAAGCAACTCGGCTTCCTCTACGTACCCGGCGCCACCCGCCACGCCAGCGCCACCGCCGCGGGCAAGCCGCAGGTGGGCGTGATCGGTGAGGACGCGCACGAGGAAATCCAGCGCGTGGCCAGCCTCGACGCGGCCAGCGGCGCGCTGCGCACGCTGACGCCCGCCACGCTGTACGCCTACGAATTCGAGTTCGCGCCGGACGGCACGCGCCTCGCCTACACCGCCGCGCCGCCGCCGGGCGACAACAACTGGTGGGTGGCCAAGCTTTACGTGCAGGACGCGAAGGAAGACGCCGCGCCGCGCGCGATCGTCGATCCCTCCACCGTCGCCGACCCGCTGCACGGCCTGCAGATGGCACTGCCGCGCTGGTCGCCGGATGGCGCGCGGATCGCCTTCATCGGCGGCCTGATGAGCGACCAGGGCGCCACCGGCGGCGACCTCTACAGCGTGCCGTCGAACGGCGGTGCGCCGAGCAACCTCACCCCCGGCATCACGGTGACGCCGCAATGGTTCGCGTGGACCGGCGACAACGCGCTGCTGGTCAGCCAGAACGCGAAGGGCCAGGCACAACTCGCCACGTATGAGCTGCACGGCGACCGTGCCACGGCGCAGGCGCCGTACTTCAGCCTGCCCGCGATGATCGGCGCCGGCGGCGCGGTGCTCTCGGTGTCGCTGTCGGCCGACCACCGGCGCGTTGCCTACATGCAGAGCTCCTACGAGCACGCGCCGGAAGTGCACGCCGGCCCGCTCGGCCACACGCCGCCGCCTGCGGTCACCACGCTCAACGCCGCGCTCAAGCCCGCCTGGGGCAAGGCGGTGTCGGTGGAGTGGAAGAACGAAGGCCGCGACGTGCAGGGCTGGCTGCTGTACCCGGCGGACTACGACCCGCACAAGAGCTACCCGATGATCGTGCAGGTGCACGGCGGCCCGGCCTGGGGCGTGATGCCCAACTGGCCCGGCATGGCCGCGATGTACGCGGCCAGCGGCTACTTCCAGTTCATGCCCAACCCGCGCGGCAGCTTCGGCCAGGGCGAAGCCTTCGTGCAGGCCAACCGCAAGGACTTCGGCTACGGCGACCTGCGCGACATCCTCGCCGGCATCGACGCGGTGGAAAAAATGGTGCCGGTGGACGACCGCCGCCTCGGCCTCACCGGCTGGAGCTACGGCGGCTTCATGAGCATGTTCGCGCCCACCCAGACCCAGCGCTTCCGCGCCGTGGTCGCCGGCGCCGGCATCTCCGACTGGCAGAGCTACTACGGCGAGAACCAGATCGACCAGTGGATGATCCCCTACTTCGGCGCCAGCCTGTACGACGACCCCGCGGCGTACGCAAAGAGCTCGGCGATCAACTTCGTCAAGCAGGCGAAGACGCCCACGCTGATCGTGGTGGGCGACCGCGACGAGGAATGCCCCGCGCCGCAATCCTTCGAGTACTGGCACGCGCTGAAGACGCTCGGCGTGCCCACCCGGCTGGTGGTCTACCCCGACGAAGGCCACCACTTCGCCGACCCCAAGCACGTGCGCGACCTGCTGCAGCGCTCGCTGGACTGGTTCGCGAAGTACCTGCCGGCGTCGAAGTAAGGGGGGCCTCGCCGGCCTTTCCGCGCGGGAGGGCCGGTATTGCTCCATAAATCTATTCACCACAAACGACGTTTTGAATGCAAGCCATTGACCATGCTGATATTTGACTTGAAGTATCTATTCAAGTATCTATTCACGCATGACCAACCCAGCCGCCCCGACCGCGCGCCTGCTCGACGTCCTGCGCCTGCGCAGGGTCGCCAGCGCGCGTGAGCTGGGCGAGGCGCTGGGCAGCAGCCAGCCCAGCATTTCCCGCGCGCTGGCGGCGGCCGGCGCAAGCGTGGTGCGCATCGGCCGGGCACGGCGCAGCCGCTACGCCGCCGTGCGCGAGGTGCGCGGGCTGGGCACGCACTGGCCGCTGTACCGCATCGACGAACGCGGCCGGCCGCACGCATTCGGCCGATTGACTGCCTTGCACGGCGACGGCTGCCTCGTCGCCGTAACGCCGCCGCCCGACTGGCTGCAAGGCGAATTCGCCGACGGCCTGTTCCCCGGCCTGCCCTGGTTCCTCGACGACCAGCGGCCGCAGGGCTTCCTCGGCCGCCAGTTCGGCCAGCGTTGGGCGCGCGAGCTGGGCCTGCCCGCCGACATCCTGCGCTGGAACGAAGACGCCGTGCTCGCCGCCCTGCTGCTGCACGGCGACGACGCGCCCGGCGATTTCGTGCTGGGCGACACCGCGCTGGAACGCGCGCTGCGCGATGCGCCCGCAACCATGCCCGCCACGGCGCGCGAGCAACGCTATGCGGAACTGGCGCAAGCCGCGCTGGCCGGCGAGCTGGCCGGCTCCTCGGCCGCCGGCGAGCAGCCCAAGTTCACCGCCTGCGTGGCCGACGACGACGGCACGCCGCGCCACGTCATCGTGAAGTTCAGCGAGCCGGTGGACAGCCACGCCGGCGCGCGCCGCTGGGCCGACCTACTGGTGTGCGAACACCTTGCCGGCGCGCTGCTGGCCGAACACGGCCACGCCAGCGCGCGCACCGAGCTGCTGTGGTCGCAAGGCCGCCTGTGCCTGGAAGCCAATCGCTTCGACCGCGTCGGCGCGCACGGCCGGCGCGGTTTCATCACCCTGGCCGCCTGGAGCGACGCTCACGACGGCGAACGCGACGACTGGGCCGGTGCCGCCGCGCGCATGCAGCAAGCCGGCTGGATCGATGCGGCGGCGTTGGAACAGGTGCGCCTGCGCTGGTGGTTCGGCCGCCTGATCGGCAACACCGACATGCACTTCGGCAACCTCGGCTTCCACCTCGGCGCGGCGCTGCCGCTGCCACTGGCGCCCTGCTACGACATGCTGCCCATGCTCTACCGCCCCGCCGCCAACGGTGCGGTGGTGCCACGCGCCTTCGAACCGCCGCCGCCGACGCCCGCCGCGCTGCCGTACTGGCGCCAGGCCGCGGCCTGGGCCGAGCTCTACTGGCAGCGCGTGGCGCAACATCCCGAAATCAGCGACGCGTTCCGCCACCTTGCCGAATCCAACCGCACCACGCTCGGCTGCCTGCGCCAGCGCTTCGACACGGACGCCGCATGAACCTCGCCCTGTTCGACTTCGACGGCACGCTCACCACGCGCGAAACCTTCGGCGACTTCATGCGCCACGCGGTGACGCCGCTGCGCCGCGCGCTGGGCATTCCCGTGTTTGCGCCGATGCTGGCCGGCTACAAGCTCGGTTTCGTCTCCGGTCATCGCATCCGCCACCACGTCGCCGCCTTCGGCTTCTGCGGCGTGCCTGCCGCGCGCGTCCACGCTGCAGGCGAGCGCTTCGCCGCCGAAGTCCTGCCCGGCCTGCTGCGCCCCGCGGCGATGCAGCGCCTCGCCTGGCACCAGGCGCAGGGCGACCGCGTGGTGCTGGTCTCCGGCGGCCTCGACTTCTACCTCGCGCCGTGGTGCCGGCAGCACGGCCTCGAACTGATCTGCTCAACGCTCGAAACCTGCGGCGAGCGTCTCACCGGCCGCTACCACGGCGCGCAATGCGTGGGCGAGGAAAAGGCCCGCCGCGTGCGCGAACGCCACGACCTCGCCGCCTACGACACCTGCTACGCCTACGGCGACACCCACGAGGATGAAGCGATGCTGGCGCTGGCGCACAAGCGTTACTACCGCGGCGCCGAAATGTCCTGACGCGGAAGCGTCAGAACAACTCCCCCTGCGGCGACGGCTTGCGCGGCGGCACGAAGCGCGTGCAGTCCAGTCGCAGTTCGCGGGCGCGGCCGAAGCCGTGCTTGCGGCACGCCACCTCGAAGCGCTTGCGCAGCAGTTCGGCGAACACGCCTTGGCCGCGCATGCGGGTGCGGAAGTCGCTGTCGTAGTCGCGGCCGCCGTTCATCTGCTGCACGAGGCTCATCACGTGCTCGGCGCGCTGCGGGGCGTGCAGGGCCAGCCATTCGCGGAACAGTTGCTTCAGTTCCCACGGCAGGCGCAGCACGGTGTAGCCGGCGCAGCGGGCGCCGGCCTCGGCCGCGCGCGCCATCACCGCTTCCATGTGCTGGTCGTTGAGCGCGGGGATGATCGGTGCCACCAGCACGCCGACCGGCACGCCGGCTGCGGCCAGCGCGGCGATGGCTTGCAGGCGGCGGTGCGGCGCGCTGGCGCGCGGTTCGAGTTTGGCGGCGAGGTGGTTGTCCAGTGAGTTCACCGAGACGAACACCTGCACCAGTTGTTCGCGCGCCATCGCGGCGAGCAGGTCGAGGTCGCGTTCGACCAGTGCGTTCTTGGTGACGATGGTGCAGGGGTGGTGGCATTCGGCCAGCACTTCCAGCGCGGCGCGGGTGAGCCGCCACTTCTTCTCGATCGGTTGGTACGGGTCGGTGTTGCTGCCGATGTTGATCGCACTGGGCCGGTAGCCGGGCTTGGCGAGTTCGGCGCGCAGCACCTCGGCGAGGTTGGTCTTGGCGCTGATCTTCGTCTCGAAGTCCAGCCCGGGCGAGAGGTTGAGGTAGCTGTGGCTGGGTCGCGCGAAGCAGTAGGTGCAGCCGTGCTCGCAGCCGCGATAGGGATTCAACGCCTGCTCGAACGCGATGTCGGGCGAGTCGTTGCGGGTGATGACGCTGCGCGCGCGTTCCTCGGTGACTTCCGTGCGCGGGCGCGGCGCGGTCTCGTCCAGCAGCGCGCTTTGCCAGCCGTCGTCTTCGGCGTGGTGGCGGATGGTTTCGAAACGCCCCTCCGGATTGGAGGCGGCGCCGCGGCCCTTGATCGCCTGTGCTGGAATGAAGCTGTCGCCCATCCATGCAGTGTGCCGCGCGGGCATCTCAGCGCGCGCGACACCTGCGCATGGGCATCAACCGATCGGCAGCACCGTGCGCTGCTGGTTGTCGTTGACGATCTCGGCGGCGGACAGGTAGAACGCCAGCGCCGCGGTGAGCAGGCCCATGTAGCCGCCGGCCTGGCGCAGCCCGGCCATGCCCGTCCATTCGCCGGCCGCGAGCAGCAGGAAGGTGATCCACAGCACCAGGAAGATCAGCTGCAGCGCACGCGGCGAGCGGAAGGTGCCCAGCCACATGTAGAAACTGAACACGCCCCACAGGAACAGGTACCAGCCCACGAACGCGCCGGGCACCTTGTCGTGCAGGAACAGCACGAACAGCGCGAACGACCACCAGAACGCGGCGTAGCTGATGAAGGCGGTGGCGCCGAAGGTGTTGCCGCGCGGCAGCTCCATCACGCCGGCGATCGCCTGCGCGGTGCCGCCGAAGGCCAGCGCGCAGGCCAGCACCATGCCCATCGCCTCGCCGCCGAACCAGCCGGCGTTGATCATGCTGAGCAGCCAGGTGGTCAGCGCGAAGCCGGCCAGGCCCAGCGGTGCCGGGTTTGGAAATTTCGCTTGCGTGCTCGCGTCGCTCATCGTGGTGTTCCCCGGTGTGGTCGGATGGCGGTGCCGGATGCCGTTTCCAGCGCGCGCGGCGGGCCATCCACGCACCGCGCACCGGCTCGTGTCGTCGCGGGCACGCCCGCCGTGGTGAAACGGAACGCGGCGGCGCGGGTGGCGCCGCCGCCGCTCAGAACTTGTAGATGCCGCTCACGCTGACCTGATTGCCGTTGGTGGTCTTGCGGTGGATGCCGTCGGCGGTGGAATCGAGCTTGTCGTACATCCACTCCAGGCCCAGCGCGTAGGCGCCGGCGGCGTACTGCAGGCTCAGCGCGGCCTGGCGGTTCTTCAGCAGGCCGGTGGCGCCGTTGCCCATCCAGCGGATCACGTCCTGGCTGTCCGGCTTGCTGATGCCGTAGAACGCGTAGGCGCTCCAGTTCGGCGTGAAGTTGTAGCCGGCCTGCAGGTAGCCGCCGCTCTCGGAGATGTCGCCGAACTGCGCCATCGCGCCGAAGATCTCGCCCAGGCCCTTGCCGCCGTAGACCAGCCCGTTGAACACCCACGGGCCCGGCTTCCAGCTGCCGCCCACTTCGTAGCCCACGCTCTTGATCGTGTCCTTGATCGGCGTCGGCGCAGTGCTGCCCACGCCCTTGAGGTTGACCTCGCTGTAGTGCGCGGCGGCATAGGCCACCCAGTCCTTGTCCGCCACGCGCAGGCGCGCCTCCAGCTGCGGGCGGAAGCCCGCATTGCCCGCGGTGAGGTAGTTCACGTTGTCGCCGGGGCCCTTCCACGCGCCCTCGAACGCACCCACGTCGAGCCGCCACTTCGCGCCGTCGCCGCCGTGGTTGAGGTCCTGCATCAGCACCACGCCGGGGAAGCGCCAGCCGCCGAAGCCCGCGCCGAAGCCCAGCGGGAACGCGATGTGCGCCAGCGACACCGGCGTGTTGTCGAGCGGGAACATCAGATCCCACTGCTGGCCCACGCGCACCGTGGTGCCGGTGGTGGGGTTGGCGAGATCCATGTAGGCCTGGCGCAGGCGCGGCGTGGGTTGCTGCTGGCTGTACGGCCCGGTGCCGTTGAAGCCGCCGTAGAAGTCCATCTCGATGCGGCCGCCGCCGGTCCAGTCGCCGGCGAACTTCGCGCCGCTGAAGTCCAGCCAGAAGCGCGTGTTGCGCACGTCCACGCCGGACAGCGAGCCCTTGGAACCCGGCACCGGGAATTCCGCGTTGGTGCCGTTGCCGAAGGTGAAGCTCTTGTCCTGGCTGAAGGCGCTGGCGCTGATGAAGCCGTGCAGCGCCACCGACACGCCCGGCGCGCTGGTGAACACCGGCTTGGCGGCGGGCGCCGCGGCGACGTTCTGCGCCGGCGCGGCGGGCGCCGGCTGCGCGGCCTGCTGCTTCTGCGCCTGGATCATCGCCTTCAGCTGGGCCAGTTCCTGCTCCAGCTGATCCACGCGCTGTTCCAGTTGCTGCTCGCGCGCGTTGGCGGTCTGCGCGGCGGTCTGCGCCTGCGCCGCCCATGGCAGCGCCAGCGCACAGGCGATGCCCAGCGCCAGCGGCTGGCGACAACGACGGTTTCGGATCGGGCTCATGTGGCGTTCCCCATGGTGATCGTGGGGCGAGCATGCTCATGCGCTTGCGTGCGTGGCTATTCGCCGATGGTCGCGACTCGACCAAAGTCGATACGCCAAGCGCCTCGGCAACCCGGCGACGCGGCTACACTCGAACCCACGTCGCGCCGCCCGCACGCGCCGCCACGCCGCCACCACGCCAGCAGGAGACCCGCATGTCCACGATCCATCCCGTCGACCCCGCGTTCGCCGCCAAGGCGCGCATCCGCAAGGACGATTACGAGCGGCTGTACGCCGAGTCGGTCAAGGACCCCGAGGGCTTCTGGGCCAAGGTGGCCGAGCGGCTGGACTGGGCGAAGAAGCCGACCAAGATCAAGGACGTCTCCTTCGACCCGAAGAACCTGCACATCCGCTGGTACGAGGACGGCACGCTCAACGTGGCCGCGAACTGCCTCGACCGGCACCTCGCCGAGCGTGGCGACAAGGTGGCGATCATCTTCGAGGGCGACGACCCGGGCGAATCGCGCAAGCTCACCTACCGCGAGCTGCACGCCGAGGTGTGCAAGTTCGCGAACACGCTGAAGCACCTGGGCGTGGCCAAGGGCGACCGCGTGGCGATCTACCTGCCGATGATCCCCGAGGCCGCGGTGGCGATGCTGGCCTGCGCGCGCATCGGCGCGATCCACTCGGTGGTGTTCGGCGGCTTCTCGCCCGACTCGCTGGCCGGGCGCATCGCCGACTCGCAGTGCAAGGTGGTGGTGACCGCCGACGAGGGCGTGCGCGGCGGCCGCAAGATCCCGCTCAAGGCCAACGTGGACGAGGCGCTCAAGCGCCCCGGCACCAACAGCGTGGAAACCGTGGTGGTGGTGCGCCGCACCGGCAGCGCGGTGCCGATGCAGTCGCCGCGCGACCGCTACTGGCACGTGCTGATGGACGGCCAATCCGCCGACTGCCCGGCCGAGCCGATGGAAGCCGAGCACCCGCTGTTCATCCTCTACACCTCCGGCTCCACCGGCAAGCCGAAGGGCGTGCTGCACACCTCGGCCGGCTACCTGGTATTCACCAGCTACACCCACGAATGCGTGTTCGACCTGCGCGAGGACGACGTCTACTGGTGCACCGCCGACGTGGGCTGGGTCACCGGCCACAGCTACGTGGTGTACGGCCCGCTGGCGAACGGCGCCACCACGCTGATGTTCGACGGCGTGCCGAACTACCCCGACTTCAGCCGCTTCTGGCAGGTGGTGGACAAGCACAAGGTCACCCTGTTCTACACCGCGCCCACCGCGATCCGCGCGCTGATGCGCGAAGGCGAGGCGCCGGTGAAGAAGTGCTCGCGCGCCTCGCTGCGCGTGCTCGGCACGGTGGGCGAGCCGATCAACCCCGAGGCGTGGGAGTGGTATTACCGCGTGGTGGGCGAGAGCCGCCTGCCGATCGTGGACACCTGGTGGCAGACCGAGACCGGCGGCATTTTGATCACGCCGCTGCCCGGCGCGATCGCCACCAAGCCCGGCTCCGCCACCAAGCCGTTCTTCGGCGTGAAGCCCGCCATCGTCGACGCGAACGGCGAGGTGCAGCAGGGCGTGGCCGAGGGCAACCTGCTGCTCACCGACTCCTGGCCCGGCCAGATGCGCACCGTGTACGGCGACCACCAGCGTTTCATCGAGACCTATTTCAGCGCCTACCCCGGCAACTACTTCACCGGCGACGGCGCGCGCCGCGATGAGGACGGCTACTACTGGATCACCGGCCGCGTCGACGACGTGATCAACGTCAGCGGCCACCGCATCGGCACCGCCGAGGTGGAGAGCGCGCTGGTGGCGCATCCCAAGGTGGCCGAGGCCGCCGTGGTCGGCTGCCCGCACGACATCAAGGGCCAGGGCATCTACGCCTACGTCACCCTGGTCGCCGGCGAAACCGGCAGCGACGAGCTGAAGAAGGAACTGGTGGCCTGGGTGCGCAAGGAGATCGGTCCGATAGCCACGCCCGACTACATCCAGTGGGCGCCCGGCCTGCCCAAGACCCGCTCGGGCAAGATCATGCGCCGCATCCTGCGCAAGATCGGCGAGAACCAACCCGACCAGCTCGGCGACATCTCCACCCTGGCCGACCCCAGCGTGGTGAAGAACCTGGTCGAGGAGCGGTTGATCAAATAAACCTCGGTAGGAGCGCACCCTGTGCGCGAATGCTCTTGCTCCGCCTAGCACTAAGCATTCGCGCACAGGGTGCGCTCCTACCCATCGCATCGAACCATGCCCGACATCCTGATCGCCGACGACCACCCGCTGTTCCGCGACGCCCTGCAGCGCGCGGTGCTGGCCGCGCTGCCGCAGGCGCAGGTGCGCAGCGCCGAGAGCGTGCACGGCCTGTACGCGCTGATCGAGCAATACCCGGACGCCGACCTGCTGCTGCTCGACCTGCACATGCCCGGCGCGCGCGGCTACTCCGCGCTGGTGCACATCCGCGGCCAGTACCCCGGCCTGCCGATCATCGTGGTCTCCGGCCACGAGGAAGCCCAGGTCGCGCGCCGCGCGCTCGCCCACGGCGCCGCCGCCTACATCCCCAAATCCACCGCCGGCGAGGACATCGTCCACGCGATCCGCGCCGTGCTCGACGGCGACGTGTGGCTGCCGCCGCAACTGGTCGGCGGCAGCGCCGAACTGAAACCCGACGAAGCCGGCGTCGCCGCCCAGGTCGCCACCCTCACCCCGCAGCAGTTCCGCGTGATGACGATGATCGCCGAGGGCCTGCTCAACAAGCAGATCGCCTGGGAACTCGGCGTCTCCGAAGCCACCGTGAAGGCGCACATGACCGCCATCATGCGCAAACTCGGCGTCAACAACCGCACCCAGGTCGCCCTCGCCGCCAGCCAGCTCGCCGTGGAACCGGGCGTGATGCAGCCGCTGCCGGAGGATGAGGATTGAGATCCCACGTCGGCCGTTGTCTATCGGGCACCATCGCATAGCCGACGAAAGTCACGATGATGTATCACCCGGTCAATCACCCTGGTTCGTATCGCGCGCCCACGCTTGACATCGAAAGATTTTACGTGAACGCTTGCATAGCCACGTTTGATGGCTGTCATAGACAAGGAGCCGTAAATGAAGGCGTACATCAAGATGATGACCTTGCTGGCCGGCGTTTTGGCATTCATGCCTGCTCCCGTGTTATCCACGGATAGCCCCATCGTGGCAAAGGGGCATATGACCAGTCGGAACATGGCAGGGGTTTCACGCACATTCACCATCGATCAATCCGGTGTCTTGCGCGCGGATATCGACGACGAAGGCATCAAATCCGACCTTGAAATCAGGCCTCATGACGGCACCGTCGAAATTTCACGCCACCTGCCATGGGGGACGGAAGTCAACCTGATTGACGTTGCACGAGCCAGCGCGCTCAGCAATCCCAATTCAGCCATAGGCAAAGCTCTCCAGCAGATACGAGCACAGCCACTGGCAGCCGATTCGCAGTTTTTCACCAGCTACGAATACAAGTCGACCGGAGTAGCTGCTTGTGCTGGCGAATTAAATGAACTGCTCAGGGCTGCAGACCGAGCAGTCTCGGCCTGCAGCATGGGTGGCGGTGTCATGTGTGTACTCGCTACCAGCGATTATTACCAAGCTCGTGATCACTACAATGCATGTCTACAGAGAGAAGCTGCTCATATTGATCCATGACAAGTAGCTGGGCCGAGTTCATTGCAGAGCCACGCTACCTCTCCTCATAAAACACAAAACGCGCGAGTCTTCTGGTTCGCGCGTTTTTGTTTTCGAATCACCTCAATCGAGATGAGCAACCTCAACGCTTGTCCGCCACCAGCCCGTCGGTATTAGCCGTGAAACTGAGGGGCTGAGGACCGACGACACCCCCGCTTCCCGGCGCTCCACGGTGCCCCACCGCCTACGAAAAATTCCTAGTTGCGGCCACGGCCGTTTAGACCGATAGACGTCCAAACGGCGGTTCTAGTCCACTTGCCCAAGTGGTCTGCTTGCACTCGTGTTGCGGCGCAGTATATTCGGGGTGCAGGCCGCCCCCGGAGAACCCAGATGAACCAGCCGCTAGCGCAGGGCATGTACGACCCTCGCCACGAACACGACGCCTGCGGCGTCGGCTTCGTCACGCATATCAAGGGGCGCAAAAGCCACGCCATCATCGAGCAGGGCCTGGCGATCCTGCGCAACCTCGACCATCGCGGCGCGGTGGGCGCGGATCCGCTGATGGGCGACGGCGCGGGCATCCTGATCCAGATTCCGGACGCGCTGTACCGCGAGGAGCTGGCGCTGCAGGGCGTGACGCTGCCGCCGCCCGGCGAATACGGCGTGGGCATGATCTTCCTGCCGAAGGAAGAGGCTTCGCGGCTCGCCTGCGAGCAGGAGCTGGAGCGCAAGGTGCGCGCGGAAGGCCAGGTGGTGCTGGGCTGGCGCGACGTGCCGGTGGACGGCGAGATGCCGATGTCGGCGACGGTGAAGGAGCGCGAGCCGGTGATCCGGCAGATCTTCATCGGCCGCGGCCCGGACGTGATGGTGCCCGACGCGCTGGAGCGCAAGCTCTACGTGATCCGCAAGACCGCCAGCCACGCGATCCGCGCGCTGAAGTTCAAGCACGGCACGGAATACTTCGTGCCCTCGATGTCCCCCCGCACGGTGGTCTACAAGGGCCTGCTGCTGGCCGGCCAGGTGGGCCGCTACTACAAGGACCTCGCCGACCCGCGCACGGTGTCGGCGCTGGCGCTGGTGCACCAGCGCTTCTCCACCAACACCTTCCCCGCGTGGGAGCTGGCCCACCCGTACCGCATGGTCGCGCACAACGGCGAGATCAACACGGTGAAGGGCAACGTGAACTGGCTCAACGCGCGTACCGGCGCGATCGCCTCGCCGGTGCTGGGCGAGGACCTGCCCAAGCTGTGGCCGCTGATCTACCCGGGCCAGAGCGACACCGCCTCGTTCGACAACTGCCTCGAGCTGCTGACGATGGCCGGCTACCCGCTGGCGCACGCGATGATGATGATGATCCCGGAGGCGTGGGAGAAGCACACGCTGATGGACGCGAACCAGCGCGCGTTCTACGAGTACCACGCGGCGATGATGGAGCCGTGGGACGGCCCCGCCGCGATCGCGTTCACCGACGGCCGCCAGGTGGGCGCCACGCTGGACCGCAACGGCCTGCGCCCGGCGCGCTACCTCGTCACCGACGACGATCTCGTCATCCTCGCCTCCGAAGCCGGCGTGCTGCCGGTGCCCGAGGCCAGCATCGTGAAGAAGTGGCGCCTGCAGCCGGGCAAGATGCTGCTGATCGACACCGAGGCCGGCCGCATCATCGACGACGCCGAGCTGAAGTCGCAGCTGGCGAACGCGCGGCCGTACAAGCAGTGGATCGAACGCATCCGGATCAAGCTCGACGATCTGCCCGACGCACCGCCCGAGACGCTGGAAAACGAGCAACTGCGCGACCGCCAGCAGGCGTTCGGCTACACCGCGGAAGACCTGAAGTTCCAGCTGCTGCCGATGGCCGCGACCGGCGAGGAGGCGATCGGCTCGATGGGCAACGACGCCGCGCTGGCGGTGCTGTCCGACCAGGCCAAGCCGCTGTACGACTATTTCCGCCAGACCTTCGCCCAGGTCACCAACCCCGCGATCGACCCGATCCGCGAATACCTGGTGATGTCGCTGGTGTCCTTCATCGGGCCCAAGCCGAACCTGCTCGACATCAACAACGTCAACCCGCCGCTGCGCCTGGAAGTGCAGCAGCCGGTGCTGGGCTTCGCCGAGATGGCGAAGATCCGCAAGATCGGCCGCTACTCCAAGGGCAAGTTCCGCAGCCACACGCTGGACATCACCTACCCCGCGCGCTGGGGCAAGGCCGGCATCGAGGCGCGGCTCGCCTCGCTGTGCGCGCAGGCGGTGGACGCGATCGGCCAGGGCCACAACATCCTGGTGATCTCCGACCGCGCCGCCGACCGCGAGCGCGTGGCGATCCCCGCCCTGCTCGCCACCTCGGCGGTGCACCAGCACCTGGTGGAGCGCGGCCTGCGCACCTCCGCCGGCCTGGTGGTGGAAACCGGCTCGGCGCGCGAGGTGCACCACTTCGCCCTGCTCGCCGGCTACGGCGCCGAGGCCGTGCATCCCTACCTCGCGATGGAGACGCTGGCCGCGCACCACGCCAAGGCGCCCGGCGGCATCGGCGCCGAGAAGGCGATCGCGAACTACGTCAAGGCGATCGACAAGGGCCTGCAGAAGGTGATGTCCAAGATGGGCATCAGCACCTACATGTCCTACACCGGCGCGCAGATCTTCGAGGCGGTGGGCCTGTCGCGCGAACTGGTGGACAAGTACTTCACCGGCACCACCAGCAATGTCGAAGGCATCGGCCTGTTCGAGCTGGCCGAGGAAGCGCTGCGCCAGCACGCGGCGGCCTGGGGCGACGATCCGGTGCTGGCCGGCGCGCTCGCCGACGGCGGCGACTACGCCTGGCGCGTGCGCGGCGAAGAACACCTGTGGACGCCCGACGCGATCGCCAAGCTGCAGCACGCCACGCGCGCGAACAACGCCGGCACCTACGAGGAATACGCGCGCCTGATCAACGACCAGAGCCGCCGCCACCTCACCCTGCGCGGCCTGTTCGAGTTCCGCTTCGACCAGGCCACGCCGGTGCCGCTGGACGAGGTGGAGCCGGCGAAGGAGATCGTGAAGCGCTTCGCCACCGGCGCGATGTCGCTGGGCTCGATCTCCACCGAGGCGCACACCACGCTGGCGCTGGCGATGAACCGCATCGGCGGCAAGAGCAATACCGGCGAGGGCGGCGAGGATCCGGCGCGCTACCGCAACGAGCTGCAGGGCGTGGCGATCAAGGACGGCGACACCCTGGCCGGCATCCTCGGCAAGGAGCACATCGAGCGCGACCTGCCGCTGCAGGCCGGCGACTCGCTGCGCTCGCGCATCAAGCAGGTGGCCTCCGGCCGCTTCGGCGTCACCGCGGCCTACCTCGTTTCCGCCGACCAGATCCAGATCAAGGTGGCGCAGGGCGCCAAGCCCGGCGAGGGCGGCCAGCTGCCCGGCCACAAGGTGTCCGAATACATCGCCGAGCTGCGCTTCTCGGTGCCCGGCGTGGGCCTGATCTCGCCGCCGCCACACCACGACATCTATTCCATCGAAGACCTGGCCCAGCTGATCCACGACCTCAAGAACTGCAATCCGCAGGCCTCGATCTCGGTGAAGCTGGTGTCGGAGATCGGCGTGGGCACGGTGGCCGCGGGCGTGGCCAAGTGCAAGGCCGACCACGTGGTGATCGCCGGCCACGACGGCGGCACCGGCGCCTCGCCGTGGTCGTCGATCCGCCACGCCGGCTCGCCGTGGGAACTGGGCCTGGCCGAGACGCAGCAGACCCTGGTGCTGAATCGCCTGCGCGGGCGCATCCGCGTGCAGGCCGACGGCCAGATGAAGACCGGCCGCGACGTGGTGATCGGCGCCCTGCTCGGCGCCGACGAGTTCGGCTTCGCCACCGCGCCGCTGGTGGTGGAAGGCTGCATCATGATGCGCAAGTGCCACCTCAACACCTGCCCCACCGGCGTGGCCACGCAGGACCCGGTGCTGCGCCGCCGCTTCTCCGGCAAGCCCGAGCACGTGGTGAACTACTTCTTCTTCGTCGCCGAGGAAGTGCGCCAGCTGATGGCGAAGCTGGGCATCCGCCGCTTCGAGGAGCTGGTCGGCCGCGCCGACCTGCTCGACACTCGCGCCGGCATCGCGCACTGGAAGGCCAAGGGGCTGGACTTCAGCCGCGTGTTCCACCGCCCCGAGCTGCCCGACAGCGTGGCGCGCCGCCACGTGGAGGAACAGGACCACGGCCTCGCCCACACGCTCGACCACGTGCTGATCGAGAAATCCGCCGCCGCGCTGGAGCGCGGCGAGAAGACCCGCTTCATCGTCGACGTGCGCAACATCCACCGCAGCGTGGGCGCGATGCTCTCCGGCGAGCTGGCGCGCCGCCACGGCCACGAGGGCCTGCCCGACGACACCATCCGCGTGCAGCTGGGCGGCACCGCGGGGCAGAGCTTCGGCGCCTTCCTCGCCCGCGGCATCACGCTGGACCTGGTCGGCGAGGCGAACGACTACGTGGGCAAGGGCCTGTCCGGCGGCCGCATCGTGGTGCGCTCGCCGAACGACTTCCACGGCTTCGGCCCCGAGCACATCATCGTGGGCAACACCGTGCTGTACGGCGCGATCGACGGCGAGGCGTACTTCAACGGCGTGGCCGGCGAACGCTTCGCGGTGCGCAACTCCGGTGCGCGCACGGTGGTGGAAGGCGTGGGCGACCACGGCTGCGAATACATGACCGGCGGCACCGTGGCGGTGCTGGGCGACACCGGGCGCAACTTCGCGGCCGGCATGTCCGGCGGCGTGGCCTACGTGTACGACCCCAAGGGCCAGTTCGAGGCGCGCTGCAACCTGGCGATGGTGTCGCTGGAACCGGTGCTGGCCGGTGTGGAGCAGGAGGTGCGCATCCCGCGCGAGCACTGGCACCACCCGGCGCGCGGCGCGGCGCCCGCCACCGACGAGGCGATCCTGCGCCAGCTGCTGGAGGCGCACTTCCGCCACACCGGCAGCTTCCGCGCCAAGGAGATCCTCGCCGACTGGCCGAACGCGCGCGGCCGCTTCGTGAAGGTGATGCCGCACGAGTACAAGCGCGCCCTCGCCGCCGCCGCCGCGAAGAGCGGCACCGCATCCCCCGCCACCGCAACGGCCTGAGGCAAGCAGAAGATGGGCAAGATCACCGGCTTTCTCGAATTCGACCGCGTGGCGGAACCCACCGAGGAACCCGCGCAGCGCAAGCGCCACTGGCACGAGTTCGTGCGCCAGCTCGACGACGAGGCCGCGCAGAAGCAGGCCGCGCGCTGCATGGATTGCGGCATCCCGTTCTGCCACAACGGCTGTCCGGTCAACAACATCATCCCGGACTTCAACGACCTGGTGTACCGCGGCGAGTGGAAGCGCGCGCTGGACTCGCTGCTCTCCACCAACAACTTCCCCGAGTTCACCGGCCGCATCTGCCCCGCGCCGTGCGAGGCGGCCTGCACGCTGAACATCGCCGGCGACGCCGTGGGCATCAAGTCGATCGAGCACAAGATCATCGACCGCGGCTGGGAGGAAGGCTGGGTGCAGCCGCAACCGGCGGCGAAGCGCACCGACAAGCGCGTGGCCATCGTCGGCTCCGGCCCCGCGGGCCTGGCCTGCGCGCAGCAGCTCGCGCGCGCTGGCCACGCCGTCACCGTGTTCGAGAAGAACGACCGCGTGGGCGGCCTGCTGCGCTACGGCATCCCCGACTTCAAGCTGGAAAAGAGCCACATCGACCGCCGCGTGGCGCAGCTGCGCGCCGAGGGCGTGGCGTTCCGCACCGGCGTCTACGTGGGCAACCCGCACGACGCCCACGGCATCGGCCAGTCTGCCTGCATCACGCCCGCCGAGCTCAAGCAGGAATTCGACGCGGTGGTGATCGCCGGCGGTTCGGAAACCCCGCGCGACCTGCCGGTTCCCGGCCGCGAACTGGCCGGCGTGCACTACGCGATGGATTTCCTGCCGCAGCAGAACCGCGTCAACGCAGGCGACGCGCTGGACGGCCAGATCAGCGCCGCCGGCAAGCACGTGGTGGTGATCGGCGGCGGCGACACCGGCTCCGACTGCGTGGGTACCTCCAACCGCCACGGCGCCGCCGCGGTGACCCAGTTCGAACTGCTGCCGCAGCCGCCGAAGCAGGAAAACGGGCCGCTGACCTGGCCGTACTGGCCGCTCAAGCTGCGCACTTCCAGCTCGCATGAGGAAGGCTGCCAGCGCGACTGGGCGGTCGCCACCAAGCGCTTCAACGCCGACGAGCAGGGCCGCGTGAAGAGCCTCACCGCGGTGCGGCTGGCGTGGAAGGACGGCAAGATGAGCGAAGTCGCCGGCAGCGAATTCGAGATCCGCGCCGAGCTGGTGCTGCTGGCGATGGGCTTCGTGGCACCGCGCGCCAAGGTGCTCGACGCCTTCGGCGTGGACAAGGACCTGCGCGGCAACGCGCGCGCACTCACCGACGGCCCGGCCAGCTACCGCACCAGCGTGGAGAAGGTGTTCGCCGCCGGCGACATGCGCCGCGGCCAGTCGCTGGTGGTGTGGGCGATCCGCGAAGGCCGCCAGTGCGCGCAGGCGGTGGACGAGTACCTGATGGGCAGCTCCACGCTGCCGCGCTAGGCACTCATAATTTGGCATTCAATGGAATGAATGCCACACGTGCTCCGGCCCTCTGGTTCTTGCTCGTCATTCCTGCGCAAGCGCACTGCTGTCCGGAATATTTCGTCGGTGATCTGCTCCCCTCTCCTTCCGGGACGGGTGCTCGAGAGAACCATTCGATTCCGCACCTTGGCTCGCCTGCGGCGGGCTTTCGGTTGCCTGCCGCAGCGCGCTTTTCCCCTCTCCCACTAGTGGGAGAGGGGTTGGGGGAGAGGGGCTTTTGCCCTCACGCTTCCGCAAGGAACAAGGCGGTTTCGGTCGCCTGCCGGCGCCCGAGTCACTTCTCTTTGCTGGCCCACGCCACCGCAGGAGCGGTGGCGAACGGCGAAGCCGGCCCGAAGGGCGGAGGGCAGGATGCCCGGAGTCAAGAGAAGTAACCAAGAGAAATGGCC
>JAFIHF010000019.1 GCA_017848855.1 Rhodanobacter denitrificans | reverse complement strand
TGCTGCGTCCGCAGCGGCCCGGCGGGGCCACTGCGGCGCGAAAAGCGACGTGTTTGACGAAGAAAAGCGTGCGTTTTGAGGTGGGCCGGACTCAGTCGCGTGCAGAGGCTGCTGGGCGGCGATTGATCAGGCGATCCCTAGGTTGAGCTTTCCGTGCCCGACTCGAAACAGCGAGCGTGCGCGCCGATGACGACAGCATTCAAGCTACCTTTTTGCCACCTGTCAGCCTTCCCGCATCCTGCAAGCGCCGATACAACGACCCCGCACTGAAATCGAGTCCATTGGGCCAAGCCAGCGCACCGAGCTCGATGGTGTGCCGCGCGAAGAACTCTGGATCGCGCAACGGCTCGGTCATGGGTGTACCCGCCTCGACGAGAGGAGCGACGTCGAACACCCCCGTGGCGCCATCGGAGAAGCGCAGGGCGAGTTGGTAGCCGCCTTTCGGTTCGACGCCAATCAGCTTCGTCATCTGTTCGGCCAAGAGCTTTCCCCCTCACCCCCAACCCTCTCCCCCGGCTCAGCCGGGGGAGAGGGAGTTTGGTCGACGCGGTCTTGCATGTTGCGGAGGCACTCGTCGCCCGCGTCGTACAGCACGAACTCTGCTCTAGCGAGCTGTACGCCATGCCGAGCTACGGCCTACGCGGCAAGCCGCTCGATTTTTCCAATCGCCTTACCCAACGCACGATGCGCCTCTTCCAGATCGTAGTCTGCCTGCAGGCCGAGCCAGAATCGCTCGCTGGTGCCCAGGGCGGCGGCCAGGCGCACGGCCGTATCCGCCGTGACGCCGCGCTTGCCGAGCACGATCTCGTTGATACGGCGTGGCGGTACGCCGGCGGCGCGCGCCAGCGCGTTCTGGCTGATGCCCATGGGAGTGAGGAACTCCTCGAGCAACACTTCACCGGGATGGATGTTGACTGGGGCTTTCACGATCGACTCGGCAAAACAAAGGTCAGAGTAGATTTTTCGACGAGTCATGTGGGACATCCCTCTCCGGCCACACTGGACACAACGCCTCCACCACTTCCATCAACTCCACCCAATCAGACAGATCGTCCTTCCCCTGTAGCGAAGTCGACACGACATAGCCCCCGGCCAGTGGCTCGGCCACCCGGTCAGGATGCTTCGTCGTCGATTTGGGCGAGGAGTTCATCGAGCAGCTCCGTGCGATTGAACAAGGTGAAGTAGTCGCGTACCTCGGCCATGTTGAGCTTTCCGCGTTGGGCTCGCAACAGCGCACGGATGTCGTCGAGATCGTGGCCGCGCGAAGGATTGTTGATTAACGCCTGCAGCTTGAAGCCGATCAAGCCTTCGGCGCTGATCACCCGCAGGCTGCCGAGTGTTGTCGATCGCTCGCTGGCCTCGCCCAACAGGCGCCGCGCGATGGGGCGGTGGGCATAGAGCAAATCCAGGCCTTCGTCGTCGCGCAGGTAGTTGGCGGCATCCTCGCTGCGATGAACGCAGCGATAGCCCAAGTCGAGCAGTATGCTGTGCAGGCGATCCGCGTCGTCCGCGTCCACGAGGAAATCCACGTCGCGGGTGGCGCGCACTACTTGGTGCGCGGCCAGCGCGAGTCCGCCGATCAGAGCTGGTCGGGTCTTGCATCCGACGAAAGCGGCGAGGGCTTGCTTGATCTGCTCGACGAGGCGGGGCATGGACGTGTTCCGGGGACAGGGGCGACAGACTCAGTCGCCTTCGGGTACACGATAGCAAGCAAGAGCTTCCCCCTCACCCCAACCCTCTCCCCCGGCGCAGCCGGGGGAGAGGGAGCATTGGCATTACATGTTGCGGCGGTACTCGCCGCCCACGTCGTACAGCGCGTGGCTGATCTGGCCGAGCGAGTGGGTCTTCACTGCTTCCATCAGCGCGGCGAAGACGTTCTTGCGGTCGCGGGCGGCGTGCTGCAGGTAGGCCAGGCCGTGGTTGTCGTGGACCTGCGGCACCGGCGCATCGGTGGAGTCGGTGCCGTGCGCGTACGAGGTTTCGCCCACCGGCGCCAGCGGGTTGCGAGCCTTCTGGAACGCCTGCACGTTCGCGATCTGCTGGGCCTTCTCTTCCTCGGTGGAGCGGATCAGCTCGATCTCGGTGGCGATCTCGCCGCCGTGGTCCTTGGGCAGGAAGGTGTTGACACCGATCAGCGGCAGCGAGCCGTCGTGCTTCTTGTGTTCGTAGTACAGGCTCTCTTCCTGGATCTTGCCGCGCTGGTACATGGTATCCATGGCGCCGAGCACGCCGCCGCGTTCGCTGATCGCCTCGAACTCCTTGTACACGGCTTCTTCCACGAGATCCGTCAGTTCCTCGACCACGTAGCTGCCTTGCCAGGGGTTCTCGTTGAAGTTGAGGCCCAGCTCCTTGTTGATGATCATCTGGATCGCCACGGCGCGGCGCACGCTTTCTTCGGTGGGCGTGGTGATGGCTTCGTCGTAGGCGTTGGTGTGCAGGCTGTTGCAGTTGTCGAACAGGGCGTACAGCGCCTGCAGCGTGGTGCGGATGTCGTTGAACTGGATTTCCTGCGCGTGCAGGCTGCGGCCGCTGGTCTGGATGTGGTACTTCATCATCTGGCTGCGCGGGCTGGCGCCGTAGCGCTCGCGCATGGCGCGGGCCCAGATGCGGCGGGCGACGCGGCCGATCACGGTGTATTCCGGGTCCATGCCGTTGGAGAAGAAGAACGACAGGTTCGGCGCGAAGTCGTCGATGTGCATGCCGCGCGCGAGGTAGTACTCCACGATGGTGAAGCCGTTCGACAGCGTGAAGGCGAGCTGGCTGATCGGGTTCGCGCCGGCTTCGGCGATGTGGTAGCCGGAGATGGACACCGAGTAGAAGTTGCGAACCTTGTGCTCCACGAAGTACTGCTGGATGTCGCCCATCATGCGCAGGGCGAATTCGGTGGAGAAGATGCAGGTGTTCTGCGCCTGGTCTTCCTTGAGGATGTCGGCCTGCACGGTGCCGCGCACGCTGGATAGCGTCTCCGCCTTGATCTTCGCGTAGGTCTCCGCGTCCACCAGCTGGTCGCCGGTGACGCCGAGCAGGCCGAGGCCGAGGCCTTCGTTGCCCTTGGGCAGCTCGCCGGCGTACTGCGGGCGGCCGTTGGGATACATCGCGGCGATCTTCTTTTCCGCCTCGGCCCAGCGCGCGGAATCCTGCTTGAGGTACTTCTCCACGTTCTGGTCGATCGCGGTGTTCATGAACATCGCGAGGATGATCGGCGCGGGGCCGTTGATGGTCATGGACACCGAGCTGGTGGGCGCGCTGAGGTCGAAGCCGGAGTACAGCTTCTTCATGTCGTCCAGCGTGGCGATGTTGACGCCGGAGTTGCCGATCTTGCCGTAGATGTCCGGGCGCGGCGCCGGGTCTTCGCCGTACAGCGTCACCGAGTCGAACGCGGTGGACAGACGCGTGGCTGCGCCGCCCTGGCTCAAGTAATGGAAGCGGCGATTGGTGCGCTCGGGCGTGCCCTCGCCCGCGAACATGCGGGTGGGGTCCTCGCCGCTGCGGCGGTACGGGTACACGCCGCCGGTGTAGGGGTAGTGGCCGGGCAGGTTTTCCTTGCCGAGGAACAGCAGCTGGTCGCCCCAGCTTTCGGTCTTGGGCGGCGCCACCTTGGGGATCTTCTGGTGGCTGAGCGACTCGCGGTAGTTCTCCACGCGGATCGTCTTGTCGCGCACCTTGTACTCGTTGACGTCCTTGGTCACCGACTCGCGCAGCTTGGGCCAGTCGCGCAGCAGGTGGATGGATTCGTGGCTGAGTTCCTTCAGCGCGGCGTTGTAGCGCTGGCGGAGGAGGAGCAGGGTGCGGTCGACGACTTCTCCCCTCTCCCCTCGGGAGAGGGGCTGGGGGTGAGGGTTCGGGGCTTGCGTGGGGTTTGTGGCAAGGGCCGAACCCTCACCCTCGGTCCCTCTCCCGGAGGGAGAGGGATGCAAAGCGGCGCTGTCGTACAACTCCAGCGGGCGCGGCAGAGCTTCGTCGCCGAGTTCCTTCAGCGATTCGTAGTAATGCTGCGCCTTGCTCGCCGCCTCGGCCTGGCGGGCGACGGCGGCGTTGATGCCGCGGCCCTGCTCGGCGATCTCCGCGAGGTAGCGCACGCGGCTGCCGGGGATCAGCACGGTGGCGCGCGGTTCCTTGAGCGAAGTATCGACCGACGGCAGGAAGTCGCAGCGCGCCTTGCCGAGTCCCGAGTCCCGAGTCCCGAGTCCCAGCTTCTGCCGCATCAGCCGGCACAGGTTGGCGAACATCCAGGTCACGCCGGGGTCGTTGAACTGGCTGGCGATGGTGGGATACACCGGCACGTCCTCGTCCTTCACGGCGAACGCGGTGTGGTTGCGCTTCCACTGCTTGCGCACGTCGCGCAGCGCGTCCTCGGCGCCGCGGCGGTCGAACTTGTTCAGCACCACCAGGTCGGCGAAGTCGATCATGTCGATCTTCTCCAGCTGGCTGGCCGCCCCGTAGTCGCTGGTCATCACGTAGACCGGGAAATCGACGAGGTCGACGATCTCCGAATCGCTCTGGCCGATGCCGGCGGTTTCCACGATCACCAGGTCGTAGGGCTGCGCCTTGAGGAAGTCGATACAGTCGTGCAGCACGGTGTTGGTGGCCGCGTGCTGGCGGCGCGTGGCCATGGAGCGCATGTAGACGCGATGGCTGCGCAGCGCATTCATGCGGATGCGGTCGCCCAGCAGCGCGCCGCCCGAGCGGCGGCGGGTGGGATCGATGGCGAGCACCGCGATGCGCATCTGCGGGAACGCGTGCAGGAAGCGCAGCAGCAGTTCGTCCACCACCGAGGACTTGCCCGCGCCGCCGGTGCCGGTGAGGCCGAGCACCGGTGTTTTGCGGGACCCGGCAGAGCCCGCCCACTGCTTGCGCAGCATGGCCAACTCCGCCTCGCTGAATGCGCCATCCTCAAGCGCGCTCAGCATGCGCCCCACGCTGATCTCGTCGTCGATGTTGGCCTGCGTCGCCGCCAGCTTTGCCGAGTCCCGAGTCCCGAGTCCCGAGTCCCGGGCCGCGCATGCGCGGCCCATCACGTCCTCGATCATCTCGGTGAGGCCGAGCTTCATCCCGTCGTTGGGGTGGTAGATGCGCTCCACGCCGTAGGCCTGCAGCTCGCGGATCTCTTCCGGCGTGATGGTGCCGCCGCCGCCGCCGAACACGCGGATGTGGGCGGCGCCCTTCTCCTTCAGCATGTCCACCATGTACTTGAAGTACTCGACGTGGCCGCCCTGGTAGCTCGACAGCGCGATCGCGTCGGCGTCCTCCTGCAGCGCGGCGCGCACCACGTCCTCCACCGAGCGGTTGTGGCCCAGATGGATCACCTCCGCGCCTTGGCTCTGGATGATGCGGCGCATGATGTTGATCGCCGCATCGTGGCCGTCGAACAGGCTGGCCGCGGTGACGAAGCGCAGCGGCGTGGTCTCGGGGTGGGTGGCGCCGGCGGGGACGTGCTTGGCGGGGGAACTCATGGCGACTCCGACATCGTGTGCGGTTAACCGAGCGATTCTAATGGGGATCGGCGTCAAGAGCTTGCTGCAGCGCGCGCAGCGGACCGCAGGGAGCCGCGCCGCGGAGCCCTTGAACGGGCTGCTGCAGGGCTCGCAATTTCCTGCATACTCGGCGCCACGGGCGCGGTGCCGTCGAGCGCTCGTCAAGGGGACCCACCACGCACGAGCACCGGGAATCCGCTCCGGCCGCCCGCCGCCGCGTGGACCAGATCGACTTCAACGCAAACCAGGGAAAGCACGCATGAAGACGCTCATCAAGCACGTCATGCCCGGCCTGCTGCTCGCCATGGCGGCGACGGCAGTCATGGCCGACACCTCCGTATTGGTGCTCGAATCATCCGCCTTGGTCGAGGGCAGCATCGTGGTCGCCAAGGACGGCACGGTGCAGGACGTGCTGGTCGACAACCCGGCCAGGTACGGCGCACCCATCGTGGAACTGGTGCGCAAGACCGCGCTGCGCTGGCGCTTCGAGCCTATCCTGCTCGATGGCACACCCGTGACAGCCAAATGCAGCATGCATGCCCGCGTCGTGCTCAAAAAACTGCCCGACGGCCAATTCGCTGCGAGCGTCAAGGGCGCCACCTTCGGCGACGATGGCGCACACAGCACCGATAACTTGCGCAACACCTCGCACAACAAGCGCATCATGCCGGAGTACCCCGATTTCGCGGTGCAGAACCGCGTGCAAGGCACGGTCTACCTTTCGGTGCGCGTGGACCGCAGCGGGAAGGTGATCGACGCTGCGGCGGAACAGGTGAATCTCACCGGTTTTGGCGAGAAACACGATCTGCGGCGTTATCGCGACGCCTTGGCCGGCTCAGCGATCAAGGCGGCCAAGCGCTGGATCTACAAGCCCCCCACCACCGGCAAACTGGCCGCGGAGGAGAGCTGGAGCGCACGCGTCCCGGTCACCTACAGACTGGGCACGCCGCGCCACGAGCCGGTGTGGAAGACCTACGTCCCCGGCCCCTACACGCCGGCACCCTGGGTCGACAAGCCCGACGCAAACGCGGCCGATGCCCTCGCCGACGACAGCGTGCAGACCGATGGTGCGGGTCCGACCCTGCTCAGCCCGCTCAGCCACGGCTGACACGCCGCGACACCCGCGCGGAGGCAGTTCATCCGCGCAGGACGCGATCGCACTCGCGCTTCAAGCCACGCCGAGCGGCAGGTTGGTCGTGCCGATCACGCGTTCACCCACCGCCTCGCCGCTCACGAAGGCCAGCGCGGCGGCGATCACCGCAGGCGCGTCCAGCACCCGGCGATGCCCCAGCCCCTGCGTGCTGAGCAGGCGCGCGCCGGGCCAGTAGCGCGCGTAGCGCTCGCCTTCGCTCCACGGCACGTCGGTGTCTTCGAGGTCGTGCACGATCAGCGCGGGCTGGCCCAGCGCAGGCAGGCGGCGATGCACTTCCAGCTGTTCCACGCTGATGCCGGTGCGGCGCAGCAGCCAATCGTAGAAGGCCTGGCGCAGATGCTCGCCGAGGCGCACGAGGCGGAAGTAGCGGCTGGCCGCGTCGGCCATGTCGGCGGCGGGCGCCACCAGCACGAGGCGCTGCGCGCGCCAGTCCTCGTCCTGCGCCAGCGCCAGCGCGGCGCCGCCCAGCGAATGCCCCACCGCCAGCGCGGCCTCGCCGTAATGGCGGCCCACGGCGCGGAGGGTGGCGGTGAATTCGGGCAGCGTGCACAGCTGGCCGCTGCTGCGGCCGTGGCCGGGCTGGTCGAACGTCACCACGGCGTAGCCCAGCGCGCGCAGACCTTCCACCCATGGCTGGAAGCGCAGGCCGAAGCTGGACCAGCCGTGCGCCAGCAGCGCATAGGGCTGGCTGGCGGGATCGCCCCAGACATAGGTAGCGATGCGCTCGCCGCCGATCTGCAATTCGCCGCGGCGCATCGCGGCATCTTCCGGCGCCGCCAGCGCGCGGCTGCGGCTGCTGGCGAACGGGGTGGCGAACAGGCGCGCAGCGCGGTTGGCGGTGCGTTTCGGCGCCAGCCGGCCGCCCAGCACGAAGCCGGCACGCAGCGCACTCATGCGAAGGCGGGTGGAAACGGAAGCGGCATGCGGGGACATGGGGTGCGCCTCGTGCAGGTAAAGAATCAGGGTTGCCAGCTGCGCCACAGGCGCTCGAATGCGGCGGTGGTGTGGCGTTCGGCCTCGTCGTAGCCGAACAGGCCGCCGTCGTGATGCAGGCCGAGCAGCAGCGCGTAGATCTCGAAGGCGAGCTGGGCGGTGTCGGTGTCGGCGCGCAGATGGCCCTCAGCTATCGCCTGCGCGATCGCCTTCTGCAGCTCGCCGCGCCAGCCGGCCTGCTGCGCCACCACGGCGTCATGCAGCGCGCCGTCGCGGCCGTCGTACTCGCTGGCGGCGGAGAGCAGCACGCAACCGCTCTGGTTCTTGCGCGCCCAGGTGAACCAGTTCGCCACGATCGCGCGCAGGCGCGGCAGGCCGCGCGGCTGCTTCAGCGCGGGCAGCAGCACGTTGGCCATGAAGCGCCGCGCGCCCAATTCGAGCACCGCCAGCTGCAAGTCCTCGCGCGAGCCGAAGTGCGCGAACACGCCGCTCTTGGACATGCCCACGTCGGCCGCCAGCGTGCCGATGGACAGGCCTTCCAGCCCGTCGCAGCGGGCCAGGCCGTAGGCGTGGTCGAGGATGGTGTCGCGGGTGGCGGCGCGCTTGCCGGCGGAGGAAGTGACGGGGCTCATGGCGCCAAAATAGCACGACCGTTCGTTTTATTTCCAGCCCTCGCGAGCCATGGGATGCGCCGCGCGGTTATGCTCGCAACCCTCGACCGTGAGGAAGGAATCCATGCGCCTGCACCCCCTGCCCGCCCTGCTTGCCGCCGCCCTGCTCGCCGCCTGCGCCACCTCGCCCACCGGCCGGCCGCAGCTGATGATGGTGTCCGATGCGCAGATGAGCCAGATGGGCCTCACCGCGTTCGACGGCATGCGAAAACAGGGCAAGTTCGTGGATGCGCCGCGCGAGCGCGCCTACGCCAGTTGCGTGGCGAACGCGCTGATCGCGGTGCTGCCGGCGCCGTGGAACACGCAGTCGTGGGAGGTGCAGATCGTGGGCGACGACAGCGCGAACGCGTTCGCCCTGCCCGGCGGGCGCATCGGCGTGAACCGCGGCATGTTCAAGACCGCCACCGACCAGGACCAGCTTGCCGTGGTGCTGGGCCACGAGCTCTCGCACGTGGTGGCACGGCACGGCGCCGAACGCGTGTCGGACAACTACGCGGCGCAGGCCGCGGTGCTGGCCGGCACCGCCTACGCCGCCAGCCGCGGCACCAATGCCGGCTACGCCGCCGCCGCGCTGGGCGCGGGCGCCGAGCTGGGCATCCTGCTGCCGTTCTCGCGCACGCAGGAAAGCGAGGCCGACGAACTGGGCCTGCGCACCATGGCGCGCGCCGGCTTCGATCCGCGCGCCGCCGCCACGCTGTGGACGAAGATGGAGCAGCAGGGCGGCGCGAAAGTGCCGGCCTTCCTCTCCACCCATCCCTCGCCCGGCCATCGCGCGCAGACGCTGGCGGCCGAGGCGCAGACGCTGATGCCGACCTACGAGCAGGCGCGCGCCAGCGGCCACGCGCCGAACTGCCGGATGTAGCCGAGTCCAGCTGCAACCGGGCCCGGATGCAGCCCGAGCCGACCCGCACCTGAACGCGGCGCCGGCGCCGCGTCAACACGCCTGCGCGCAGCGGCGTTCTCCGTTCCGCACGCCGCCTTGCGCGGCGATCACGGAGAGCACGATGCGCCGCCCGTCTTCCGCCCTGATCCTGTCCGCCGCGCTGGCGCTGGCCTGCGCCGGTTTCGCCGCCACGCCCGCGGCGCAGGCCGCGCCGCAGGTTTCGGTCGGCGTGGGCGTGGGCTTCGGCATGGCACCGCCGCCGCCGCGCTTCGAGCGCATGCCGCCGCCCCGCCGCGGCTACGTCTGGGCGCCCGGCTACTGGGGATGGAGCCCGCGCCTGCATCGCCATGTGTGGGTGGACGGCCGCTGGATGCGCGTGCGTCCGGGCTACCGCTACGTGCCGGCGCGCTGGTGGCAGGGGCCGCGCGGGCACTGGCATTTCAGCGCCGGCTACTGGGCGCGCTGAATGCGCACGCCCCAGGACCCATCTTCCGTTTTCACCGCGCGGCAACGCCGTCCACGCTCCACCACATCCAACGAGGGGAACCCATGTCGTCACGTCTTGCAGGTCTGCTGATCGTCGCCGCCGTCGCTGCAGTGGCGTCGGGTTGCGTCGAGGAGCGCCCGGTCTACCGTCCGCGCCCGGTGCAGCGCGAAGTGATCGTGGAGCGCCCGGCACCGCCGCCGCCCACCGTGGTGGAAGTGATCGCCCCGCAGCCGCCACCGCCGCGCATCGTGGAAGAAGTGCCGCCGCCGCGCCCCGGCTACGTCTGGGTGCACGGCTACTGGCGCTGGGACGGCCACCGCTATGTCGCCGTGGCCGGCCACTGGCGCGAGGCGCGCCCCGGCTACCACTACGTGCATCCGCACTGGGAACAGCGCAACGACGGCTGGCATTTCCATGTGGGGGTGTGGGTGAGCGACTGATGGATGGCCTTTGCGATCGCCCTTGAGCGCCTGTTCAAAGCAACGGCCCGGTGACACCGGGCCGTTGCTTTTCCAGCATCCCTGTTCGCGATGCCGGCGGACCCGCCGCACCACCGGCTGTCTCAAACCCTGAGCCGGCGCTCGGTATGCTGTGCGGATGGCGTATCGGGACAGCAGCACATGACGGAAACACCGGGCGGATTGATCGTCCACCGCGCCAGCCGCACCGAGCGGTTGGCCGACTCGCTGGCACGGCAACTGGAAGCCCGGCGCCCGGCCAATCCGCTGGCGGCGCAAACCGTGGTGGTGGCGCACCCGGGCCTGCAGCGCTGGTTGCTGGACCGTTTTGCGCGGCGCGGCGCCCGCGGCATTGCCGCCAACATCGAGACGATCCTGCCCTGGCAGTGGTTCGAGCGCACCGCCCATCGCGTGCTGGGCGACGAGGCGCTGGTCGGCGGCGCATACCGGCAGGAGCTGTTGCGCTGGCGACTGCTGCAGGCCCTGCCCGCGCTCGAGGCACCGGAAGTGGCCGCCTACCTCGCCGGCGACGATGCCGCGCGTCGCGGCTTCCAGCTCGCCGAGCACCTGGCCGGGCTGTACACGCAATACCTGATCTACCGCCCCGACTGGATCCTCGCCTGGGAACAGCCCGGCCCGCCCCCGCGCGACTGGCAGGCCGCGCTGTGGCGCCGGTTGCAGGCCGGCATCGACCGTCCGCACCGCGCCCGCCGCAGCGCGGCCCTGCTCGATGCGCTGGCCGCGCACGGCAGCGGCGACGACGCGCCGCTGCACGTGTTCGGCGTCAGCCACCTGCCGCCCGACGTGCTGCAGGCGCTGCACGCCAGCGCGCGGCACGTGCCGGTGCACCTGTACTTTCCCGATCCTTGCCGCGAGTACTGGTCGGACCTGCGCAGCCGCCGCTTCCAGCTCCGCCAGGCCGACGACCCCGAGGCGCTGTACTACGAGATCGGCCACCCGCTGCTGGTGGCGCTGGGCCGCATCGCGCAGGATTTCTGCCTCACCCTGGACGACTGCGACGCGATCGAGGAGCGCGACGAACTCGACGAGGCCGAACCGCTGCCCGGCACGGACTCCTTGCTGGCCCGCCTGCAATCGAGCATCCGCTGCCTGCAGCCGGAACTGGTCGGCGCAGCGCTGCGCGAACGGCTGCAGGCCGGCGCCGCGCTCGACGAGCTGCTGCCCGCGCTGCGCGACGACGCCAGCCTGCGCGTGCACGCCTGCCACACCCGGCTGCGCGAGCTGGAGGTGCTGAAGAACACCCTGCTGCGCTGCCTCGCCGACGACCCCACGCTGCAGCACCGCGACATCGTGGTGATGGCGCCGGACATCGGCGCCTACGCGCCCTGCCTGGCGGCGGTGTTCGGCGAGCCGGCGCAGTACCGCAGCGATCCGCTGCACATTCCGTGGCACCTGGCCGACGTGGGGCTGCTGCGCGCACATCCCCTGATGAGCGCGTTCGCGCAGCTGCTCGACCTGGCCGAGAGCCGCTTCACCGTCAGCGAGGTGCTGGATTTCCTCGACGTGCCGGCGGTGGCGCGCCGCTGCGCGATCGACCCCGCCGGCCGCGACGCGCTGGAGCAATGGCTGCGCCGCGCCCGCGTGGCATGGGGGCTGGACGCCGACATGAAGGCGGCATCCGGCGCCGCCGCCGTCGACGCCAACTCGTGGCAGTTCGGGCTCGACCGCCTCTATGCCGGCCTGATCGCGGGCCAGAACGCCGGCGTGGAACTGGTGGACGGCATCCTGCCGCTGGACGGCGTTTCCGGCGGCGCCACCGAGGCCATCGGCCAGCTCGACCGCCTGCTCGGCGAACTGCGTCGCACCCGCGACGGCTTCGCCCAGCCGCGGCCGCTGGCCGCGTGGAGCGAATGGCTGCTGGAGCGCCTCGACGCGCTGTTCCTCGCCGACCCGCGCGACGACGCCGAGGGCAACGCGCTCGACGCGCTGCGCCGGCTCGCCGCCGGCCTTGCCGGCCAGGCCGCCGAAGCCGGCATGCACGCGCCGCTGCCGTGGAGCGTGGTGCGCGAGGCATTGCGCGGCGCGCTCGACGCCGTGCCCGAGCGGCAGGCCTTCCTGCTCGGCGGGGCGACCTTCTGCGGACTGGTGCCGCAGCGCTCGATCCCGTTCCGCGTGGTCTGCCTGCTCGGCATGAACGAGGGCGAGTTCCCGCGCCCCGGCCACGACGCCGGGCTCAACCGCCTGCTCAGCCAGCCGCGCCGCGGCGATCGCGACACCCGCAACGAGGATCGCTACCTGTTCCTGGAAGCGCTGATGGCGGCGCGCGACACGCTGCACATCAGCTACCTCGGCGAAGGCGTGCGCGACGGCAAGCCGCGCAACCCGGCCGCGCCGCTGGCCGAGCTGCTGCAGTTCCTCGACGAGCAGCACGGCCTCGCCGGCGACGAAAAACGCGAACGGCCGTGGTGCGTGCGCCATCCGCTGCAGCCGTTCGACGCGCGCTACTACGAGCGCGGCGCCGACGGCCGGCCGCGCCACGATCCGCGGCTGTTCTCCTACGAACCCGCGTTCCTCGTCGCCGCGACGGCCGGCGCCGGCACGCCGCCCTTCCTCGCCACGCCGGACGCCGCAGCGGAAACCGCGGCGGCCGGCGAAATCCCCCTCGGCGCGCTCCAGCGCTTCTGGCGCGACCCCGCGCGCGATGCCCTGCTGCGCGGCCAGGGCATCAGCCTGCAGGCGCTGGACGAGCGCGGCTGGCCGGACCGCGAGCCGCTGGAAACGCAGCTGGAGAAGATCGAGCGGGTTGACCACCGCCTGCTGACCGAGGCGCTCGCGGCCGGCCGCGACGCATGGCCCGACGAGCCGCCGGCATGGCTGGCGCAATCGGGCCTGCTCGCCGGCGGCGCGATCGGCGCGCAAACCTGGGCGCAGCTGCGCGACGCGCTGCAGCCGCTGCTCGCGCAGGCGCGGCCGCTGTTCGCCGGCGGCGTCGCGCAGGCGCAGGCCCAGGCGATCGACCTGGACCTCGGCGACGGCCTGCGCCTGACCGGCGTGGTCGACCGCGTGTTCCGCGGCGCCGACGGTGGCCTGCTGTGGTTCGACGCCCGCCCCGGACGCACGGCCAGCCTGAAAGACCTGCTGGCCTGCTACATCGACTGGGCCTGCCTGCGACTGGCCCATGCCGACGACGGCCCACCGCTGCAGGCCATGCTGCTGGAGCAGGTGCGGCGAAAACAGGGAGGCCGCGACGTGCTGGTGGCGCAAGCCGTCGGCATGCTGGACCTCCTGCGGGCGCAGGACCGCGCGCAACTGCGCCACGGCCTGCGCCGCCTGATCGAGGCGTGCCTCTGCGCCGCACGGCAACCGCTGCTGTTCTTCCCGCGCACCGCGCAAGCCTGGGCCACCAGCGAAGCGGAGGATCGCCTCGCCAGGGCGATGGCCGCGTGGGAAGGCGACGATTTCAACCCCGGCGAGCGCGACCACGCGCCCGGCTACGCGGCCCTGCTCGGCCGCGGCCTGGACCTGTTCGACGCCACCGGCCCCGCCCATCGCGCCTTCGTCGCCGCGACCGAGCTGGTCTGCGACGTGCTCGACCCGGAACGCACGACGCTCCTTGCGCAGGACATCCGCCCGTGACCGCCACCGACGCCACCGCCCTGCCCCCGCTCGACTGGCGCGCCATGCCGCTGCACGGACGCGTGCTGATCGAGGCCAGCGCCGGCACCGGCAAGACCTGGAACATCGGCGTGATCTACCTGCGCCTGCTGCTGGAACGCGGGCTGCGGGTGGAGCAGATCCTGGTGACCACCTTCACCGACGCCGCCGCGCAGGAGCTGCGCGAGCGCCTGCGCCGGCGCCTGGTCGAGGCCGAGCGGCTGCTCGAAGCGGCGAACCGCGACGCGGCCAGCGCCGATCCGCTGGAAAGCTGGCTGGCCGCGCTGTGCCCCGACGCGGCCAGCGCCCGCCTCGCGCTGCGCCGCATCCAGCTGGCGCGCGGCGACCTCGACCGCGCGCCGGTGTCCACCATCCACGCGCTGTGCCAGCGCATCCAGCGCGACTACCCGCTGGAGAGCGGCGCCGCGTTCGCCAACGACCCGCTGTTCGACGAGCAGCAGCTGATGCGCGAATGCGTGGAGGACTTCTGGCGCCGCCGCTACCTCGTCGGCGCCGTCGATCCACGCGAAGCCGAGCTGCTGCTGAAGGACGGCCCCGAAGGCCTGCTGCGCGACCTCGGCGGGCTGGCGAACAACGCCGACGCGCGGATCGAGGCCGGCGGCCTGGCCGAACTCGAGCGCGCGCTTGCCGCGCTGCGCACGGACGCCGGCATCGCCGAACTGCAGCGACTGGCCGACGACAAGGCGCTGTATGCGCCGCGCAAGACCGCACTCGCCAACCGGCTCGCGAAAATCGCCTGCGCCCTGCAGGACGACGACGAAGCGGCGCTGGCCGATGCGCTCGACAAAACCTTCGAAGCGGACAGCCTGCGGGCACAGCTTGCCGCCGACCGTGCCGACGAACTCGCCGCGCACCCGCTGATCCGCGCACTGCAGGTGCTGCGCCCGCTGCTCGGCCAGCGCAACGTGCTCGTCCGCGGCGCGGTGCTCGCCGCGGCGGCGCAAACCTGCCGCGAGGAGATGCCGCGGCGCGCGCGCCAGCGCCACGTGACCACGTTCTCGATGCTGATCGACGCGGTGTACCGGCGGCTCTGCGGCGACGCGGCCGACGCGCTGCTGGCCGACCGCCTGTTCGAGGCGTTCCCGGTCGCCCTGATCGACGAGTTCCAGGACACCGACCAGCGCCAGTTCGCGATCTTCGACCGCATCTACCGCGGGCGCGGCACGCTGGTGATGATCGGCGACCCCAAGCAGGCCATCTACAGCTTCCGCGGCGGCGACATCGCCGCCTACCTGCGCGCCGCCGAACGTGCCGACCAGCGCTACTCGCTGGGCAGCAACCACCGTTCCAGCCGCGCCCTGGTGGAGGCGCTGAACGCGTGGTACGGCCACACCGAAGGCGGCTTCGACCACCCGCTCATCCGCTACCAGCAGGTCGTGCCGGCCGGCAAGGCGGACGAGCGGCCGTACACGGTCGACGGCCAGCCGGTGGCGCAGCCGCTGGCGCTCCATCCGTTTCGCGGCGATGCCATCGACAAGCACGGCAATCCGCTGAAGTCGCTCGGCGAACTCGAGGCGCTGGCGCTGGACGACTGCGCCAACCGCATCGCCGGACTGCTCAACGATCCGCGCCGGCAGATCGGCGACCGGCGCGTCACGCCCGGCGACATCGCCGTGCTGCTGGCCACCAACAGCCAGATCGTGGCGCTGCGCCGGCGCCTGGTCGCGCGCGGCGTGCCCTGCGTGGGCAGCGGCCGCGGCAACGTGTTCGCCGGCGAAGTGGCGCGCGAGCTGGAGCTGGTCCTGTTCGCCGTGCTGCACCCCGACGACGACCAGGCCGTGCGCGGCGCGCTGGCCACCGTCCTGCTCGGCGCCACGCTGGCCGATTTCCGCGCATGGCAGGCGCAGCCGGCCACGTTCGAGCCCGAACTGGAGCGCTTCGAGCGCTGGCGCGTGCTGGCGCGCAGCCGCGGCGTGCTGGCGCTGGTGGGCGAGCTGCTGGCCGCGCGCGCCACCGCCCTGCTGGCGCTGGACGAAGGCGAGCGCATGCTCACCGACCTGCGCCATCTCGGCGAACTGCTGGCCGCCGAGGAAGGCACGCGGCAGGGCCTGGAAGGCCTGGTCGCGTGGCTGCAGGAAATGCGCCGCGAGGGCAGCGACGGCGACGCCGAAGCCGCCGACGAGCGCCAGCTGCGCATCGAGAGCGACGCCCGCCGCGTGCAGCTCATGACCGTCCACGCCAGCAAGGGGCTGGAGTTCCCCATCGTGTTCCTGCCGCTGCCATGGCGCATCGGCGACCGCTCCGGCCCGCGCGCACCGAAGCTGCTGCGCTACCACGACGACGACGGCCGGCGCTGCGTGGACCTGGGTTCGGGCGATTTCCCCGCCCACCGCGCGCGCCATTTCCGCGAGGAACTGGAAGAACGCCTGCGCCTGCTCTACGTGGCGCTGACCCGCGCCGTGCATGCCGTGCACGTGTACTGGGTGCAGCGCGGCCCGCGGCCCGACGACGATGCCCTGGCCTGGCGCTACGCGGCGATCGACCTGCTGGTTCACCAGGCGCAGCGCCGGCTTGGCCTGGACGAAGGCGAGGCGACGCTGCCGGACCTGGCCGCGGCGCTCGCCGGCATGCAGGTGGAGGCCCCGTATGCCGACGCCTTCGTGCGCTACCGCCCGCCCGCCGAAGCGCCCGCGCCGCGTGCCGTGCAGGCGCCGTTGCCGCGGCAGCGGCCGTTCCAGTGGCTGCACAGTTTCAGCAGCCTCACCCGGCAGGCGAACGTGGCGTCCGTCGCCGACGGACGCGCCGTCGACGAGGCCGGGCTCGACGAAGCCGCGCCGGAAACGGCCGCCGCTGCCGCCGAGGACAGCCGCCTGCTCGCGCTGTATCCGCTGCGCGGCCCGCGCTTCGGCGACGCCGTGCACCTGGTGCTCGAACTGGCCCAGGCCGGCCCGCTGTGGCCCGCGCAGCGTCCGCTGCTGCATCGCCAGCTTGCCGCGCAGGCGGTGAGCGCCCCGCAACTGGCGCACGAGGAAGCGCTCGAACGCGTGGGCCGGATGATCGACCGCGCCCGCCATGCCGAGCTTGGCGACGGCCTGCGCCTGATCGACCTCACGCCGGAGCGGCGCATTGCCGAGTTCGAGTTCCAGTTCCCGGTACGGCAAGCCTCGCTGGCCACGCTGCGCCGCCTGTGCGCGGCGCACGGCCATGCCGACGCGATCCCGGCCAGCCTCGACGCCGCCACGCTCAACGGCATGCTCACCGGCTTCGCCGACCTGATCTTCGCCCACGACGGCCGCTACCACGTGCTCGACTACAAGACCAACTGGCTGGGCGCGCGCCTGGCGGACTACCACGGCGCCGCCCTCGACACAGCGATGGCCGCGCACCACTACCCGCTGCAGGCGCTGCTCTACACCGTGGCGCTGCACCGCTACCTGCGCCAACGTCTGGACGGCTATACGGCCGAACGCCATCTCGGCGACAGCTGGTACCTGTTCGTGCGCGCGCTGGGTCTCGCGCCCGGCCTCGGCGTTTGGCGCCGGCACTGGCCGGTGGCGCTGATCGAGGCGCTGGACGAGGCGTTCGCCGGCAGCGCGGAGGAGGCCGCATGAATCCGCCCTCCGTCAGCGACGCCGAAGTACGCGCGATCGACCAGGGCCTCGCGCACTGGGTGCTCGCACGCACCGGCTCCGCTGCGCTCGCCGACGCCGCGTGCGCGGCCAGCAGCGCCGAGGGCCGCGGCCATGCCTGCGCCGTGCTGGACGATGCACAGGGCGGCTTCGACGCCGGCACGCTGGCAAGTTTGCGCGCCCATCCCTGGGTCGGCGACGGCCACGCGTTCACCCCGTTCGTGCTCGACGCCGCGCAGCGCTTCTACCTGTGGCGCAACTGGCAGCACGAAACGCGGCTGGCCGCGGCGATCCGGCAGCGCTGCGCGCAGCGCACGCTGCCGCTGGACGCCGCCACGCTCGCCGCCGACCTGGATGCGCTGTTCGCCGGCATGCCACCCGGCCCTGCCGACGGCCAGCGCGCCGCGGTCGCCGCGGCGCCCGGCGCGCGCCTGTTCGTGCTCACCGGCGGTCCCGGCACCGGCAAGACCACCACCGCGGTGCGCATGCTGCTGATGCTGCTGCGCCACGCCCGTGCCTGCGGCCTGCCGGCGCAGCCGTCGATCGCGCTGGCCGCGCCCACCGGCAAGGCCGCCCAGCGCCTCGCCCAAGCCATCGCCAAGGGCAAGGCCGAATTGCAGGCCAGCCTGCCCGGCAGCGCGTTCCACGCGCTCGTGCCGCACATCCCCCATGCCGATGCGCGCACGCTGCATCGCCTGCTCGGCTACCAACCGCGCGACAACACCTTCGGCCGCGGCCCGCGCCAGCCGCTGGCCGAGGACATCGTGCTGGTGGACGAAGCCTCGATGGTGGACCTGGCGATGATGCGCCAGCTGCTGGAGGCGCTGCGCCCCGAGGCGGTGCTGATCCTGCTCGGCGACCCGGGCCAGCTGGCCTCGGTCGATGCCGGCTCGGTGCTCGCCGACATCGTGGCCGCCGCACCGCGCCGGCAACTGCCGCCGGCGCTCGCCGACCTGCTCGCGCCGCTGTTGCAAACGCCCCCCGAGACCACCGGCGACGACGCCCCGCTGGCCGGCCAGGTGCTCACGCTGACCCACAGCTGGCGTGCCGGCAGCGGCTTGCAGCGCGGCGTGGACGCGCTGCGCGACGCGCCCGACCCGGCCTGGCTGGCGCAACTGCTGGCCGCGCGTGCGGATGGCGACCTGCACCTGCGCCGTTGCGCCGATGTGGCCGCACTGCGCACCTGCGTCGACGGCTGGATCGAACGCCATGCCGAATTGCTGCAGTCGCTGCTGAGCGCGCCCATGGACGCCGGCGAGGCCCTGCAGCGGCTGCGCCGGCTGCAGATCCTGTGCGCGCTGCGCGACGGCCCGTACGGCGCGCAAGGAGTGAACGAGCTGTTCGCGCGCCGGCTCGCCGCCCGCCTCGACGTGGCCAGCGAACGCCCCTGGTACCACGGCCGCCCGGTCATCGTCACCCGCAACGACTACGCCCGCGGCCTGTTCAACGGCGACGTCGGCATCGCGCTGGAAGGCGCGGACGGCCTGCGTGTGTGGTTCGAACAAAGCGACCGCGACGGCAACGCCGGCCTGCGCAGCCATTCCCCGCGCGCCCTGCCCGCCCACGACAGTGCCTGGGCGATCACCATCCACCGCAGCCAGGGCTCCGAATACCGCGACGTGGCCGTGCTGCTGCCGCCGGACGCCGACAACCGCATCCTCACCCGCGAACTGGTCTACACCGCCATCTCGCGCGCGAAGGAACACGCCGAAATCTGGAGCACCGACGACTCGCTGCGCGCCGCGCTGGCCCGCCCGATCCGGCGACAGGGCGGCCTGCGCGAGCGGTTGCTGGGATGATGATGGAAGCGCGGGACGCAACGTGCCGTGCAGAGGGAGGCACCGCACCGGCACGAATGCCCCCAAGAATGCCCCCGGCAGGAGCCGGTTTGTGGCGGACGCCCTCGGACGGCATCGGACAAGAAAAAGGCCGGAAGCCTTGATTCTGCTGGGCTTGCCGGCCTTCTTTGGATGCCGTCGGACGGCTTGATGGTGCCGGAAACAGGAGTCGAACCTGCGACCTACGCATTACGAATGCGCCGCTCTACCAACTGAGCTATTCCGGCGATGGTGAGCCGCGAAGTTTACGGGGCGGCCGGGGGTGGCGCAAGCCGGATCAGCCGGCCGGCGGGCCGTTGGCGACCACGCGCAGCTCCTTGGGCAGGGCGAAGGTGATGGTTTCCGGCTCGCCGTCCAGTTCGCGCACCGCGCCGGCGCCCCAGGCCTGCAGGCGGGCGATCACGTCGCGCACCAGCTTCTCGGGCGCGGAGGCGCCAGCGGTGAGGCCGATGCGGTTCACGCCGTCGAGCCACGCGCGCTCGATGTGTTCGGCGCCGTCGATCAGGTGGGCGCGCACGCCCTGCTTCTCGGCCAACTCGCGCAGGCGGTTGGAGTTGGAGCTGTTGACCGAGCCCACCACCAGCATCAGGTCCACCGCGTCGGCGAGCCGACGCACGGCGTCCTGGCGGTTCTGGGTGGCGTAGCAGATGTCGTCCTTGCGCGGGCCTTCGATCTGCGGGAAGCGCTCGCGCAGCGCGGCGATCACCGCCTTGGTGTCGTCCACCGACAGCGTGGTCTGGGTGACGTAGGACAGCGCGTCGGGCCGCTTCGGCGCGAGGCGGGCCACATCCTCCACCGACTCCACCAGCACGATCTCGCCGGTGTAGGCGGGGTTCCACTGGCCCATCGTGCCCTCCACCTCGGGATGGCGCGCATGGCCGATCAGCACCACGCTGCGGCCCAGCCGACCCAGCCGCGCCACTTCCATGTGCACCTTGGTGACCAGGGGGCAGGTGGCGTCGAACACCTTGAGCCCGCGCCGCTCCGCCTCCTCGCGCACGCCCTTGGAAACGCCGTGGGCGCTGAAGATCACCGTGGCGCCGTCGGGCACTTCGTGCAGTTCCTCCACGAACACCGCGCCGTCGTGGCGCAGCTTGTCCACCACGTAGCGGTTGTGCACCACCTCGTGGCGCACGTAGATCGGCGCGCCGTAGGACTCCAGCGCCCGTTCGACGATGGCGATGGCGCGGTCGACGCCGGCGCAGAAACCGCGGGGATTGGCGAGCAGGATGTCCATGAATGCACCAGCGAGACGGGAACCGAGGTAGGAGCGCACCCTGTGCGCGATGGAGCTTGTCGCAAAGCCATTCGCGCACAGGGTGCGCTCCTACAGGCAGGTGAGGATTATCGCACGTCGCCGCCCTGCCCCTTGCCCCCGAACAGCCCGAACGCCACCAGCAGCACGGCGCCCACGGTGATGCCGCAGTCGGCGAGGTTGAACACGGGGTAGTGCCATTGGCCGAACTGCACATCGATGAAGTCGGTGACCTGGGCCGCGTGCAGGCGGTCGATCAGGTTGCCGATTGCGCCGCCGATGACGAGCGCCAGCGGCAGCGCGGTGCGCCAGTCGCGCCGCTCGGTGCGCGCCAGCCAGACGACCAGCACCGCGCCGATGACCAGTGCCAACGCCACGAAGAACCAGCGCTGCCAGCCGTCGCCCCAGGCGAGGAAGCTGAAGGCGGCGCCGGGGTTGTAGGCCAGCGTCCAGTTGAGGAAGCCCGGGATCACCGGGTGCGGCAGACCCGCCGGCTGCAGCGCGGCCAGCGCCCACCACTTGCTGAGCTGGTCGAGGGCGATGACGACGAGGGAGAGCAGCAGCCAGGGGAGTGCGTTGGGTTTGGTGGTCATGAGGTCATCAACGGAGAAAGAGGCTCCCTCTCCCCTGCGGGGAGAGGGTTGGGGTGAGGGGGCAATCTTGCGGTGAGGCCGAATCGAAGCACATACGAGGAAAGGCTTTCGCGAGCACCCGCCCCTCACCTCGATCCTCTCCCCAAAGGGGAGAGGAGGAAAAGCTCGTTCCTCTCAGCCCATCAGTTAGAACCAGCGCCGCTGCTCGCCCGGCCCTTCCACATTGCCCACGCAGCGGCCGCAGAGTTCCGGATGATCCGCGTGATGGCCCACGTCGTCGCGGCGATGCCAGCAGCGCACACACTTGGCGGCCTCGCTGACCGTGGCCGAAACCCACACGTCGGCGCCTTCCAGCTCGGTGAGCACGGCGGTGTCCGGCTGGCCGCCGGCCTGGTCCAGGCGCACGTCGGAGGTGATGAAGAAGAAGCGCAGTTCCTCCGTCGCCTTCGCGTAGCGCGCCACGGTGGCGGCGTCGGCGTGGATGGCGAGCTTTGCCTCCAGCGCGGCGCCGATCGCGCCGTCCTTGCGCATGGTTTCGAGCACGCGCGCGGCGCTGTCGCGGATCGCCAGCAGGTCGCCCCACCAGCGCCGCTGTTCGGGCGTAGCCTGCGTGGCGGCGAGGCCGTCGTACCAGGTTTCCAAGAGCACGCTCTCGCCGCGCGCCCCCGGCAGCGCCTGCCAGATTTCCTCGGCGGTGAAGGCGAGGATCGGTGCCAGCCAGCGCACCAGCGCCTCGGCGATGCGGTACATCGCGCTCTGCGCGCTGCGCCGGCCGTGGCTGTCGGTCGGCATGGTGTAAAGGCGGTCCTTGGTGATGTCGAGGTAAAGCGCGCCCATCTCGTTGGTGCAGAAGTTCTGCACGCGCGCCACCACCTCGGGGAAGTCGTAGCGCTCGTAGGCGGCCACCACCGCCTGCTGCACGTCGTACGCCTGCTGCACGGCCCACTGGTCGAGCAACGGGCTGTCTGCAACCGCAACCAGGTGCTTCGCGGGATCGAAGCCGTCGAGGTTGCCGAGCAGGAAGCGCGCGGTGTTGCGCAGGCGGCGGTAGCCGTCCGACACCCGCTTCAGGATCTCGTCGGAGACGCTCATCTCGTTGCGGTAGTCGGCCGATGCCACCCACAAGCGCAGCACGTCGGCGCCCAAGGTATCCATCACCTTCTGCGGCGCCACCACGTTGCCCAGCGACTTGGACATCTTGCGGCCCTGCGCATCCACGGTGAAGCCGTGGGTGAGCACGTCGTCGTAGGGCGCGCGGCCGTGGATCGCCGCCGAAGTGAGCAGGGACGACTGGAACCAGCCGCGGTGCTGGTCCGAGCCTTCGAGGTACATCACCTTGTAGTCGCGCGCGCCGCCCTGCTGCAGCTCGGGGCGCTGGCCGACCACGGCAAAGTGGGTGACGCCGGAGTCGAACCACACGTCGAGCACGTCGGTGACTTTCTCGTAATCCTTCGCCTGCTCGCCCAGCAGCTCGGCGGGATCGAGGTCGTACCAAGCGTCGATGCTGCCTTGCTCCACCTTCTGCGCCACCTGTTCCAGGAGCGCCACGGAATCGGGATGCGGCTCCTGCGTGGCCTTGTGCACGAACAGCGCGATCGGCACGCCCCAGGTGCGCTGGCGGCTGATGCACCAGTCCGGGCGCCCGGCCACCATGCCGGCGATGCGCTCCTCGCCCCAGCCCGGCACCCAGCGCACGTCCTTGATCGACTTCAGCGCGGTGGCGCGCAGGCCGGCCTGTTCCATGCCGATGAACCACTGCGGCGTGGCGCGGAAGATCACCGGCGTCTTGTGCCGCCAGCAGTTCGGGTAGCTGTGCTCGATCTTCGCGTGCGCCAGCAGCACGCCGCGCGCGCGCAGCAGCTCCACGATGGCGTCGTTGGCCTTCCAGATGTGCATGCCCGCGAGGTCGAGCTCGCCAGCCTTCGGCGTGTCGTCGCGGTAGGTACCGCGCGCGCCGATGTAGTTGAGCAGGCCGATGCCGTTCTCGCGGCCGACCACGAAGTCCTCCACGCCGTGGTCGGGCGAGGTGTGCACCGCGCCGGTGCCGTCCTCGGCGCTGACGTGCTCGCCGAGGATCACCGGCACGACGCGGTCGTAGAACGGGTGGTGGAGTGGCGTGCCGTTGAGCGCTGCGCCCGTGGCATGGCCGAGCACTCTGCTCCCCTCTCCCCTCGGGAGAGGGGCTGGGGGTGAGGGTTCGGCGGAACCGGAAGGCTGCGCCTTGCCCGCACCCTCATCCGCCCCTGCCGGGGCACCTTCTCCCGGAGGGAGAAGGGAATAGCGCGCGAGCGCCTTGTCGACCAGCGCAGCAGCGATCACCAGCAATACGCGCTTGCCGCCGCGTGCCGGCCCTTCGACCAGCGCGTATTCCAACTCCGCGCCCAGCGCCACCGCCTGGCTTTCCGGCAGCGTCCACGGCGTGGTGGTCCAGATCGGCACGGCGACGATGGCGTCGCCCGCGTCCACGCCGAACTTCGCGGCCAGCGCCTTGGCATCCACCGCGTCGTAGGCCACGTCCACCGCGGGCGAGGTCTTGTCGCCGTATTCGATCTCCGCCTCGGCCAGCGCCGAGCCGCAGTCGAAGCACCAGTACACCGGCTTGGCGCCGCGCACCACGTGGCCGTTGGCGACGATGCGCGCCAGCGCGCGCAGCATGTCGGCCTCGTACTTGTAGTCCATCGTGCGGTACGGGTTTTGCCAGTCGCCCAGCACGCCCAGGCGCTTGAAGCCGGCGCGCTGGGTGTCAATCTGCTCGGCGGCGTACTCGCGGCACTTCTGGCGGAACGCGCGCGCGTCGAGCTTCTCGCCCGGCTTGCCGTGCTGCTTCTCCACCGCGATCTCGATCGGCAGGCCGTGGCAGTCCCAGCCCGGCACGTAGGGCGCGCGATGCCCGGCGAGCAGCTTGGAGCGCACCACCATGTCCTTGAGGATCTTGTTGACCGCGTGGCCGATGTGGATCGCGCCGTTCGCGTACGGCGGGCCGTCGTGCAGCACGAAGGCACGCTCGCGCCCGGCGGTGGCCTGCTGGATCGCCTGGTAGCGCCCGGCCTTTTCCCAGTCGGCCAGCCAGCCCGGCTCGCGCTTGGGCAGGTCGCCGCGCATCGGGAAATCCGTCTGCGGCAGGTTGATCGTGCTCTTGTAGTCCGTGGTCATCGCTTCGGGTGCCTCTGCTGTCTCGCCCCGAAGCCGCCCGGCCCGAAGCGCTGTGATGCCGTCCACCGCGCGCGGCGGCAGGCGCACGCGCTGCGGGCGGATGCCTTCAAATAATAATGACGATGGCCGCAGGCGCGGGAACGCGCGCGCGGCAGGGAATCGGCTGGGGCTTTTCGCGGTACGTCATGCGCGGGCCAGTACGAGGTTCATGCCCAGGATCTCCCGGGCCGAGCGCGCATCATGATCCATCTGCGCCTTGAGTGCATCCAGATCGTGGAATTTCTGCTCGTCGCGCAGCTTGGCGACGAACTCCACCGCCATGCGCCGGCCGTAGAGGTCGCCCTCGAAATCGAACAGGTGCGCCTCCAGCAGCGGCTGGCTGACCTGGTTCACCGTGGGCCGCACGCCGAGGCTGGCCACGCCCGGCCAGCTGCACTCGCCCTCGCCCAGGCCCACGCGCACCGCGAAGATGCCCTGCACCGGACTCACCCGCTCGCGCAGGTGGATGTTGGCGGTGGGATAGCCCAGCGTGCGGCCGAGCTGGTTGCCGTATTCCACCTTGCCCTCGATCACGAACGGGCGGCCGAGCAGCGCGGCGGCGCCGGCAAACTCGCCGGCCCTCAGCAACTGGCGCACGCGGCTGGCAGAGACGCGTGCGCCATTCAGCAGGATCGACGGCATCACGCAGCCAGCGAAACCGGCCTTCGCACCCATTTCGCGCAGCAGGGTCACATCACCACGGCGCTGGTGTCCGAAGTGGAAGTCCGCGCCTACCCATACTTCCTTTGCAGCCAGGCGCTCGACCACGATGCGCTGCACGAAGTCCTCGGCCGACATCGCCGCCAGCTCGGCGTTGAAGCGCAACATGTGCACCTGCTCGAAACCCGCCGCCGCAAAACCGAGCAGCTTCTCGCGCACGCTGGAAAGACGGGGCAGCGGCTCGGGTGAGAAATAGGTTCGCGGCAGCGGCTCGAACGTCACCACCGCCGGTGCGCAGCCCAGGGACCGCGCGCGACGCTGCACTTGCGCAAACAAGGCCTGGTGCCCTCGATGCAGGCCATCGAACGCGCCGATCGCCACCACGCTGCCGTTGGGCGCCAGGCATGGGCCTGCGATATCGCGGGAAAGTTTCGTCATCGCGAAAGTATGTGGTGAAACTGGCTTTCATGAAAAGTGCGGCCATGGATGGCCGCTTCTTGATCTTCGCGATCAGGGAGGATCGCAATCATGCAGGCCGTGGGTCGGGCTTCAGCCCGACACTCCGCCCAGTCGGGCTGAAGCCCGACCTACAGGCTCGGTTGTTCACACCGCCCGCAGGTCGCGCAACCGCAGGCCCGCCGCGAACAGCGTCGCGACATACGCCGCGCCGCCCGCGACCACCAGCACGGCGAGGCGCCAGACGCGGGCGATGGTGGCGACGTGGTCCCAGTCCGGCCACAGCCAGCGGCCGGCCAGCAGCACCACGGTCATCGCCGCGCAGGCCACGGCCAGCCGCGACCAGTGGCGCAGCCAGCCCGGCTGGCGCTGGTACACGCCGGCGCGCTTCAGCCAGTGCCACAGCAGCACGAAGTTGAGGTAGCTGGACAGCGTGCTGGCGATGCCCAGCGCCAGGTGCAGGCCCGGCACCTGCGCGATGCCGGCCAGCCAGCTCTGCTGGCGCACCGCCGCTGGCGCCCACAGCTCGAACAAGAGCGCGATGAACAGGAAGTTGCCCAGCATGTTCACCACCAGCGCCGCCACGCCAGCGCGCACCGGGGTCCGGGTGTCCTGCCGTGCATAGAACGCGGGCAACAGCACCTTCACCAGCGCGAACGCCGGCAGGCCGCAGCTCAACGCAAGGATCGACAGCGTGGACATGTGCGTGTCGAACGCGTTGAAGCGCCCGTGCTGGAACAGCGTGGCCACGATCGGCCCGGCGAGGACGAGCAACGCGCACATCGCCGGTACCGCGATCAGCAAGGTGAGCCGCAGCCCCCAGTCCAGCGCCCGCGAGAAACCCGCGCGATCCGTGTTCACGTGATGGCGCGACAGCGAGGGCAGCACCACCGCGCCCAGCGCCACGCCGAACACGCCCAGCGGCAGTTCGAGGAAACGAGTGGACAGCGACAGCCAGCTCTGCGAGCCGGTGACCAGCAGCGAGGCGATCACCGTGTCCAGCAACAGGTTGATCTGCGCCACCGAGGAGCCGAACAGGGTCGGCACCATCAGCTTCAGGATGCGCCGCACCTCGGGGTAGTGCCAGCCCCAGCGCGGCCACACCAGCAGGTCCAGCTTGGCCAGCGCCGGCAGCAGGAACAGCACCTGCAGCACGCCGGCCACCAGCACCGCCCAGCCCATTGCCATGATCGGCACGGCCAGGCGCTTCGACAGCCACAGCGCGCCCGCGATCATGCAGATGTTGAGGATCACCGGCGCCAGCGCCGGCAGCGCGAAACGGTGGAAGCTGTTCAGCGCGCCCCCCGCCAGCGCGGTCAGCGACACGCACAGCAGGAACGGAAAGGTCAGCCGCAGCAGGTCGATGGTGAGGTCGAACTTGTGCGGCTGGTCGATCGCGCCCGGCTCGAACACCGTGGCCAGCTGCGGCGCGAAGATCAGCCCCAGCGCGGTGATCACCAGCAGCACCGCGCCCAGCGTGCCGGATACGCGCGCCATCAACTGCCGCAAATCCTCGTGTGTGCCCTTCTCCTTCACCTCGGTGAACACCGGCACGAAGGCGGTGGAGAACGAGCCCTCGGCGAACAGCCGGCGCATGAAGTTCGGGATGCGGAACGCCACCCAGAACGCGTCGGTGACCGCATTGGCGCCGAACACCGCGTTCAGCGACATGTCCCGGACCAGGCCGAGTACGCGCGATACCATCGTCATGCTGCTGAACGAGAGCAGCCCGCGGAACATGCTGGGGGACTTCATCCGGTGGGGAATCCTGGGCCTGGGACGGCAATGGGCGCACAGTCTGCCAGCCGGCGCGGGCAAGATCACCGCCGGATCATGGCCGGATGCGGGCACTGCTCCATCTACGGCCGCCTAAATGCTTGACGCATGGGCGAATCGACCGCATAATTCGCCTCTTTCTCCAACCTGCAACCCGCGATTCGGGAGTTCTACCTTGGCCAACATCAAGTCCGCGAAGAAGCGTGCGCGCCAGTCCGAGCAGCGCCGCCTGCGCAACATCAGCGCCCGTTCCATGGTGCGCACCGCGCTGAAGAAGGTCGTCAAGGCCATCGAGGCCAAGGACAAGGCTGCCGCCGTCGAGGCTTTCGCCGCCGCCCAGCCGGTGATGGACCGCTACGCCTCGCGCGGCCTGATCCACAAGAACAAGGCCGCCCGCCACAAGAGCCGCCTGAACGCGAAGATCCGCGAACTGGCGTAAGCCGCTCGCGTCGCGCGTCACGAAAAAGCCGGCCTTGGCCGGCTTTTTTGCGCCCACCGCCCCGTCCCTGCTGCAGATCGGGCTGTAGGTCGGACTGTAGGTCGGGCTTCAGCCCGACATCCGCACGCTCCCCGCGAGTCGGGATGAATCCCGACCCACGGATGTCGCCGTATTTCCAGACGCGAAAACGCTACCGGCAGGCATCGATCGCCTGCCCCAGCCGCTCCACGCCCACCACCTCCAGCTCGCCCACGCGGCCGGATTTCGGCGCGTTCGCCTTCGGCACGATGGCGCGACGGAAGCCGTGGTGCGCAGCTTCCTTCAGGCGCTCCTCGCCGTTCGGCACCGGGCGGATCTCGCCGGACAAACCCACTTCGCCGAACGCGACGGTCTTCTCCGGCAGCGGCCGGTCGCGCAGCGAGGACAGCACCGCCAGCAGCGCCGGCAGATCGACCGCCGTCTCCTGCACGCGGATGCCACCCACCACGTTGATGAACACGTCCTGGTCGTAGGCGGCCACGCCACCGTGCCGGTGCAGCACGGCGAGCAGCATCGCGAGGCGGTTCTGCTCCAGGCCCAGCGCCACGCGGCGCGGGTTGCCCAGCGAAGATTGATCCACCAGCGCCTGCACCTCGACCAGCAATGGCCGCGTGCCTTCGCGCGTCACCATCACCGCGCTGCCCGGCGTGGGGCCAGCGTGGGCGGAGAGGAAGATCGCGGACGGGTTCGGCACCTCGCGCAGCCCCTTGTCGCCCATCGCGAACACGCCCAGCTCGTTCACCGCGCCGAAGCGGTTCTTGAACGCGCGCAGCACGCGGAAACGCGAACCGGATTCGCCCTCGAAATACAGCACCGCGTCCACCATGTGCTCCAGCACGCGCGGGCCGGCGATGCCGCCCTCCTTGGTGACGTGGCCGACCAGGAACACGCTGGTGCCGGTTTCCTTGGCGAAGCGCGTGAGCCTGGCGGCGGATTCGCGCACCTGCGATACCGAACCCGGCGCCGCGGTGAGCAGCTCGGTCCAGATAGTCTGGATCGAATCGATCACCAGCACGCGCGGCTTCGCCACCGCCGCCTGTTCCAGGATGCGCTCGATGCAGGTTTCGGCCAGCGCCTGCAACGGCGCCAGCGGCAGGCCGAGGCGCTGCGCGCGCGCGGCCACCTGCGCCAGCGATTCCTCGCCGGTGACGTAGACGCTGGGCAGTTGCGCGCCCAGCGTGCCCAGCATCTGCAGCAACAGGGTGGACTTGCCGATGCCCGGATCGCCGCCCACCAGCACCACCGAACCCTCGACCAGGCCGCCGCCCAGCACGCGATCCAGCTCACCGATGCCGGTGAGCGTGCGCGCCTCGGCGGTCAGCGCCACTTCGGTCAGCGGCGTCACCTGGCTCGCGCCCGCCGCCTTGCCCGCATAGCCGCCGCGCGCCGCGCCCGCCGACTTCACCGCCGGCGCCAGCACGATCTCGCTGAGCGTGTTCCACGCCCCGCACTCCGCGCACGAGCCCTGCCACTTCGGATGCTCGGCACCGCAGTCGGTGCAGACGTAGACGGTCTTGGCCTTGGCCATGCGGGGCACACTCCTATCCGGAAATACCAAGAGAGTAACCGGCCCCCATCGCAGGCGGCGAGACGGCACCGCCGGTGCAGAGTGTCAGCCTTCGTCCTCGACGAACAGCACGCGACGCGTGATGCCGCAGGTGAGGTCGTAGCCGATGGTGCCGGCGTGGGCCGCCACGGTTTCCACCGGCAGGCCCTCGCCCCACAGGGTGACGCGGTCGCCCACCTTCGCCTGCGGCGCTTCGCGCAGGTCGAGCGTGATCAGGTCCATCGAGACGCGGCCGATCAGCGGCACGAGCGCGTCGCCCACCTGCACCGGCGTGCCGCTGGCCGCGCTGCGCGGGTAGCCGTCGCCGTAGCCCACGGCGGCCACGCCCACCGGCATGTCCTCGGGGCAGATCCAGGTGCCGTTGTAGCCGATGCGTTCGCCCTTGCCGATGCGGTTGATCGCGATCAGCCGCGTGGCCAGCGTCATCGCGGGGCGGAAACCGAAGTCGGCGCCGCGCTTGCCCGCCACCACCGACAAGCCGTACAGCAGGCCGCCCGTGCGCACCCAGTCGGCGCGCGCCTCCGGCCAACCCAGCACGGCGGCGGAATTGGACAGCGAACGCGGTCCGTGCAGGCCACGGGTCGCTTCGTTGAAACGCGCGATCTGCGCGCGCGTGACCTCGCCGTCGAACACCTCCGATTCGGCGAAGTGCGTGAGCAGGCCGATCTCCGGATCGACGCCGGGCAGCGCGGCCAGCCGCGCATGCACTTCGGCCACGCGTTCGGGCGCGAAGCCCAGCCGGTGCATGCCGCTATCGATCTTCAGCCACACGCGCAGGCGGCCGCGCCGTGCGCTGGCCTCGGCCAGCCAGGCCAGTTGCGACTCGTGATGGATCGCGGCGTCCAACTCCAGCCGCTGCATCTCGGCGATGTCGCCGGCCTGGTCGGGGCCGGACAGCACCACGATGCGCTGGCGATGCCCCGCCGCACGCAGGCGCAGGCCATCGCCCAGCGCGGCCACGGCGAAGCATTCGGCCTCCGCATCCAGCGCGCGCGCCACCCGCTCCAGGCCGTGGCCGTAGGCATCGGCCTTGACCACCGCCATCACCTTCGCCGGCGCGGCCATGGCCTTGATGCGCGCGAGGTTGTAGCGCAAGGCGCCGAGATGGATGGTGGCGACGGTGGTGCGGCTCATGTTTGCCGGGACTCGGGACTCGGGACTCGGGACCCGAAGAAACGGTCGCCACGTACCGGCCACTGGGGCGAGTCTTGCCACGCTCCGCTTTGCCGAGTCCCGAGTCCCGAGTCCCGAGTCCCGGTATTCACTCGAACCCACCCACGAACGAGTCGGCCGCGTAGTTCTCGAACTTGGTGTAGTGGCCGAGGAAGGTGAGCTTGACGGTATCGGTGGGGCCGTTGCGCTGCTTGCCGATGATGATCTCGGCCAGGCCCTTGTCCGGCGATTCCTTGTTGTAGTACTCGTCGCGGTAGATGAACATGATCACGTCGGCGTCCTGCTCGATGGCGCCCGATTCGCGCAGGTCGCTCATCATCGGGCGCTTGTCGGCGCGCTGTTCCAGCGAGCGATTGAGCTGGGAGAGCGCGATCACCGGCACGTTGAGTTCCTTGGCCAGGCCCTTCAGCGAGCGCGAGATCTCGGAGATCTCGGTGGCGCGGTTCTCCTTGTTGCCGGGCACCTGCATCAGCTGCAGGTAGTCGATCACGATCAGGCCCAGGCCGCCGTGCTCGCGGTGCAGGCGGCGCGCGCGCGAGCGCAGCTCCACCGGCGACAGGCCGGGCGTGTCGTCGATGAAGATCTTCGCCTCGTTCAGGATGGCGATGGCGTTGGAGACGCGCGGCCAGTCCTCCTCGGCGAGGTCGCCGTTGCGCAGGTGCTGCTGGTGCACGCGGCCCACCGAGGAGATCAGGCGGAACGCGAGCTGCGAGGCGGACATTTCCATCGAGAACACCGCCACCGCCTTCTTCGCGCGCAGCGCGGCGCTCTCGGCGATGTTCAGCGCGAACGCAGTCTTGCCCATCGAGGGGCGCGCGGCGACGATGATGAGGTCGGAGGGCTGCAGGCCCGAGGTGAGGTTGTCGAGGTCGTTGAAGCCGCTGGTGATGCCGGTGAGCTGGCCGCGGTTGTTGTAGCGCTCGGTGAGCAGGCGGAACGCGTCCTTCACCGCCTCGCGCATCGAGACGGAATCCTTCTTGCCGCGCGCGCCGGACTCGGCGATGTGGAACACGCGCTGCTCGGCGCTCTCCAGCACCTCGTGCACGCTCTTGCCCTCGGGACGGTAGCCGTCCTCGGTGATCGAGGTGCCGGCGTCGATCAGCTGGCGCAGCACCGATTTCTCGCGCACGATCTCCGCGTAGGCGGCGATGTTCGCCGCGCTGGGCGTGCTGTTGGCCAGCTCGATCAGGTAACTCGCGCCGCCGACCATCTCGGCCAGGCCGTTCGCCTCGAACCAGTCGCCCAGGGTCACCGCGTCGCACGGCATGCCCTTGTTCGCCAGCTCGTTGATCGCGCGCCAGATCAGGCGGTGGTCGCGGCGGTAGAAATCCTCCTCGCCGAGGCGATCGGCCACCTTGTCCAGCGCGTCGGGCGCCAGCATCAGGCCGCCCAGCACCGCCTGCTCGGCGTCGATGGAGTGCGGCGGCACGCGCAACGCCTCGACGGCCGGCGACGAAGGCTTGCGTTCGGGCACGAAGGACATCGGGTTACCTCGGAAAAGACGGACCGGCCGCCGCGGCAGGCGCCGACGCACGGCGACGGACAAGCCCACATGATGCGCGGCGCCGTCTCAGGCGTCGAGACAACAAGTCTGTGGACAAGCTGGGGAAAGTTGGGGATAAAGCCGGGACTCGGGACTCGGGACTCGGGACTCGGGACTCGGGACTCGGGACTCGGGACTCGGGACTCGGGACTCGGGACTCGGGACTCGGAGCGAGGAGCACAGCGGCCGCAGTCGGCGCTTTCCGAAAAGCAAACCCTTCGGGGGCTTACCCGGCTTTTGCCGAGTCCCGAGTCCCGAGTCCCGCCCAAAAAAACAAACGGGCGCCCGAAGGCGCCCGCTCATCACCCTGCGAAAACAGGCTTACTTCTTCTCGCCGACCACGATCACCTTGATGCTGGTCTGCACGTCGGCGTGCAGGTGGATCGCCACCTCGAACTCGCCGGTGTTGCGCAGCGGGCCTTCGCCCAGGATCACTTCGCCCTTGTGGACATCGTGGCCGATCGCCTGCAGCGCCTCGGCGATGTCGCGCGGGCCCACCGAGCCGTACAGCTTGCCTTCGGGGCTGGCGTGCGCCTCGATCGTCACCGACACGTCGGCCAGCTTCGCCTGGCGGGCCTCGGCCTCGCTCAGCGCGTTCTTGGCGCGGGCCTCGTACTCGGCGCGGCGCTGCTCGAACGCGGCCAGGTTGGCGGCGTTCACGCGCACGGCCTTGCCCTGCGGGATCAGGAAGTTGCGGCCGTAACCCGGCTTCACGCTGACCTTGTCGCCGAGGTCGCCGAGGTTGCGGACTTTCTGCAGAAGGATGAGTTCCATGGGTGTTCCTTTTCGTTAGCGCCGGAGGGCCGGCGCAGCCGTGGACGGGTGTCCGAATGTTTGCTCCCTCTCCCCTTCGGGGAGAGGGCCGGGGTGAGGGGACGGGGTTGCCTTGGCGGTCATCGAAGCGGCTTCGATCACCATCATCGCGAGCACCCGCCCCTCATCCGCCCTGCGGGCTCCTTCTCCCCATCGGGAAGAAGGGAGCACGCGATCAAACGTCGTGGTTGTCGGTGTACGGCAGCAGCGAGAGGAAGCGCGCGCGCTTGATCGCGGTCGCCAGCTGGCGCTGGTAGCGCGCCTTGGTGCCGGTGATGCGGCTCGGCACGATCTTGCCGTTCTCGGTGATGTACTGGCGCAGGGTGTTGAGATCCTTGTAGTCGATCTCCTTCACCTTCTCCGCGGTGAAGCGGCAGAACTTGCGGCGGCGGAAAAACTTGGACATGGTCTGGGCTCCTCTCAGTCGTCGCTGTCGCTGTCGTTGTCGCGGCTGTCACCCTCGTCGTCGCGGCGGCGCGACGAACGGGCGTCGTCCTTTTCCTTGCTCTTCAGGATGAAGGACGGCTCGGTGTCGGCGGCGTCGCGCTTGATCACGAGGTGGCGCAGCACGGCGTCGTTGAAGCGGAAGCCCGACTCCAGCTCGTTCAGCGCGTTCTGGCCGACTTCGATGTTCAGCAGCACGTAGTGCGCCTTGGCCAGGTTGACGATCGGGTAGGCCAGCTGGCGGCGGCCCCAGTCTTCCAGGCGGTGGATCTTGCCGCCGTCGGCCTCGATCAGCGCCTTGTAGCGCTCGATCATCGCCGGGACCTGTTCGCTCTGGTCAGGGTGGACCAGAAACACGACTTCGTAATGTCGCAGGGACATCGTGGTTCGACTCCTTGTGGATGCGGCCGGGATTGGCCTCGCAGCCTCCCGCCGGATGCGGTGAGGCAAGTGCCCGTCACACCCCTTGCGGGGTGGACAGAAGCGGAAGTGTACGCGAGATCAGCGATGCCGCGCAAGTAATTGAATTTGAAGAGTGCGGCCACGGATGGCCGCCCATTTGACTTTCGCGCTCAGGGACGAGCGCACAAAGTTGAAGAGTGCAGCCATCGATGGCTGCCCGCTTGATCCTGGCGATCAAGGATGAGCGCACAAATAACGCATGGCCGCCTATTTGACTTTCGCGCCCAGGGACGAGCGCACAAGCACACTCCTCAACCGACGGTGAAGCTCTCGCCGCAGCCGCACTCGCCGGTGGCGTTGGGGTTGTGGAACACGAAGCTGGCGTTGAGCCCCTGGCGGCGGAAGTCGATCACGGTACCGTCCACCAGCGGCAGGCTCTTGTCGTCCACCACCAGCGGCACGCCGTCGACCTCGAGCACGCGGTCACCCTCGCCGGCCGCGGTGGCGAGATCCACCACGTAGCCGAAGCCCGAGCAGCCGGTGCGCTTCACGCCGAAGCGCACGCCGGCCGCGTCCGGCGCCTGCGCGAGGAACTGGCGCATGCGTTCGCTGGCGGCGGGAGTGATCGTGATGGTCATGGCGGCAGGATCGTGCGGAACGTGGAATGGCGCGCGCGAAACGGTCGCGATGCGCGCTAGGCCTAGATTATCATGCCGGTTTGTCCACGCGCTCCGCAGCACGCGCGTTCCAGCCATCCATGTGCCCGCAGCGGCGCAGCCACAGGAGTTTTCGACGATGACCGCGGCCACCACGGCATGCAGTGTGAAGCAGGCACTTTCCGGCAAGCTCGAAGCCGGCAGCGCCGTGACCGTGCGCGGCTGGGTGCGCACCCGCCGCGATTCCAAGGCCGGCCTGTCCTTCGTGGCGGTCAGCGACGGCTCCTGCTTCGACCCGATCCAGGCGGTGGTGCCGGCCACGCTGGCGAACTACGACAGCGAAGTGAAACACCTGACCGCCGGCGCCGGCGTGATCGTCAGCGGCACGCTCGTGCCCTCGCAGGGCAAGGGCCAGGCGTTCGAGATCCAGGCCGACAAGGTCGAAGTCACCGGCTTCGTCGACGACCCGGAAACCTATCCGATCCAGCCCAAGCAGCACTCGATGGAGTTCCTGCGCGAGGTAGCCCACCTGCGCCCGCGCACCAACCTGTTCGGCGCGGTGACGCGCGTGCGCCACACGATGATGACGGCGATCCACCGCCACCTCACCGAGCAGGGCTTCTTCTGGGTCAACACGCCGATCATCACCACCTCGGACGCCGAAGGCGCCGGCGACATGTTCCGGCTGTCCACGCTGGACCTCGCCAACCTGCCGCGCGACGAGCACGGCAAGATCGACTTCCGCAAGGATTTCTTCGGCCGCGAGGCCTTCCTCACCGTGTCCGGCCAGTTGAACGTCGAGGCCTACTGCCTCGCGATGAGCAAGGTCTACACCTTCGGCCCCACCTTCCGCGCCGAGAACTCCAACACCCCGCGCCATCTCGCCGAGTTCTGGATGTGCGAGCCGGAGATCGCGTTCGCCGACCTCGCCGCCGATGCCGACTGCGCCGAGGGTTTCCTAAAGGCGATCTTCAAGGCGGTGCTGGAGGAGCGCGCCGACGACATGGCGTTCTTCGCCGAGCGCGTCGAGCCCACCGCGATCGCGCGGCTGGAAAACTTCATCGCGCAGCCGTTCGAGCGCATCGACTACACCGAGGCGGTGGCGATCCTGCAGAAGTGCGGGCAGAAGTTCGAGTACCCGGTGGCCTGGGGCATCGACCTGCAGACCGAGCACGAGCGCTACCTCGCCGAGAAACATATCGGCCGTCCGGTGGTCGTAATGAACTATCCCGAGGCGATCAAGGCCTTCTACATGCGCCTCAACGACGACGAAAAGACCGTGGCCGCGATGGACGTGCTGGCGCCGGGCATCGGCGAGATCATCGGCGGCAGCCAGCGCGAGGAGCGCCTCGATTACCTCGACCGCCGCATGGCGAAGTTCGGCCTGAACCCCGTGACCTATGGCTGGTACCGCGACCTGCGCCGTTATGGCACGGTGCCGCATGCCGGCTTCGGCCTCGGCTTCGAGCGCCTGCTGGTCTACGTCTGCGGCCTTTCCAACATCCGCGATGCCATCCCCTACCCGCGCGCGGCGGGGACGGCGGAGTTCTGAACATTCAGCGAGTGCCCATGAATCGCCGGTTCCCTCTCCTGCCCATCGTCCTCGCCGCCGGCGCACTGCTGGCCGGCTGCCACACCATGCAGAAGCTGGTGCCGCCGGTGAAAGACATGGTGCCGCCGAACCTGCGCCCGCCGGAGAACAGCGACGACCCGCTCAAGCAGGCCCAACAGCGCCTGCTCGATGCCACGCCGTGCTGCACCAGCTTCGCCGACTTCTCCTACCAGGACCTGCTGCCCTGGCAGCCGCAGCCGTTCACCCTGGGCAGCGGCAGCAGCGTGGCCAACATCGCCGGCACGCACAGCTACTTCCTCGCCTTCCGCCTACCCGCGGGGTTGAAGCTGCCCTACCGCGTGGCGTTCAAGTCCGAATTGAACGGCCGCTGGCTGAAGTCCAGCTACCTGTTCGCGCCCACCGTGGTGCTGCTGGACAGCGGCTTCCAGCCGGTGGCCGCCAAGGACATCGGCCTGTGCGAGCACATGGGCTGGAGCAACGAGAGCTCCGGCGCCTTCGGCAGCTTCACCGTCGACGACAAGGACGCGCGCTACCTGCTGGTCTACAGCTCGGCCGCGCAACAGCAGGGCAAGACCTACTGGGAGCAGTCGCCCGCCACGTTCAACAGCAAGGCCACGCTGGACATGGACACCAGCGGCAGCTTCAGCGTGCCGCACGGGCCGGACGGCACGCTCTGGGTGGGCATGATGAACACCACCTACGCCAAGGCCGTGGACAACGCGATCTGCAAGAAGCCGCAGGAAGGCGACGGCGTGCTGAACACCTTGCGCAGCGCCCTGCCGCTGCCGTGGAGCAACAGCACCAGCAGCACCGGCGCGGGTGCCGGCAACGGCCCCGCCAAAGCCAAGGGCAGCTGACGTGCTGGCCATCTATCTCGGCCTGCTGGCCGCCGGCGTCGCCTTGTTCGTGCTCTCCTACGTGGCGCCGTTCCGGGTGGCCGCGCTGATGCGCGAGCGCCATCCGCAGCACTGGCAAGTGGTGGTCGAGTCGGCCAAGGGCCGGATCGGCCCGCTGCACGTGTGGATGCGCATGCAGTACGTGCTGCGCTCGCCCGCCCTGCCCCTGCTGGACGACCGCAACATCAACCGCTGGCGCGGCGTCTGGCGCTACAGCCAATGGCTGGGCTGGCTGTGCTGGCTCGCCGCGCTGGCGATGCGCCTGCGCTGGGGCTGATCCGCCTCATACGAAAACATCAGGGAGCACGACACCATGCAACTGCAACTCGACGGCCGCCATGCGCTCGTCTGCGGCGCCTCGCAAGGTATCGGCCGCGCCAGCGCGATCGAGCTGGCGCTGCTGGGCGCCGATGTCACCGTGCTGGCGCGCCGCGCCGAGGCGCTGCAGGCGCTGGTTGCCGAGCTGCCGCGCACGCACGCGGCGCAGCGCCACGGCTTCATCGCCGTCGACGCCAGCGACACCGCCGCGCTGCGCGCGCAGGCCGCGGCGTTGGTCGCCGCCACGCCGGTGCACATCCTCGTCAACAACAGCGGCGGCCCGCCGCCCGGCAGCGTGCTCGACGCCACGCCGGAGGAGTTCCTCGCCGCGTGGCAGCAGCATCTGCTGGCCAACCACACGCTGGCGCAGGCCGTGGTGCCCGGCATGCGCGCGGCGGGCTGGGGCCGCATCGTCAACGTGATCTCCACCTCGGTGCGCGAGCCGATTCCCGGCATCGGCGTCTCCAACACCACCCGCGGCGCGGTGGCGAGCTGGGCCAAGACCCTGGCCGGCGAACTCGCGCCGCACGGCATCACCGTCAACAACGTGCTGCCCGGCGCCACCCGCACGCCGCGCATCGAGCAGATCGTCGCCGCGCGCGCGCAGCAGAGCGGCAAGCCGCCGGCCGAAGTGCAGCAGGCGATGGAGGCCGAGGTGCCGATGCGCCGCTTCGCCGAGCCCGCGGAAATCGCCGCCGCCGTGGCCTTCCTCGCCTCGCCCGCCGCCGGCTACATCACCGGCGTCAGCCTGCCGGTGGATGGCGGGCGGCTGCGTTCGCTGTAGCCACGGGACTCGGGACTCGGGACTCGGGATTCGGAACAGCCGCAAGCTCGCCGTGCCCAGCTCTACCGAATCCCGAATCCCCAATCCCTGCCCAACGTACCTCCGCGTCCGGTGCAATCGCCGGCCGCGCAGCGTAAGCTTGCGCGGATGCCTATCCCGCGCCTCGCCAACCTGATCGACGGCCGCCTCGTGCCGCCGCAGGCCGACCGCTGGCTCGACGTGTTCGAGCCGGCCACCGGCGAAATCTTCGCCCATTGCCCCGATGCCGATGCCGCCGACGTCGCCGCCGCGGCCGCCGCCGCGCAGCGCGCCGCGCCGGGCTGGGCCGCCACGCCGGCCGAACAGCGCGCGCGCCTGCTGCAGCGGCTCGCCGACCTGATCGAGGCCCGGCTGGAAGAATTCGCCGCGCTGGAATCGCGCGACAGCGGCAAGCCGGTGAAGCTCGCGCGCAGCGTGGACATCCCGCGCGCGGTGAGCAACCTGCGTTTCTTCGCCGCCGCGGTCGCGGCGTGGGGCAGCGAGTCGCACGCGATGGAGGCGGGCGCGATCAACTACACGCTGCGCCAGCCGCTGGGCACGGTGGGCTGCATCAGCCCGTGGAACCTGCCGCTGTACCTGTTCACCTGGAAGATCGCGCCCGCGCTGGCCGCGGGCAACGCGGTGGTGGCCAAGCCCTCGGAAGTCACGCCCTGCACCGCCGCGCTGCTGGGCGAGCTCAGCATCGAGGCCGGCCTGCCGCCGGGCGTGCTGAACATCGTTCACGGGCGCGGCCCCGCGGTGGGCCAGGCCATCGTCGAGCATCCCGCGGTGAAGGCGATCTCCTTCACCGGCAGCACCGCCACCGGCGCGCACATCGCCGCCGCGGCCGCCGCGCAATTCAAGAAGCTGTCGCTGGAGATGGGCGGCAAGAACCCGGCGATCGTGTTCGCCGACGCCGAGCTTTCCGACGCGAACCTCGACACCCTCGTGCGCTCGGGCTTCGCCAACCAGGGCGAGATCTGCCTGTGCGGCTCGCGCCTCTTGGTGCAGCGTTCGATCTACGAGGCGTTCCGCGAGCGCTACCTCGCGCGCGTGCGCTCACTGCGCGTGGGCGATCCGAACGACGCGGCCTGCGACCTCGGCGCGCTGGTGTCCAGGCCGCACTACGACAAGGTGCTGGCCTGCTTGGCGCAAGCGCGCGCCGAAGGCGGCCGCGTGCTCTGCGGCGGCGAGGCCGTCGGCGTGCCCGGCCGCTGCGCGAACGGCTGGTTCGTGGCGCCCACCGTGATCGAAGGCCTGCCGAACGAGGCCGCCACCAACCAGCAGGAAATCTTCGGGCCGGTGGTGACGCTGATCCCGTTCGAGGACGAGGCGGAGGCGCTGGCCATCGCCAACGGCACCGGCTACGGCCTCGCCGCCTCGCTGTGGACGCGCGACCTGTCGCGCGCGCACCGCCTCGCCGGCCAACTCGATTTCGGCATCGTGTGGATCAACTGCTGGATGCTGCGCGACCTGCGCACGCCGTTCGGTGGCGTGAAGCACTCCGGCCTCGGCCGCGAAGGCGGCAGCGAGGCGCTGCGCTTCTTCACCGAGCCCAAGAATGTCTGCATCCGCTATTGAAGGTACCCCGATGAACTCGCTGAAGGACCTGCTGGCCAACAACCGGCGCTGGGCCGCCGACGTCACCACGAAGGAGCCGGATTTCTTCGAGAAGCTGGCGCACCAGCAGGCGCCGAAATACCTGTGGATCGGCTGCTCCGATTCGCGCGTGCCGGCCACCCAGATCGTGGACCTGCCGCCGGGCGAGATCTTCGTCCACCGCAACGTGGCGAACGTGGTGGTGCACACCGACTTGAACGCGCTCAGCACCATCCAGTTCGCGGTGGACGTGCTGAAGGTGAAGCACATCCTGGTGGTCGGCCACTACGGCTGCGGCGGCGTGGGCGCGGTGCTGCAGCAGTCCCGCCTCGGCCTGATCGACAACTGGCTGCGCCACATCGGCGACGTGGCGCTGAAGCATCCCGACAAGCTCGACCCGGCCACCGAGTTCACGGTGCGCCACGCGCGCCTGTGCGAATTGAACGCCATCGAGCAGGCAGTGAACGTGTGCTACAGCACCATCGTGCGCGAGGCCTGGGAGCGCGGCCAGGAACTGGCCGTGCACGCCTGGATCTACGGCCTGGACAACGGCCACATCACCGACCTCGGCCTGGACGTGCGCGGCCACGAACAACTGCCCGCCGCCTACGAGAACGTGCTGGCCAGCCTCGCCGAACGCTGGAGCGCGCGATGAGCGGCATCGTGCGCACCGACACGGCGCCGGCGCCGGTGGGCGCCTATCCGCACGCGCGGCGCGTGGGGAATCTCCTGTTCCTGTCCGGCGTGGGCCCGCGCCAGCCGGGCACGAACGCGATCCCCGGCAACGTGCACGACGCCGACGGCAAGCTGGTGTCCTACGACATCGAGGCGCAGTGCCGCCAGGTGTTCGCCAACGTGCGCGCGGTGCTGGAGGCCAGCGGCGCGCGCTGGGAAGACCTGGTCGACGTCACCGTCTTCCTCACCGACATGGCGCGCGACTTCGCCGCCTACAACAAGCTCTACGCCGAGCACTTCGCCGGCGTGGACGCCTGCCGCACCACGGTCGGCATCACCGCCCTGCCCACGCCGATCGCGATCGAGTTGAAGTGCATCGCGGTGGTGGGAGTGGGGCTTGATTCTTGCGATCATCCCTGATCGCGAAGATCAAACGGGCGGCCATCCCTGGCCGCACTTCAATGTGTTCTTGCAATCATCCCTGATTGCGAGAGTCAAACGGGCGGCCATCCCTGGCCGCACTCTTCAGAAGAGCTCTTGCAATCAGCCGCCCCGCTCCGCCGTGGCGGCCCCGAACCACAGCGCCGTGCGCTGCACGATGCGCACCACCGACAGCATCACCGGCACTTCCACCAACACGCCGACCACGGTGGCGAGCGCGGCGCCGGAGCGCAGGCCGAACAGGCTGATCGCCGTGGCTACCGCCAGCTCGAAGAAGTTGCTGGCGCCGATCAGCGCCGACGGGCCGGCCACGCAGTGCGGCACCCCGGCCCAGCGGCTGAGGCCGTAGGCGATGCCGGCATTGAGGTACACCTGCAGCAGGATCGGCACCGCCAGCAGCGCGATCACCAGCGGCTGCGCCACGATGGCCTCGCCCTGGAAGCCGAACAGCAGCACCAGCGTGGCGAGCAGCGCGCCCATCGACCAGGGATCGAGCCGATGCAGCGTGCGTTGCAGCGCGGCCGCGCCGCCGTGGCTCAACAACCAGCCGCGCCAGGCCTGCGCCACGAGTACCGGCACCACGATGTACAGCAGCACCGACAGCAGCAGCGTGCCCCACGGCACCGCGATCGCCGCCACGCCGAGCAGCAGCGCCACGATCGGGGCGAACGCCAGCACCATGATCGCGTCGTTGAGCGCGACCTGCGCCAGGGTGAAGTTCGGCTCGCCGCCGCACAGGCGCGACCACACGAACACCATCGCCGTGCACGGCGCCGCGGCCAGCAGGATCAGGCCGGCGATGTAGGCATCCTGCTGCGCGGCCGGCAACCATGCGGCGAACACATGCCGCACGAACAGCCAGCCCAGCGCGGCCATCGAGAACGGCTTGATCGCCCAGTTCACCAGCAGCGTGATGCCGATGCCGCGCGCCTGCCGGCGCACACTGTGCAGCTGGGCGAAATCCACCTTCAGCAGCATCGGCACGATCATCAGCCACACCAGGCCGGCCACCGGCAGGTTGATGTGCTGCGTTTCCAGCCCGGCCAAGGCCCGGAATGCGGCGGGAAAGGCATGCCCCAGGCCGATGCCCGCCACGATGCACAGCGCCACCCACAGCGTGAGGTAGCGGGCGAACAGGTTCATGGCGGGCGGCGCGGCCGCACTGCCGCGCGTCGCTTCGACGCTGCTCATGGCTGCCGGCCGATGGCGCGCAGTTCGCGCTCGATCGCCGTGCGATCCGGCGTTTCGAGAGGCAGCGCGAGCAGCCGTTCGATACGCTGGCGCAGCATGTTCCAGGCGCTGTCGAACGCACGGCGGCGCGCGTCGTCCGATCCGGCGACGGCGGCCGGATCGGGCACGCCCCAATGCGCCGTCACCGGCTGGCCCGGCCAGATCGGGCAGGCTTCGCCGGCGGCGTTGTCGCAGACGGTGACGATGAAATCCATCGCCGGCGCGCCATCGGCCGCGAACTCGTCCCAGCTCTTGCTGCGCAGCGGCTCGCGATAGCCGAACGCGGTCGCCAATTCGGCGGCGATCGGCTGCACCCGACCGCAGGGGAAACTGCCGGCGCTGTATCCCCTGAACCGGCCTTGGCCGAGCACGTTGAGCAGGGCTTCCGCCATCACGCTGCGTGCGGAGTTGCCGGTGCAGAGGAACAGCACGTTCCAGGGCGCGGTGCGCATCAGCAGCAGGTTCCGGCGGACTTGGGACCGCAACAGGTGGCCGCTGTCGTCGCAGCAGTCGCCGGACCGCAGCAGGCGTTCGCGGCGCCCTTGGCCTCGCTGCCGGCGTAGGTGGTGGCCTCGCCCAGCGTGCGGAAGGTTTCCCAGCGCACGCCCTGCGGATCTTCGGCCCAGAACTTGTCGGAATGCGCGTAGCAGCAGGTGGTGCCCTGCTCGGCGAGGGTGACCGCATCGGCGGCGAGCAGGCGCCCGCCGATCTCCGCCAGTTCCGCTTCCTCGTCGGCCTGCAGGCCCAGATGGTCGAGGCCGGCGGGCCGGCCGCGCTGGGAGATGGCGAAGTTCACCCGCGGATCGTCCAGCATCCATTTCGCGTAGTCGGGCTTGACCACGCTGGGCGCGGCGCCGAACAGCGTGGTGTAGAAGCGGATGCTGGCGTCGAGGTGGTCGACGTTGACATGGACGTGGAAACGCTTCATCGGGCGGTGCTCCGGGCGGGCTTGGGTTTGCAAGGCGTACAAGCGGCGCCGGGCGAACCGGCGCAGCAGTTCTCGGTGAGGAAACCGAGCAGCGCGTTCATCTGCGGATAGCAGGCGCGGCACTGGATCACGCGCCCGCGCCGTTCGTCGGCGACCAGGCCGGCCCGGCGCAGGATGTTCAGGTGATTGGTCAGCGTGGCGCCGGCCATGCCGGTGGCCTCGGCCAGTTCGCCGACCGCCATGCCTTCGTCGCCCGCCCGCACCAGCAGGCGGAACAGGGTCAGGCGGTGCGCATGGGCCAGCGCGCTGAGGCAGTCGAGGGCGAGAGCGGATTCCACATTTCGATTATTCTCGAAATATGGAATCCGTCAAGTCCGGGATGTCGATGGGACAAAGCGAAACGACACCAAGACATACCCGAGTTCGTCAACGGCGACAAAAAAACCGGACTCCCTGCGGAATCCGGTTTGATGGATGACACCCGCGGCCTGACGGAATCCCCCGCCGGCGCACCGGCGGGTTTTCCGTGGCCGCGCCCCGGCGATCAGCCGGCGGTGCTGGCGGCCGGAGCGGCCTCGGTCTTCGAAGCCTTCTTGTGGTGCTTGTGATGCTTGTGATGCTTGGCGGTCTTGTGCTCGGCGGCGGGCTTGGCCTGCTCGGCGGCAGGTTCCGCGGCCTGCGGCGCAGTGGCAGGGGCAGTCTGCTGGGGAGCGGCCGGCGCGGCAGCCGGAGCGGCCTGCTGGGCCAGCACGGAGCCGGAAAGGGCCACACCCGCGACGAGCAGAGAAGCAATGGCAAACTTGCGGATCATGATGGTGAGCCTCGATGTAATTGTTGTATCGCGAACCCGGCCGGAACCCGGCGTCACGGGTGGCGCGACAGCTCCACAATAGCAGCACCGCAGGCGTACCGGGACTGAATGAGACACGGATTTTTCGGAATGCGCCGTCCGCGGATATCCGGGCTTCAGCTTGGTGACGATGCGCATAACAAACCGTCCCGCGCGCTCGTCGCCGCCGCTCCGCCAACGGCATCGACGATGCCCGGCAACGATGCCGTCAGAGGCCGAAGCGCGCCGGCGCATAGGGCCGCGGATCGAACGCCGGCGCGACACCGCCGAGCTGCGCGGCGACCAGTTCGCCGGTGGCCGCCGACATGCTCACGCCCAGCATGCCGTGCGCGGTGGCCAGGTGCAGGTTGGACCAGCGCGTGCTCGCGCCGATGATCGGCAGCTCGTCCACGCTCATCGGCCGCCAACCCCACCATTCCTCCAGCAGCTGCGGCCCTTCCGGCTCGTGCAGGCCCGCGGCCGCGCCGCGGCGCAGCGCGTCGAGCCGGGTGCGGTTCAAGCCCTCGGCATAGCCGGAAAACTCCATCGTGCTGCCCAGCCGATAGCCGCCGGACCAGGTGGTGACGCAGACCTGCGCCTCGCGCAGCACCAGCGCACGGCGCGGCGCGCGGGCGGGGCGCGTCCAGGTGATCGAATAGCCCTTGCCCGGCTGCATCGGCAGGCGCAGGCCCAGCGCACGCGCCAGCAGCGGCGACCACGCGCCCAGCGCCAGCAGCACGCGCTCGCCCGCGAAGGCACCGTGGGTGGTATGCACGTGCGCGATGCGCCGGCCGTCGGTGGCGAAGCCCTCGATGCGCGCGCCGCTCTCGATCACACCGCCCAGCTCGCTCACGCGCCGCGCCAGTTCGTCGACATAGCGCTCCGGCCGCAGCCGCGCATCGCCGGGATGGAACAGGCCGCCGAGCACGCCGGGTTTCAATGCCGGCTCCATCGCCTCCACCGCCTCGCCGCGCAGGCGCTGCACCTCGACGCCGAGGCGGTCGAGCACGGCGGCGTGGCCGCGTTCGTCGGCCGCCAGCTTCGCCGGCTGCCGGTAGACATAGAGCACGCCCTCCTCGGCGTACTCGCAATCCAGCCCCTCGTCGCGCACCAGTTCGCCCAGCAGCCGGCGCGAGCGTTGCAGCAGCGCCAGGCGGGCCGCGGTGGCGCGCTCGAAGTCCCGCCAGTTGCAGTGCCGGGCGAAGCCCAGCAGCCAGCGCAGGCGCGGGCCGTCGAAGCGGGGGTTGAGGTAGAGCGGCGCGTCGGCGCGCAACATCGAGCGCAAGGCCACGCCCAGCGTGCCCGGCATCGCCAGCGGCGCGGCATGGCTGGGCGTGATCGTGCCGCAGTTGCCGTGCGAAGCGCCGCAGCCGGGCACGCCCTGTTCCAGCACGCGCACCGCGGCACCCTGCCTGAGCAGGAACAGCGCGCAGGCCAGGCCGATGACCCCGCCGCCGAGTATCAGCACATCCGCGCGCGCCGTCTCCATGGGGCGATTGTAGCCGCCTGCTGCGGCGCGTCATGCGCGGTGCGCGGGCAACGCGCACCATCCGCGGTGCCTACTCCCCGAAGGCAACCACCATGCTGGCCAGACATGCCGTTCGTGCAGGCTTCATCGCCGCGCTGCTGGTGTGCGCCGGCGCCGCCGCGCAGTCGTTCGCCCCGTCCGCGCTGAAACTGCTGCAGACCATGGGGCGCGCGCCCAACACCCTGGCCCGCTACCAGTACCTCATCCGCGAGCTGCCCAGGCTGACGCCCGAGGACCGGGTGCTGGCACTGCAATACCTCTCCTTTTCGCAAGCCGAGCTCGGCCTCTACGACCAGGCGGTCTTCAGTTTCCCGCTGAAGAACTCCCTGCCGGACAAGCTGGTGTTGCCCACGCCGGCGGACTGGAAGTCGGCCGATGCCGTCGACACCATCGCCGCGCTCGCGGCGCAGCGGCGCATCGTGATGGTCAACGAGGCGCACCACGACGCGCACACGCGCCAGCTCACGCTGGAACTGCTGCCCCGCCTGCGCGCGCTGGGCTACGGCTATTTCGCCGCCGAGGCGCTGGGCAGCGACGATCCCGGCCTCGCCAAGCGCGGCTACCCCACCCGCAGGAGCGGCACGGAGTACCTGCGCGATCCCTTGTACGGCGACATCGTGCGCGAGGCGCTGCGGCTCGGCTACATCCTCGTGCCCTACGACAACGCGCTCGCCGGGCAGGCGCGCGAGAGCGCGCAGGCCAGGACCCTGTTCCAGCAAGTGTTCGCCAAGGATCCCAAGGCGCGGCTGTTCGTGCATGCCGGCTACGCCCACATCGACAAGGCCGCCGGGCGCCTCGGCGACGTGCGGCCGATGGCGATGGAACTGCAGGCGCTGACCGGCCTCGTGCCGCTGTCCGTCGACCAGACCGATTTCCTCGAGACCAACCTGGATGCCGACGACGCCTACCACCGGCTCGCGCATGCGTTTCCGTCCAGCCAACCCGAGGTGCTGCTCAACCGCAGTACCGGCCAGCCGTGGAGCGCGCGGCCGACCGCCTACGACATCGACGTGATCCTGCCGGCCGGCCTCAGCCTCGACGCCTTCGGCGAGTTCAAATACGGCTACCGGCTCAATCCCTACGCGTCCGGCATGCCGCACGTGGTGGGCCACAACGAAATGCAGCGGGCGAGCTGGCTCACGCTGGACGGCCGGCGCCGCCCCTACCCGATCGGCGCGGCGCTGTGCCGGGGCAACCTCCCCTGCGTGCTCGACGCCTACTACGACGGCGAACCGAACGCCGCCATCGCAGCCGACCGCTACGCCTTCATGGGCCCCAACGAAACCACCAAGCTCTACCTGCGCCCCGGCCGCTACCGGCTGCGCGCCAGCGACAGCGACGGCAACACGCTGTCGGAGAGCCGCATCGAGGTGGCGTCGCCCTAGGGGAGGCCCGAGCAACCAGGGTTCTTGCTCGTCATTCCTGCGAGGTGCTTTTCAACAGCCGAAGGCTGGTCAAGCGCACTGGTGTCCGGAATATTCGATATTCCAGTTCGCAGGCTCCAAGCACCGCAAGGCTCTCGCCTTGAACAACGAAGCCAAGCGACTCGAATTCGGGAAGGTGCTGGTTGGTGAATCCCTCTCCCTCCGGGAGAGGGTTGGGGAGCTCTTGCTTCTGCGGTATCGCGAGCGACAAAGCGGTTTCGCGCGCCTGCCGGCGCCCGAGTTACTTCTCCTTTGCTTGTCCACGCACGCGCAGGAGCGCGTGCGAACGGCGAAGCCGGCCCGAAGGGCGGAGGGCAGGAGGCCCGGAGTCAAGGAGAAGTAACCAAGAGGAAACGACACCCCGCGGCGACGCTTTCCGTCCCTCCATGGACGGAAAGTCCGTGAGTCGGGGCCGGGCTTGTCGAGCGGGCTCCTGCCCGCGCGAAAAGGCGTTGCCCTCCCTGGCAACGCCCGCTGCGCGGCCTGATCGTCCCCGCCTCACCGTCGCCGAGGGGCCCCGGGAAAAGCAGCGCGCTCCTGCGCGCAGAAGCAACGGCCAGAGCGAAGCACCAGCAAAGCGAAGCAAAGGCGCTGGGCCCCAGCTTTCGCTGGGGC
>JAFIHF010000018.1 GCA_017848855.1 Rhodanobacter denitrificans | reverse complement strand
TCGGCGACGGTGAGGCGGGGACGAGGAGGCCGCGCAGCGGGCGTTGCCAGGGAGGGCAACGCCTTTTCGCGCGGGCAGGAGCCCGCTCGAAAAGCCCGGCCCCGACTCACGCACTTTCCGTCCATGGATGGACGGAAAGCGTCGCCGCGGGGTGGCCTTTCTCTTTGGTTCCTTTCTCTTTGGCCACGCAAAGAGAAAGGAACTCGGGCGCCGGCAGGCGCACGAAACCGCTTTGTCGCTCGCGATAACGCAGAAGCAAGAGCCCCCTCTCCCGGAGGGAAAGGGATTCACCAACCAGCACCTTCCCGAATGCGAGTCGCTCGGCTTCGTCGTTCAAGGCGAGAGCCTGCGGCGCTTGGAGTCTGCGAACTGCAACATCGAATATTCCGGACACCAGTGCTGCGCAAGCGGGAATGACGACATGATCGTCCTTGTCCAGGATCGCGGCTTCGCATCAGAGCCGGTTCGGCCGCGCCGGCGTGCCGGGAAACTCGTGCGGAAAGGCCGCGTGCATGTGCGCCATCAGCTCCGCGACCGGCAGCGCGGCGAGGTCGTTGCCCAGCTCGCCGGCGATGCCGGCATCGCCCAGCTGCTCGCGCAGCACGCCCAGGAAATGCGGCGGCGCCACCAGGAACAGGCGTTCGTAGCGATGGTGTGCGTTCGCTTCGAGCAGGTCGGCGGCCAGCGTGTGCGCGAACGCCTGCGTGCTCTTGTCCCTGCGGCTCGTGTGCGGCTCGATCACGTGCCGCGCCGCGCCGACGCTTTCGTGCGTGCGCGGCACGCTGCGGCCCGAGCCGCCTTGCGCGGGGAGTCCGCGCAGTTCGGGATTGGCGTAGGTGGCCAGTTCCGTCCAGCCGGCGGGCGTGCCGGATGCTTCGAACAGGCGACCGCGTGCGGCGTCGCTTACCAGGATCCAGGTGGTTGGCATGATGGGCCTCCCGCTTGCAGGCGGATTCAGTGGCGCATGAAAACCGGCATGTCGATGTGCTCGAGCACGCTGCGCGTGGCGCCGCCGAGCATCCATTCGCTGAGGCGCGTGTGCCCGTAGGCGCCCATCACCAGCATGTCGGCCCTGGCCTGCTTCGCCGCGTCCAGCAGCAGGGCGCCCTCGGAATCCGCGGGTTTGGACAGGAACATCGTCTCGCTGTGGATGCCGTGCGCAGCGAGGTACGCGGCGAGCTCGAACGGTGGCCGCCAGTACGCGAGGCTGGCAGGTGACCGCTGTTCGCCTTCGAGTATCGTCACCCAGCGCGCGCGGCGCAGCAGGGGCAGTGCGGCATGCGTGGCGCGGATCGCTTCGACGGAGCCGTTCCAGGCGATGGCCATGCCTTCCGGCAGGCTTTCCCCGGCATGGCTTTCGGGCACCACGAGGCAGGGCAGGCCGGCGCCCAGCACCATGCCGCCCACCGCGGACACCGAGCCTCCGGGCGTCTGCTGCGTGCGGCCGACCACCAGCAGGTCGTGCCAGCTGCCCGCCAGCTTCAGGGCGCGGGGCAGCTCTTCCTCCGCCACCTGCCAGGCAACCCGGGTCGCGCCGCGCGCACGCACGAAGGCCTCGAACGACGGCGCGCTGGCGATCGCCTCGTCTTCGAGCTGGCGCGCGACATCGAGCAGGCTGGCCATCAGCTCCGGCGTGTCGTAGGGATACGACACGACGCTGGGCGGCGGGCAGGCGTGGATTCCCGTCACGCGGCCGTCGAACGCCGCGGCCAGGCGGGCGGCGTAGGCCACGCTGGCGGGCCAGTTCCCGATGCTCTCGCAGTAGGCAAGGATGTCGTGCATGGCTGCCTCGGCTTCAATGGCCTGGAAACAGGCTATGCCGCCGCCCGTCCGTCCTTGTTGATGGAAATCAACAAGGACGCGGCGGACGCAGCGCGTTCACTTCGCGGCGCGGGTGCCACACCCGGCGCGGTCGCCGGCGCCGTCCGCCGAGGCCGGCGGGTCGGCGCGCAGTTGCTCGGGAGCGGCCGCGCCCTCGCCGTCGTCGCGCATGGCCTGCTTGAAGCCGCGCACCGCGTTGCCGAGGTCGGCGCCGACGTTGCCGATCTTCCTGGTGCCGAACACCAGCAGCACGATCAGGAGCAGCAGGCCCCAGTGCCAGAGACTGTCGAAACCCATGGTGATGCCTCGCTTGGTGGGAGTGGGGGGAACTACTTTTCGACGAAGGCGTGCTCGATCACGTAGTCGCCCGGTTCGCGCGTGCGCGGCGAGCCGCGGAAACCGCGCGCGACGAGCAGCGCGGCGAGGTCCTTCAGCATCTCCGGGCTGCCGCAGAGCATCACGCGGTCGCTGGCCGGATCGAGCTGCGGCAGGCCGATGTCCGCGGCCAGCGTGCCGCTCTCGATGAGCGCGGGGATGCGGCCCTGGTGGCGGAACGGCTCGCGCGTCACCGTGGGGTAGTAGATCAGCTTCTCGCGCACCATGTCGCCGAGGTATTCGTGCTGCGGCAGCTCGTGTTCGAGGTAGTGCGCGTAGGCGAGGTCGTCGACGTGGCGCACGCCGTGGGCCAGCACGATCTTCTCGTAGCGCTCGTAGGTGTCCGGGTCGCGGACGATGCTCATGAACGGCGCCAGCCCGGTGCCGGTGCCGAGCAGGTAGAGGTGCTTGCCGGGGTTGAGGTCGGTGAGCACCAGGGTGCCGGTGGGCTTGTGCGTGACGATGATCGGGTCGCCCGGCTTCATGTGCATCAGGCGCGAGGTGAGCTTGCCGTTCGGCACCTTGATCGAGAGGAACTCCAGGTGCTCCTCCCAGCTCGCGCTGGCGATCGAGTAGGCGCGCAGCAGCGGCTTGTCGTCCACCAGCATGCCCATCATCACGAACTGCCCGCTGGTGAAGCGGAAGCCCGGGTCGCGCGTGATGCGGAACGAGAACAGCGTGTCGTTCCAGTGCTGCACGTCGATCACCCGCTCGGTGGTGCTGGTGGTCGCGGTGATGCGCGGCTTGGCGGGTGCGGAAGGTGGCGGATCGAGGGCTTCGAGGCTGGCGTTCATCGGGATACTCGTTGGCGACGGGCGCGGGGCGGCCGTCAGGGCATGGGGGTGTGGTCGTGGGCCATGGCGGCGGACATCGGGTCGTCGCCTTGCGCGTGCGCCGCGCCCGCCGGCGGCGCGTGGCAGGCGGGCGCCGCGGTGGGGCAGTGGTCGTCGAGATTGGCCACGAGGTCGGACGTCACCTGCGCGAACGTGAGCACGGCGCCGCCCTCCCTGGCCACGAAGGCCTCGGCATCGGCGCGGGTGGCGAACGGCGCCAGCGTGGCGCCCATCGAGCCGGGCAGCGGCTGCCACGCCACGTAGTACGCACGGCGCGCGTCGATGAAGCTGTTGGCGGCGCCGGTGGGGTGCTGCCAGTCGATCAGCGCACTGTTCTGCACATACAGCGACTCCACGTTGGCCTGGTGCTCGGGCTGCAGCACCCAGGCGAAGAAATCGCGGATGGAGTCGAACACCTGCGGCTTGCCCTGGCCCGCGACCCAGGCCTGCGCGCGCGGGCCGGGCGAGCCGCGCAGGTACATGCCGCACACAGCGCAGACGTCGCCGTCGTGCACGTCGACGGCCGCCTCGCTGGCCGGCGGCGCCTTGCCGCAGGCGGCGAACAGGGCGAGCAGCAGCACGGCCAGGAAACTCGGGGCAGGGTTGCGCGGCATCTCAGATCTCCTTGCGCCGGAACGCGAGCATCGCCCAGCCGAACGGCAGCGCGATCCACGCGAGCTGCATGCCCACCAGCAGCGCCATCGGGTAGGCGTAGCCCGCGGTCATGCCGGTCAGGAGGTCGTTGCCGGCGCCGTCGCCGAGCGCGCTGAGGTTCACCAGCCGGAACGTGTCCACCGGGTTGAGCAGCAGCAGGTAGGGGTAGAGCGTGCGCTCGAGCGGGTTGCCGCCGCTCACCACCAAGAGCGCGAGCAGGGCGAGGTCGAACAGCACCACGCTGGCGAGCCAGCCGATCAGCGCGAGTCCGGCGGCGCGGGATTTGTCGGTGGTGCCCACGCTGACGAGGCAGGCGATGGCGACGAAGCTCGCGCCGAGCAGCGCCGCGCTCGCAATGAAGCGCGCGATGTTCCACAGGTCGGCGCCGGTGAGGTTGTCGTGCTGCATCGCCAGCATCACCGCCACGGCGCCGCCGAAGCCCGCCAGGGTGGCCACGCCCAGCGCGCTGCAATGGCCGAGGAACTTGCCGGCCACCAGTTGCCCGCGCCCCAGCGGATAGCTGAGCAGGAGCAGCAACGTGCCGTCGTTGCGTTCGCCGACGATGGCGTCGTAGGCGATCAGCAGGCCGATCAGCGGGATCACGAACGCGCCCAGCGTGGTGAGGCTGGCCAGGGTGGCATCGAACGAGGTGAAGCCCACGCGCCCCGCGGCGGCGCTGCCGAACCAGGCGATGCCCAGCGCGAGCAGGGCGAACACCACGCTGATCGCGATCGTCCAGCGGCTGCGGAAATCGTCGCGGAATTCCTTCCACGCGATGCTGAGGATGGTGTTCATGCGGGTTCCTCCACCGCCGGCGCGCGGTTGCCGAGGTGGTCGTAGAGCTGGGCCAGCGTGGGCGCGCGCACGTCGAGGTCGGCCACCGCCGGATCGGCGAGCAGTTCGCGCAGGGCGTCGAGCTTCTCCGCGCGCGCCACCTCCACCGCGAGCCGGCCGTCCGGTCGCGGCGTGGCGGCGAGGCCGCGCAGGCCCAGCCGCGCGATCAGCGCACCGGCCTCGTCGCGGGGTTTCAGCAGCACGCGCGCCGGCAGCGCGGCCAGTGCGTCGAGCTCGGCGAGGCTGCCGGCGGCGAGCAGGCGGCCCTGGCGCAGGATCAGCGCGCCGTCGATGTGCGGTTCGAGTTCGGCCAGCAGATGCGAGCAGATCAGCACCGTGTGCCCGCCCGCGCGCAGCTCGCCGACGATGCGGTACAGCTCGCGCGTGGCCTGCGGGTCGAGGCCGGTGGTGGGTTCGTCCAGCAGCACCAGCTCCGGCGCGCCGAGCAGCGCCTGGGCCAGGCCAAGGCGCTGGCGCATGCCCTTGGACCAGGTGCCCACGCGGCGCTCGGCGGCGTGGGCGAGGCCCACGCGTTCGAGCAGCGCATCGACCTGCCGCGGGTCGGCGCGCTTCAGCCGGGCGAAGTAGTGCAGCAGCTCGCGCCCGCTGAGGTTGGCGTAGAAGGTGGCGTTCTCCGGCAGGTAGCCGATCCGCGCGCGCAGCGCGGGCGCGCCCCACGGCGCATGGCCGAGCACGCGCAGCTGGCCGCTGCTGGGGCGGATCAGGCCGAGGATCAGCTTGATGAGGGTGGACTTGCCGGCGCCGTTGTGGCCGAGCAGGCCGACCACCTGGCCTTGCGGCACGCCGGCGCTGACGCCATCGAGCGCGGCGAAATCGCCGTAGCGCTTGCCGAGGGCTTCGAAGCGGATCGCATCATTCATGGGGCAGCCTCGGCAGGGCGGGGGCGCGCATCAAGGGGTGACTGTCCACCACCGCGGGCGGCATGAACACCGGGAACGCGCGCTGCACGTAACGCATCAGCAGGATCGAAGGGCTGGACATCAGGCTGCGCGCGGCCGGGTATTTCCACAGCAGCACGTCGACGCCGTCGTTCGGGCGGAACGGCACGTCGCCGATGCCGTTGCCGTCGAGGTCCCAGCCGAGGTAGTCGCTCCAGTAGTTGCCGCGGCCGTCCTTCGACCACTCCTGGGCCAGGCTCTGCGCGTACTTCACCTGCACGCGGTTGCCGATGAAGCTGTTGTCCCACACCGCGTTGTGCTCGGAGCCGGCGGTCATGTGGATGCCGATTTGCGAATCGAGCACGCGGTTGTCGTGGATGGTGTTGTACTGCGAGAGGTAGACGAACAGGCCCTTGCCTTCGCCGCCCTCGATCGCGCCGCCCGCGGCGCCGCGCTGGCCGGCGATGCCGCTGACGGTGTTGCCGACGATCTCGCTGTGCTGCACGTAGTTGAGCAGGAAGCCGTAGGACTGGTCGCGCTCGGAGCTGTTGCCGGCCACCACCAGGTCGTTGGAGTTCATCAGCGCGTAGCCGGCGAGGTTGTCGCGGCTCACGTTGCCGATCAGCCGGTTGTGGTGCGAGTACATGTAGTGCACGCCGTAGCGCACGTCGTGCATGGTGTTGCGGGCGATGGTGTTGCCGTTGCTGACGTAGACGTAGATGCCGTCGCGCGACCAGCCCACGTCGTTGCCCTCTATCGTGCAGCCGCTGTCGCTCCACAGGTGGATGCCGTCGCCGCGGTCGGCCACGTTCAGGGTGCGCAGGCCGCGCACGGTGTTGCCGACCACGCGCACGTTCGCGGCGCCGTCGAGGTAGATGCCGAACAGGCTGTCGCTCACCAGGTTGCCTTCCACGCTCACGTTCGCGGCCTTGCGCTCGACGAAGATGCCGGCGTTGGTGTTGGTGAGGTCGGTACCGCTGCCGCGGATCGCGAGGCCGCGCACGATGACGTCGCTGGCGGCGATGCGCAGCACGTCGCCGTGGCCGCCGCCGTCCAGCACCGCACCGGGTTCGCCGACCAGCGTCACCGGCTGGTCCAGGCGCAGGTTCACCCGATGCACGCCGGCGGGCACCGCGATCGCGGCGCCGGGCGGCGCCGCGGCGATGCGCGCGGCGAGATCGTCCCCGGCCATGGCCGGCATGGCCAGCGTGGCGGCGAGCAGGGCGGCGGCGAGTCGAAAGGGGATCATGCCGATGCGAGCCTTGCCGCGCCACCGCGTCCTGCGATGGCGCGGCGCCGCCTCACGCTTCCACGAACATCCGGCCCTGCATCTCCATGTGCATGGCGTGGCAGAAGAACGTGCAGTAGTACCAGTACAGGCCGGCCTTGTCGGCGGTGAAGGTCACCGACGAGGTGGCGCCGGGGCTGATCTCCATGTTGATGCCGTAGTTGGCGACGCAGAAGCCGTGGGTGACGTTCTCCACCGCGTCGATGTTGGTCACCGTGACGGTGACCTCGTCGCCCTTCTTCACCTTGAAGTTGTTGATGCCGAAGATCGGCGCGGCCGAGGTCATGTACACGTAGACCTTGCGGCCTTCGCGGATCACCTTGTTGTCGGCGAGGATGTTGATGCCGTGCTTCTTCGCCCGTGCCACCGCCGCGGCGAAGTAGGGGTCGTCGCGGTCCCACATCTTCTTGACCTTGTCCATCAGCACGCGGCGGTGCACGAGGCACGCGTCGTGCGGCTCCTGGAACGCGGCGCAGTCGGCCACCAGCTTCATGGTGTCGCCGGAGATGTCGATCAGCTGGTCGTTGTCCGGGTGCATCGGGCCGGTGGGGATGAAGCGGTCCTTGGAGAACTTGTTCAGCGACACCAGCCACTTGCCGTCGGCGTCGCGCGTCTCGCCCATGGTGGTGTGGTTGTGGCCGGGCTGGTAGGCCACGTCCAGCTTCTGGCGGATGTAGTTCACCTTCTTGCCGCCGTGCGCGGCGATCGCGTCGGCGATGTTCCACTTCACCACCTGGCTGTCGATGAACAGCGTGGTGTAGGCGTTGCCGCGGCCGTCGTAGGCGGTGTGCAGCGGCCCCAGGCCCAGCTCGGGCTCGGCCACCACGGCGTCGCGCGGGTCCTTCAGCTTGCCGTCGAACAGGTCGTCGATCTTCGCCCACTCGATGATCGAGACGGTGGGCGAGAGCTTGCCGTTGGCCACCACGTACTTGCCGTCGGGGCTGGCGTTGATGCCGTGCGGGTTCTTCGGGATCGGGATGTACAGCGTGAGGTCGGAGCCGTGGCGGCCGTCCACCACCGGCACCTTCGACTTGCCGATGGTCTTGAACTTGCCCGCCTTCACCGCCGCCTCGATGCGCGGGATGTTGAACACCACCACCCAGTCGCGCTCGGCGCGCATGGTCTCGGACAGGTCCATGCCCTTTTCGCTGTTGTAGCAGGTGGAGACCGCGTACTTGCCCGCGTAGTCGGCCTCGGTGTTGTCGAGGTTGCCGTCCACCAGCACCTGCCACGCCACTTCCATGGTGTCGCCGTCGAGCGCGCTGAACATGGTCTGGTAGCCGTCGACGTCCTCCAGCCCGTGGCCGTCGTTCGGCGCCGGCACAATGAACTCGCCGTTCGCGAACACGTAGCCGGTGCGCGGGCGGCGCTGCACGCGCAGGCCGTGGATGGACTGCACGTTGGGGATCTCGGTGATGCGGTCGGTGCGCATCACGTCGCAGCGGATGCGCGCCACGCGGGTGTGCGCCTTGTCGTTGATGAACACGTAGCGGCCGTCGTACTGGGCGTCGGTCTGGCTCATGTGCGGGTGGTGGCAGTCGCCGCCCGGCGGGAAGTTCGGGCCGAGCACGGCCTTGCTTTCGTTGGTGATGCCGTAGCCGATGGCGAATTCCGGGTTGAACACCGGGATGCGCATCAGCTCGCGCATCGACGGCAGGCCGAGGATGCGCACCTCGCCGGACTGGCCGCCGCTCCAGAAGCCGTAGTACTCGTCGAGCTGACCCGGCGGCACCACGTCCTTGGCGGCTTCCTTCGCGGACGCGGCCGTGCCGGCGCTCGCGGGCGCGGCGGACTTGCCGGCGGCGCCGGCCGCCGGCGCGGCGGTTTCCTTGCCGCAGGCGGACAGCGCGAGGCTGGCGGCGCCGGCGAGGCCGGCCAGCGCGCTGGTCTTCATGAACTGGCGGCGCGTCGCGTTGTTCGGCGCGTCGGCCTGGTCGTGCTGCAGAGACTGGTTGTCGGTTTCATCATGCATGGCAGTCATCCCTCGCTCAGGGTGGCAGTGGTGGTGGCAGTGGTTGTCGCTGCGCTTGTTTCGCCGCTCGGCATGCCGGCAAGCACGACCGGGGTGGGCAAGGGGCGCGCCGCGCGCTCGCGCTTCTTGCGCCGTTCGACCAGGGGCGGGCACTTCTGGTCGTTGGCGTAGGTGACCTGGCAATCCAGGCAGTAATGGCATTCGTTGAAGTTGATCTGGCCGATCTGGTTGATCGCGCGCACCTCGCACTCGTTCGCGCAGATCTGGCACGGACGGCCGCATTCCTTGCGCCGGCGCAGCCACTCGAACAGGTGGAAGCGGCCGGACACCGCCAGCCCCGCGCCCAGCGGGCACACGTAGCGGCAGTAGAACTTGTTGTTGAACGCCGACACCGCGATCAGCGCGACGGCGTAGAGCACGTAGCCCCAGGAGCGCGCGAAGTGCAGGTTGATCGCGGTCTTGAACGGCTCCACCTCGGCGTAGTGCTCGGCGGCGGCCACCGACTGCAGCGAGAGCCCGAACAGCATCAACAGGATGATGTACTTGATCGCCCACAGCCGCTCGTGCACGTACTGCGGGAACTCGAACTGCGGCACCTTGAACCGGCGCGCGATCTTGTTCACCAGCACCTGCAGCGCGCCGAACGGGCACAGCCAGCCGCAGTAGATGCCGCGCCCGAGCAGCAGCAGCGTGCCCGCCACGAACACCCACAGGATGAACACCAGCGGATCCATCAGGAAGGTGGACCAGCGGAAGCCGTTCAGCACCGAGTGGATGAAGGTGAAGATGTTCACCACCGACAGCTGCGCGAGGCTGTACCAGCCGATGTACACCAGGGTGTAGACGAGGTAGCCGGTGCGGATGCGTTCGAGCAGGTGCGGGTACTGCACCAGCCAGTCCTGGAACGCGAGGATCAGCGTGAGCACGCCGAGGCCGGCCAGCAGCAGGATGATGTCGAGCTTGCGGCCCTGCCAGATCTGCTCCCACAACGCCTTGGGTGCGGCGGGCGCATTGCTGCCGGCGGCGGCCGACTGCGGCGCGGTGGTGTACGCCGCCGGCATGCGGTAGTCGGTGGTGAAGGTGTGGTAGATGCTCTGCACCGGACCGACCTGGCGGTTCACCATCAGCTGCAGCGTCCACGGCTTCACCGCGTCGAAGCCGCTGGCCGCGGCCGCGTGGTGCACGATGAAGATCGCCTGCTCGGCGAAGTCCGGCTTGCCGGCGAGCGGGCTGTCGCCCATCTGCACCAGGTCGGTGTCGTGGAACAGCACCAGCTTGCCGTGCTGGATCACGTGCACGCGGTCGAAGATGCCGCCGCGCACGTAGCCCAGGCCCTTGAACGAGTAGATGCCGTTCGCCATCACCGCCACCGCGCTGTCGCCCTCGCCGAGGTGCTTCATCAGGTCGGCGTAGGCGGCCTCGCCGAGCAGGTTGCGGCCCACGGTGGGCGGGGTGACGTCGGCGAACCACAGGTCGATGAAGTTGTCGCCGGCGTGGCCGGCGGTGGGCGGCGCGGTGGGGTCGTCCACCAGCCCGCTTTCCGGCTGGCCCTTGAACGCGTCGCCGACCTGGCCGCGCGTGAGGTGCAGGTGGCCGATCGCGCCGTTGCCGACCAGCGTGGCCCAGTCGGCCTTCTGGTAGTAGTCGCGGCGCACCGTGACTGCCTTGCCGGCCTCCGTGCCGCTGTCGCCGGCGATGATGTGGCGCGAGGCCGCCACCCGCAGCGCGGCGTTCATGATCGTCTCGTTGGCGACCATCGCGGTCACCGTGGCGCTGGAGATCGCGTCGATGTGGGTGCCGCTGCCGCCGCCGTTGCCGACCACGATCTCGTCGGTCACGTGGTGGCCGATGTAGCGGGCGACGAAGTCGTAGAGCTTCTGCACCGGGATGCCGACCAGCAGGATCGGTTCCTCCTGGTGCAGCACGCGCGCGGAACGGATCGCGCCGTCGGTGCCGATCGACACCAGAATGTTGATCGGCTTGCCGGAGTAGGCCGGCACCGGCGCCACCATCACCGTCTCGAACACGTAGCCGACCACCTTGTCGCCCTGGTACACGGCGGCGGCCGGCGGGGTGCCGTCGAGGTCGCCGAAGCGGGTGGCCTCGGGGAAGGCCTGGTGCAGTTCGGGATACTTGGCGTCGATGCCGGCGAACGCGGGCAGCGCCACGAGCATCAGCAGGGCCAGCAGCAGCGTGCGCAGGGAGAGGCGGAAGCTCATGCGCGGCGGGCCTCCCCCGCGATCATCGGCAGTTCGCGCGAGCGCCAGCGCGCGTCGCCGTCGCGCGAGATCGCCAGCCACTGCAGGTTCTGCGCGGCGGCGTGCGCGGCCATGTCGGGCAGCGCCAGCGAGAACGCCGCCGTGCTCATGCCGTCGGCGAGCACCGAGCGCTCGGCCATCATCGTCATGCTCGACCAGCCCTGCGGCGAGAACCCGGTGCGCGGATCGACGATGTGGAACAGGCGCCGGTCGGCGGAGAAGAAGATGCGGTAGTTGCCCGAGGTGGACAGCGCCGCGTTGCGCACCTGCACCACCGCGGCCACGCGCGCGGTGTCGCGCGGATCGACGATGCCGACATTCCAGTGCCGCTGCGGGTCGCTGCCGCTGAACGCCTGCACGTCGCCGCCGGCGTCGACGAGGCCGTACTCGATGCCGTGCGCCTTCAGCGCGGCCACGCCCTGGTCGACCACGTAGCCCTTGGCGATGCCGTCCAGCGTCACCGCCATGCCGGGCTGGCCGAGGCGGATGCCGAGCGCGTCCACGTGGATCGCGCGGTAGTCCACCAGGCGCTCGCGCTGCTCGATGTGCGCACCTTGCTGGCCGTCCAGACGGCCGATGCCGCGCAGCGTCTCGAAGTAGCGCAGCACCGGCAGCACGGTGGCGTCGAACGCGCCCTGGGTCTGCACGGAGAGCGCCAGCGCCTCGCGCAACACCGCGTGCAGGTGGTGCGGCACCACGTGCAGCTGGCCGTCGCGGTTCAGGCGCGCGAGCGGGCTGGCCGGATCGAAGCGGGTCAGCTCGGCGGCCGCCCGCGCCATCTGCGCAAACGCCGCCTCGATCGCCGCGCCGGCCGCTTCCTTGTCGTCGGCCAGCGCCACCACCGACACCGAGGTGCCCATCAGCGTGCGCTCGCGGCGCACCTGCCACAGGTTCGCCTTGAGCTTGGCCAGCGTCCAGCCGCCGCCGGCGAACAGGCCGCCGAGCAGGGCGAACTTGCCCGCTCGCCGCAGCCAGTCGCGGCGCGCCGATGAAGAAGGATCGGAAAGAGGTGCGTGATCGGATGAAGGGTTCATGGCCCGCCTCGCGTCGCTGCAAATGGCATGGAGCGTCGCCGAGGAATGGGCGTGCCGCACGTCTGCCGATGGCGGGGATTCTGGGCGCACGGGCCATGCGGCTTTTGACTGGTGTCAATTTCCACATGCGCCATTCGTGTGACCGAATGCCGCAGCGCCGTGGCGCGATGCATGCAGGCAGGTATACCCGCGCGGCGGCCGCGTGCCGGCCAGGCGCTGCCGGCATGCGCCGCTCACGCAATGGGATGGGGTGCCGCGCGCCGACCGGCGCGGCCATCGCCGACGTTGGCGCGGTTACACACCGTTACGCGACGTTGCCGCGCCGACATCGCGGCAGGCCGCCGGCGGCTTATCGTTGCCGCCATGCCATACCGCATCAATGCCGAGTTGCCTGCCGGGGTGCGCCGGCATCTGCCCCCGCACGCGCAGGACATCTATCGCGAGGCGTTCAACCACGCCTACGCCGCCTATGCCGACGATCCGCGGCAGGAGGAGATCGCGCGCCGGGTCGCCTGGGCGGCGGTCAAGCGCTCGTACGCAAAGGCCGACCACGCATGGCAGGTGAAGGACGCCTGAGCATTCGTGGATTTTTCAAACCCGAAGCCTGGCCATGGACGGCCGCTGCGACCGCCCGGCGGGAGCGCCGGGCGTGCGGCGATCACGGCTTGCTGAAGCCCATGTGCAGGGTGATCTTGTCGCCGGCCTTCAGCTGCGCCACGGAGGAGGGCGGGAAATGCAGCACGAGGCTCATGCCGGCGGCATCCGCCTTCACGATGCCGGTCTTCGCATCGACGGACGCCACGGTGGCCGGCATGGTGTGCATGCCCATCATGCCGCCCATGTGGCCGTGCATGCCGTGTATGTTGCCGTGCATGCCGCCCATCGGGCCCATGCTCGACATGGAGCTGCCGGGCGCGGTGTCCTGCGCCAGCGCGGTACCGCCCAGGGCCAGCGCAGCGAGTGCCGATACCAGGACTTTGGAAAGCGTGTTCATGGGACCCTCCTCTGTGCATGGGGCAAGGTGGCGGCCGAAGTATGCGCCGGCCGAATGCGATGGCGGCGTGTTCCTGCCGCGCAGGAAGCGTTCGGGGATGGCGACGCGCCGCCGCCGCTGCCCGCTCCATGCCGCCGGCAAGCCGCCCGGTCCGTCGCCGGCACTGGCCGGGACGATCCTGGCCGCGAGGCGACGCGTTTGATGGAGATCAACCGGTGGCGCGGCAGCGGTGGTTAGCTTTCCCGTGCCCGGGACGGGAAGCGGTGCGCAAGCCGCCATTGCCCGTGCAGGAAATTCGGCAGGGTCGATCTCGGAGGCGACGCGATGGCCAGCACGCTCTTCATCCTCAACGACGCGCCGTACGGCAACGAGCGCGCCTACAACGCGCTGCGCCTGGCCGGCGCGATGGCGGGCCGCAACGGGCACGAGGTGCTGGTGTTCCTGCTGGCCGATGCGGTGAGCTGCGCCAGGGCAGGGCAGAAGGTGCCGGAGGGCTACTACAACGTCGAGCACATGCTCGGCAAGGTGCTGCGCCACGGCAGCGTCGCCCTGTGCGGCACCTGCATGGACGCGCGCGGCATGCAGGAGGCGGACGTGATCGCGGGCGCGATGCGCTCGAACCTGGCCAAGCTCGCGGATTGGGCCGTGTCTGCGGACAAGGTGCTGGTGTTCTGACGGCTTCGGCCACGCCGCCGCGCAAGGGGCCACGTCGAGGATGCGCAGGTGATCCGCCTGCTGCAGCGCCCGTCCAAGCCTGCGGCAATCGGCAGCGAGGCGGTGCGGATCGACGCCGACGGCGTGGTGCTGGACGGCGACCTGGAGCTGCCGGAGCAGGCCGCCGGCCTGGTGATCTTTGCGCACGGCAGCGGCAGCAGCCGCATGAGTTCGCGCAATCGCCGCGTGGCCCGGGCGCTGCATGCGAAGCGGCTCGCCACGCTGCTGTTCGACCTGCTCGGCGAGGACGAGGCGCGCGAGACCGCGGCGCGCTTCGACATTCCCCGGCTGACGGCGCGGCTCGACGGCGCCCTGCAATGGGCGACCAAGCACGCCGGCACGGCGGCCTTGCCGGTGGGCCTGTTCGGGGCGAGCACGGGCGCCGCGGCGGCGCTGGCGCTGGCGTCGCGCCAGCCCGCGCGGGTCGCGGCGGTGGTTTCGCGCGGCGGTCGGCCCGACTTGGCCGGCGACCGCCTGCTCGCCAGGGTGCAGGCGCCCACGCTGCTGATCGTGGGCGGCGCCGATACCGAAGTGATCGCGCTCAACCGCGTGGCGCTGGCGGTGTTGAGCTGCCCCGCGAAGATGGTGCTGGTGCCCCATGCGACCCATCTGTTCGAGGAACCCGGCGCACTGGAAACGGTGACGGAGCTGGCCGCCGACTGGTTCGGCCGCTGGCTGCGGCACGACGAAGGGAAGCTCTGATCTTGCTCGTCATCCCAGCGAGGCGCTTTTCAACAGCCGAAGGCTGGTCAAGCGCACTGGTGTCCGGAATATTCGATGTCCCAGTTCGCAGGCTCCAAGCACCGCAGGCTCTCGCCTTGGACAACGAAGCCGAGCGACTTGAATTCGGGAAGGTGCTGGTTGGTGAATCCCTCTCCCTCCGGGAGAGGGGGGCTTGCTTCTGCGTTATCGCGAGCGACGAAGCGGTTTCGAGCGCCTGCCGGCGCCCGAGTTCCTTTCTCTTTGCGTGCCCAAAGAGAAAGGAACCAAAGAGAAAGGGCACCCCGCGGCGACGCTCTCCGGGCATTCCCGGATCAAGTCCGGGACAGGCTCTGCCCTGCGAGTCCGTGAGTCGGGGCCGGGCTTTTCGAGCGGGCTCCTGCCCGCGCGAAAAGGCAAGCCCATCCATGGGCTTGCCCGCTGCGCGGCCTTGTCGTCCCCGCCTCACCGTCGCCGAGGGGCCCCGGGAAAAGCAGCGCGCTCCCAGCGCGCAGAAGCAACAGCACCCCACCCCAACCCTCCCCTGCACGCAGGGGAGGGGGATACAACCCAGGCAAGGCGATGCGCTGCGAAGCTTTGTTCCTCAGTTTCCAGATACGTCGCGGCGTGGCCGCTGTAGGGCGACGTGTCGACGAGCGTTGATCCAACCCCCTCGACACAGCGGGCTTGTAGGGTCGGCGGA
>JAFIHF010000017.1 GCA_017848855.1 Rhodanobacter denitrificans | reverse complement strand
TTTCGGTCGCCTGCCGGCGCCCGAGTCACTTCTCTTTGCTGGCCCACGCCACCGCAGGAGCGGTGGCGAACAGCGAAGCTGGCCCGAAGGGCGGAGGGCAGGATGCCCGGAGTCAAGAGAAGTAACCAAGAGAAATGGCCTGTTCAATCCGCCGACCCTACAAGCCCGCCGTGTCGAGGGGGTTGGACCAACGCTCGTCGACACGTCGCCCTACAGCGGCCACTCCGCGACGTATCTGGAAACTGAGGGACAAAGCCTCGCAGCGCTTCGCCTCCCCTCGCGCTGTATCTCCCTCCCCTGCGTGCAGGGGAGGGTTGGGGTGGGGTGCTCTTGATCTTGCTGTTGCTTCTGCGCGCTTGGAGCGCGCTGCTTTACCCGGGGCCCCTCGGCGGCGGTGAGGCGGGGACGAGGAGGCCGCGCAGCGGGCGAGCCCAAGGATGGGCTCACCTTTTCGTGCGGGCAGGAGCCCGCTCGAAAAGCCCGGCCACGCCTCACGGACTCGGAGGGCAGGATGCCCGGAGAGCGTCGCCGCGGGGTGCCCTTTCTCTTTGGCTACTTTCTCTTTGGGCACGCAAAGAGAAAGTAGCTCGGGCGCCGGCAGGCGTCCGAAATCGCTTTGTCGCTCGCGATAACGCAGAAGCAAGCCCCCACCCCAACCCTCTCCCGGAGGGAGAGGGATTCACCAATCAGCACCTTCCCGAATGCGAGTCGCTCGGCTTCGTTGTTCAAGGCGAGAGCCTGCGGCGCTTGGAGTCTGCAAACTGGAACATCGAATATTCCGGACAGCCGTGCGCGTTCGCGGGCATGACGTCGAGGGTGGCGGGACGGGCGTGGTGTCGTGCATCGGCTAAGCTGGCCGCCGACTCCGCCGCAAGGACCCGCATGAGCCAGTTCGCCCTGTTCGGCCAGCGCCGCTTCGCGCCGTTTTTCTGGACGCAGGCGCTGGCGGCGTTCAACGACAATGCGTTCCGCCAGGCGCTGCTGGTGCTGGTGGCGTTCCAACTGGGGCTGGACGATCGCGCGGCCGCGATCTACACCAGCTTCGCGCCGGCGCTGTTCATCCTGCCGTTTTTCCTGTTCTCGGCCAGCGCCGGGCAGCTGGCGGAGAAGTTCGAGAAGACGCGCATCATCCGTTTCGTGAAGCTGTTCGAGATCGCCGCGATGGCGATCGCGGCGGCGGGCTTCATCGGGCATCACGTGACGCTGTTGCTGGTGGTGCTGTTCATGATGGGCCTGCACTCCACCGTGTTCGGGCCGATCAAGTACGCGATCCTGCCGCAGATGCTGAAACCCGCCGAGCTGGTCGGCGGCAACGGTCTGGTGGAGATGGGCACGCAGCTGGCGATCCTGCTCGGCATGGTCGCGGGCACCTCGCTGATGGGCGTGGCCGGCGTCGGCAGCTGGCTGGCGGCGGGCGTCACCATCGGCGTGGCGGTGGTCGGTTACCTCGCCAGCCGCGCGATCCCGCCGGCGCCGGCCACCGCGCCGGAGCTGAAGTTCAACCCGAACCCGTTCGGCGAGACCGCACGCGTGGTCGGCATCACCCACGCGGATCGCGCGGTGTGGAACGCGGTGCTGGGTATCTCGTGGTTCTGGTTCTTCGGCACCGTGCTGATCGCGCAGCTGCCGATCTACACGCGCGAGACGCTGGGCGGCGACAACACGGTCTACACCCTGGTGCTCACGCTGTTCTCGATCGGCAGCGGGCTGGGCGCGCTGGCCTGCGAGAAGCTCTCCGGCAAGCGGGTGGAGATCGGCCTGGTGCCGCTGGGCGCGTTCGGGCTCACCGCGTTCGGCGTGGACCTGTACTTCGCGCGGCATGGCCTTGCGCCAATGCGCGAGTTGGGTTGGCTGGCTTTCCTGCGCGGCGCGGGCAGCTGGCGCATCGTGCTCGACCTCACCCTGATCGGCGCCTTCGCCGGCCTCTACGTGGTGCCGCTGTTCGCCTTCGTGCAGGCGCGCGCGCCGCGCGACAAGCTCTCGCGCATCATCGCCGGCAACAACATCATGAATGCGGTGCTGATCGTGGCGGCGGCGGGGTTCAGCCTGTTGCTGGGCAATCTCGTCGGGTTGGAGGCGATACAGATCTTCCTCGTCGCCGCGCTGCTCAACGTGCTGGTGGCGGTCTACATCTTCACCCTGGTGCCCGAGTTCATCCTGCGCTTCGTCACCTGGGTGCTGACCCGCACGCTGTACCGCGTGCGCGCGGACGGCACGGCGCACATTCCCGAGGAAGGCCCGGCGCTCTTGGTGTGCAACCACGTGAGCTACGTCGATCCGCTGCTGCTGATGGCGAGCCTGCGCCGGCCCGTGCGCTTCGTGATGTATTACAGGATCTTCAACATCCCGTTCCTGCGCTTCCTGTTTCGCACGGCCAAGGCCATTCCCATCGCCGGGCACAAGGAAGACCCCGCCGTGCTGCAGCAGGCGTACGACGCCATCGATGCGGCGCTGGCCGGCGGCGAGCTGGTGTGCATCTTCCCCGAGGGCGCGCTGACCCGCGACGGCGCGATCGCGCCGTTCCGCCCCGGCGTGGAGAAGATCCTCGCGCGCCGCCCGGTGCCGGTGGTGCCGATGGCGCTGCGCGGGCTGTGGGGCAGTATGTGGAGCCGGCGCGACTCCGCGCTGCACCGCGCGCGCCTGCCGCGCCGTTTCCGCGCCCGCGTGGAACTGGTGGTGGATGCGCCGTTGTCGCCCGAGCGGGCCGATGCGGCGTCGCTGGAAGCGCGCGTGCGCGAGCTGCGCGGCGGGATGGCGTGACGCGTTGCTGTAGGAGCGCACCCTGTGCGCGAATGGGCAGGAGTGAGTGAAGAGGAGTGAGAAGTGAGAGAGGAGCAGCACGCCGCCGCTCATGCTTTCTCTATCTGCTCACTCCTCTTCACTCACTTCTCGCTCAATCGCGCCCAAGGTGCGTTCGGGCGTCAGCGCAGCCAGCCGCCGATCACGATCAGCGCCACCACGCTGAGCCAGGCCAGCAGGGCACGCAGCAGGGCGCTGCGCAGGCGGCGCAGTTCCGCGAGCGGGTCGCTGCGTTCCTCGGCATAGCCTTCGCCGCCTTCGATGTCGACCTGGATGTCGGCACGCGCGGCGGCGCCGAGGAAGCCCGGGCCCTCGTTGATCCAGCTGTTCGGCAAGGCCTGCTGGTGCCAGCGGCGCCAGGCGCCGATCACTGCGTCCCAGTGGCCCACCAGGGCCAGCGTGAACACCAGCAGCTGGGCGGGAATCCAGTCCAGCGCATTGGCGAAGCGGCGTGCGGTGCCGCGCGCCTCGGCGTCCAGCCGCAGCGCGTCGTCGTGGCCCAGCGCGCGCGTCAGCCGGTACAGCAGCGCGCCGAGCGGACCGAGCAGGAAGAACCAGAACAGCACACCGAAGCGCCGGCGCAGCGCGGCATAGGCGGTGGCTTCGCCCAGTTCCGTCGCGCGCCACGCCACGTGCTCGCCGTCCTCGCCGAGCGCCTGCGCTGCGGCTTCACGGCTGGCGCCGTCCGGTGCGGCCAGGATCGCCTCCAGGTCGGCCTCGAACGCGTGCGGGCCGAAGCAGAACAGCAGCACCGCCAGCGCGAACAGCAGCTGCAGCAGGTCGGCCAGCGGCGGCAGCCCCAGCAGCCACAGCGCCAGCGCGCACAGCAGCAGTGGCAGCAGCAGCGCCAGCACCACCCGGCCGCTGCCGCTGGTGTCGCCCAGTTGCGCCACCCAGCGGCGGAAGCCGGCGTCGTGGCGCCAGTGCGCGAGGCGCGGCTGCCAGTGCAGCAGGCCGAGGGCGATCAGGGCGACGAGCAAACGGATGGCCATGCGCGGGGACTCCGTGAAACGGTCTCGCATTGTATGCGAGCCGCCCTGCAGTCACATGGCGCGCAGTGGCGCGGCTCAGGCGTGTTCGGGGCGTGCCGCGAGCAGCGCGTCCAGCTCCATCCCCGCGCGTTCGCGCAGCCAGTGTTGCAGCAGCCGGTACGACACCGACAGCGGCGTCGAGGGCAGGAAGCTGCCGTCGGCGATGCCCTCGGCGATCTGCTGCGGGGTGAACCAGCGCGCGTCTTCCAGTTCGCGGTCGCGCAGGCGGATCGTGGGGTCGCGCGCGACCGCGGTGAAGCCCACCATCAGCGAGGCCGGCATCGGCCAGGGTTGCGAGGAGTGGTAATGCACCGCGCCCACCAGCACGCCGGATTCCTCCATCACCTCGCGGCGCACCGCATCCTCCAGCGCCTCGCCCGGCTCGACGAAGCCGGCCAGGGTGGAGTAGCGCCCGGGCGGCCAGCCGGCTTGGCGGCCGAGCAGGCAGGCGCCTTCGTGTTCCACGATCACGATGATCGCGGCGTCGGTGCGCGGGAAATGCATGCGGCCGCAGGCGGCGTTGGTGCAGTGCATGCGGTGGCCGGCGGAAACGATCGCGAGCGGCGCGCCGCAGTGCGTGCAGTGCCGCGTCTCGCGTTGCCAGTGCGCGAGGCCCTTGGCGTAGGCGAACAGCCCGGCCTCGTCGGCGCTCAGCAGCAGGCCGGCTTCGCGCAGGCTGGCGCGGCGGGCGCCCAGTTCGGTTTCGAGCAGGCCGGCGCGGGCGTCGTCCGCCAGCGCCAGCAGGAAATGCGGGCGCCCGTGGGCGATGCCGAGCAGCCAGGCGGGCGTGTCGGCGCACCACTTCCGGCGTTCGCCGGCATCGAGCCAGCGCAGCGCCTCGCGATCCCTGTGCAGGCAGGCGCGGCCCTCGGCGTCCAGCAGCAGGAAGCGCGCGTCGGGCGCGGCGGCCTGCGCGGCCAGCCATGCCGCGTCGTCGCGGCGTTCGGCCATGCGGTCGAGGATCAGGCTGAGTCCGGCGAAGGTGTTGACCGGCGTCGGCGCGCCCATGTTCAAGCGGAGAACGAGGAGCCGCAGCCGCAGGTGGTCTTCGCGTTCGGGTTGTGGATCACGAACTGCGAACCGCCGAAATTCTCGCGGTAGTCGATCTCGGCGCCGGTGAGGTATTGCAGCGACAGCGGGTCGCACAGCAGGGTCACGCCCTCGCGCTCCAGCGCGAAGTCGTCCTCGGCCTGCGCCTCGTCGAAGGTGAAGCCGTACTGGAAACCCGAGCAGCCGCCGCCGGAGATGTACACGCGCAGCTTCAGCGCGGGGTTGCCTTCCTCCGCGATCAGCTCGTGCACCTTGCGCGCGGCAGCCGCGGTGAACGCGAGCGGCGCGCCGCTGCTGCGGTAGTCGGGAACGGCGGGAAGCGGGACGACGGTATCCATGGCGTTCAGATGGGGGTGCAAGCGGATGGTACAAGCATACTTCGCGCGCCTTGCGCTGGCATGACCGCGGCCGCGATCAGCCCTGCATCTTGCTCTGCAGGTAGCGCTCCACGCCGATGTCGCGGAGCAGGCTCTGCTGGGTTTCCAGCCAGTCGATGTGCTCTTCCTCGTCGTGCAGGATCTGCTTGAACAGGTCGCGGCTGACGAAATCGGCGATGGCTTCGCTGTGCGCGATCGCCGCGCGCAGGTCCTTCGCCGCGGCCAGTTCCAGGTCGAGGTCGCCCTGGATGCACTCGGGCACGTTCTCGCCGATGCGCAGCTTGCCCAAGTGCTGCAGGTTCGGCAGGCCGTCGAGGAACAGGATGCGCTCGATCAGGCGATCGGCATGCTTCATCTCGTCGATCGACTCGTGGTACTCGTGCTCCGCCAGCTCCTTGTAGCCCCAGTTGCCGAACATGCGGGCGTGCAGGAAATACTGGTTGATCGCGGTGAGCTCGTTGTAGAGCACCTTGTTGAGGAACTCGATGACCTTGGCGTCGCCCTTCATGGCCGTCTCCTGCGTGGGGATGGGCACGACTATACGAGCCCACGCGCGCGGCGGGGCGTAACGCGAACGATCACATCAGGCCGTGGCGACGAAGGCGGGCAGCGCGGCCTGCGCGTCGGCCTGCTCGATGGCCTGGGCCAGGCAGGCGCGGGCCTCGGGTTCGCAGCAGCCGCAGCAGTCCGAGCAGCCGGTGCGCGCCTGCAGTTCGGCGAACGTGCGCACGCCGCCGGCGACTTCGCGGCGGATGTCGTGGTCGGTGACGGCGTTGCACAGGCAGATGTACATGCCGCGCATCAGAACGCAAATGCGAATGATTGTCAAATGATAAACGGCGAGGCGTGTGCCGCCGTTCAGGCGGCGCGCCAGCCGGACCGCGATCCGCCGGGCGCGGCGTCGCCGGGTTCGTGCGGCGGGGCGTTGCCCAGCTCCACCCGGCACAAGCCTTCCACCAGCGGCGCGAAGTGGCGCAGGGCGCGCTCGTACACCTGCCGCTTGAAGTTCACCACGTGCGCGGCCGGGTACCAGAAATCCACCCAGCGCCAGATGTCGAATTCGGGCTTGTCGCCCGCGTCCAGCCGCAGCGCGGCCTCGTCGCTGACCAGCTTGAGCAGGAACCACACCTGCTTCTGGCCGATGCAGGTGGGGTGCTGGTGCTGGCGGATGTAGCGATGCGGCAGCTTGTAGCGCAGCCAGCCGCGGGTGGCTGCCAGCACTTCGACGTGCTCGGGCGCCAGCCCGGTTTCCTCTTCCAGTTCGCGGTACATCGCCTCCAGCGGTGTCTCGTCGCTGCGCATGCCGCCCTGCGGGAACTGCCAGCCGTCGCGATTGATGCGGCGCGCCCAGAACAGGCGGCCGTCTGCGTTCAGCAGCACGATCCCCACATTCGGACGGTAGCCATCGACGTCGATCATCGGATCAATCCTCGGGCCCGGTCGCGCCCCGGTCGGCGCGCGCAAGGCGATGATCCGATTCAACCATGCACGCCGAAGCGCGGCAAGCCGAAAAACTTGAACCGGGGCGCGCGCGCCATTAAACTGCCGCGCCCCGCCTCCGGCATCGTCCCGATCCGGCGCGGCGGATTCCCCATGGCTATGTAGCTCAGCCGGTTAGAGCACAGCACTCATAATGCTGGGGTCGGTGGTTCGAGTCCACCCATAGCCACCATGCGCTCCATCCCGCGCCCGTGGGATTCGCGGTCGACGGATCGCCGGAGCCACAGCATGCGCATCTTCAAGGTTTTCCAGCTCGAGGCGGCCCACCGCCTGCCCAACGTGCCGGCCGGGCACAAGTGCGCGCGGCTGCACGGGCATTCGTTCCGCGTGGAAGTGCATGTGGCGGGCGAGCCCGATCCGCACAGCGGCTGGGTGATGGATTTCGCCGACGTCAAGGCGGCCTTCGCGCCGCTGTTCGAGCAGCTCGACCACCACTACCTCAACGAGATCGAGGGCCTGGAGAATCCCACCAGCGAGGTGCTGGCGCGCTGGATCTTCCGGCGCCTGCAGCCGCGCCTGCCGGGTCTGGACGAGGTGGTGGTGCACGAGACCTGCACTTCGGGTGCGAGCTGCCGCCGGGCCGACCTTTGACGCAACGCGACGAAATGCCGAGACACGCAAGATGCCGTGTTCCATGAACATTTGAACAGTGGTCTGGTCGGCCGGCAAAAAATATATTGCATTGCACAAAAAAGCTTGCTAGAGTGCTTGCCACTACCCGCAAACCCCAGTGAGGGCAAGCTCATGACTCAGCAGTTCAACCACCAGTTTTTCAACTACACCAAGCAGGTCACCGAGGGCGCGTTCAAGGCGCAGTCGCTGGCCCTGAAGAGCCTGGAGACGGTCGCCGGGCTGCAGCTCAAGGCGCTGGAGCAGCAGGCGCGCGATTCGGCCGCGTTCGTGGCCGAGGTGCTGGAAACCCGCGACGCCGACGCGCTGCGCGGCCTGTGGGAAAAGGGCGCCAGCCTGGGCCGTGAGCAGGCCGAGCGCGCGGTGGCGGTTTCGCAGGAAATCATCGCCGTGACGCAGAAGGCCGCGGAGTCGCTGCAGGCGCTGGTGCAGGAACAGCGTCAGGCCGCCAATGAGGCGGTGGCTGCGCCGGCCCCGAAGAAGGCCGCGGCGAAGTAAGGCAACGGACAACCCCGAGTGGCATCGCTGCCGGCGGCTCCCTCCCTCCCGCGTGGCAGCATGGGCCGGACTTTCCCCAAGTCCGGCCCTTTTCTTTAGGTGAATCAAGCGACAACGGCCACGCTTCAGGCGGGCTGCAGGACAAGTTGCCGCAGCGTTCGCGGCTTGTCGCTGCAAGCGGGGCACTGATATACTTTTACGGATTGGATCATGGTTCACGGCTGTATCGGTGCCGCCAGCTGCGGGTCCGGTACGGAGAGGTTACGTGCTCAACAGTCTCGACGCCGGTCGGCGCCTCGCGCTGCGCACGGTGCTGCTGCAAGTTGCGGTGGCGGCGGCGGTCGGTGCGGCGTTCCTGCTGAAGGGGCATCGGGAGGCGGCTTCGGCCGCGGCGGGAGGGCTCACGGTGGCGCTGGGTACCGCGCTGATGTCCGTGCAGGTCTTCGGCCGGCTGGTCGGCGGTGCGGCGGCTTTCGCCCGTCTGCTGCTCGGCCTGCTGCTGAAGTGGGCCGTGGTCGTCGGCGGGTTGGGGTTGATCCTGTTCCAGTACAAGTTGCCGCCGCTGGCTGCCGTGACGGGGCTGGTGGCTGCCTACGCGGTTTATCTGCAGGCGTTCAGATTCAAGGGTTGATACATGGCAAGCGAGCCGGGCGGACTGACCGAATACATCCAGCACCACCTCACCCACCTTGTTCCGCATGCGAGCAAGGAAGGCTTCTGGGCGGTGCACCTCGACTCCGTCGCGGTGTCGCTGGTGCTGGGCGTGCTGTTCTGTTTCTGGTTCTGGCTGAAGGCGCGCAAGGCCACCGCCGGCGTGCCGTCCAAGGGCCAGGCCTTCGTCGAGATCGTGCTGGAGTTCGTCGACGGCCAGGTCAAGGACGTGTTCCACGGCGACCGCCGCGTGCTCGGCCCGCTGGCGCTGACCGTGTTCGTCTGGGTGTTCCTGATGAACGCGATGGACCTGCTGCCGGTCGATCTCTTGCCCTGGATCACCGAGAAGTTCGGCATCGGCCACTTCCGCGCCGTGCCCACCGCCGACATCAACATGACCTTCGCGATGTCGATCACGGTGTTCCTGCTGATCATCGTCTACAGCTTCAAGGCCAAGGGCTTTGGCGGCTACATGCACGAGCTGTTCACTGCGCCGTTCGGCAAGCACCCGGCGCTGTGGATCCCCAATTTCGCGTTGAACCTGGTCGAGCTGCTGTCCAAGCCGGTGAGCCTGGCGATGCGACTGTTCGGCAACATGTACGCGGGCGAGCTGGTGTTCATGCTGATCGCCGGCCTGTTCAGCGCGGGCGCGGGCCTGGCCGGCTGGGCGCTGTACGGCGCCGGCATCATCGGCTACACGGTGTGGGGCATCTTCCACATCCTGATCATCTCGATCCAGGCCTTCATCTTCATGGTGCTGACGATCGTGTACATCTCGATGGCGCACGACCATCACTGATTTCGCTTCAACCTTCCAACCCTTCAACGCAACAACCGTTTTTTCGAGGAGACCACCGTGGAACTAGTCGCTCACATTGCTCAAGTCCAAGGCTTCACCGCCATCGCGCTCGGCCTCATCATCGGCCTCGGCGCGCTCGGTGCCTGTATCGGCATCGGCGTGATGGGTTCGAAGTTCCTGGAAGCCGCCGCCCGCCAGCCGGAGCTGGTGCCGCTGCTGCAGGGCCGCATGTTCCTGCTGGCCGGCCTGATCGACGCGGCGTTCCTGATCGGCGTGGCGCTGGCCATGTACTTCGCCGTGGCGAACCCGCTGCTGTCGAAGCTGGCGGGCTGATGCCCCGGGCGGCGCTCGGCGCCGCCATCCTTTCGGCGCGGGCCCGGTGACGGCCCGTGCCGGTTCCATTGACGTATTTGCAGGTAAGGCAGCGATGGATTTCAACGCGACCCTGATTGGCGAAATGATCGCTTTCGCCATCCTCATCTGGTTCTGCGTCCAGTTCATCTGGCCGCACATCAACAAGGCCATCGAGGAGCGGCAGATCAAGATCGCCGAGGGCCTCAGCGCCGCCGAGCGTGCGCACGCCGAGCTGAAGGCGGCCGACACCAAGGTCGCGGACGAGGTGCGCAAGGCGCGCCAGCAGGCGTCCGAGATCATCGACAAGGCGCAGCAGCAGGCCAACGGCATCCTCGACAAGGCCCGCGCCGACGCGATCGCCGAGATCAACCGGCTGAAGGCCGTGGCGCAGGACGACATCGCCGCGATGGCGCAGCAGGCGCGCGAGCAGCTGCGCGAGCGCGTGGGCGCGCTGGCCGTGCAGGGCGCCTCGAAGATCGTGCAGCGCGAGGTGGATGCCTCCACGCACAAGGCGCTGCTCGACCAGCTCGCCGCGGAAATCTGAGCCATGGCGCAGTCGATCACTCTCGCCCGTCCCTACGCCCGCGCCGCGTTCGAGCTGGCGCACGCCAGCGGCGCGCTGGCTGCGTGGTCGCAGGCGCTGGGCTTCGCCGCCGCGGTGGCCAGCGACGCGCGCGTGGCCGGCCTCGGCAACGATCCGCGCGTGCAGCCGGCGCAGCTGGTGGCGCTGCACCTGCCGCAGGGCATGGCCGCCGACGCGCCGTTCGCGCAGTTCCTGGGCGAGCTGGCCGAAAACCGCCGCATGGCGCTGCTGCCGGACGTGGCCGCGCTGTACGAAGCGTACCGGCGCGAGTCCGAGTCGCAGCTGCTGGTCAAGGTGACCAGCGCGATGGCGCTGGACGCGGCGCAGGCCGAGCAACTCAAGGCTTCGCTGAAGCGTCGCTTCAAGCGCGAGATCGAACTCGATGCCCGGGTCGACGCCTCGCTGTTGGCCGGCGTGGTGATCGACACCGGCAGCGAAGTGATCGACGGTTCCGCACGCGGGCGCCTGGAGCGCCTCGGCAGTGCCCTGAGTCAGTAGTTTCGTGCGCAGCCCGGCTCGCGTCGGGCCGGCCGCTCCAAGACAACATCGCGTTTCCAAATTTCAGGATATCGACATGTCCAGCACCACACTCAACCCGTCCGAGATCAGCGAACTGATCAAGAACCGCATCGAGCAGTTCAAGCTCGGCGCGGAGGCCCGCAACGAGGGCACGATCATCAGCGTGTCCGACGGCATCGTGCGCATCCACGGCCTGGCCGACGTGATGCAGGGCGAAATGATCGAGCTGCCGGGCAACGCCACCGCGCTGGCGCTGAACCTGGAGCGCGACTCGGTCGGCGCGGTGGTGCTGGGCGAATACCAGCACCTGCGCGAGGGCGACGTGGCCAAGACCACCGGCCGCATCCTCGAAGTGCCGGTCGGCCCGGAACTGCTCGGCCGCGTGGTCGATGCGCTGGGCAACCCGATCGACGGCAAGGGCCCGATCAACGCCAAGCTCAGCTCGCCGATCGAGAAGGTCGCGCCGGGCGTGGTGTGGCGCAAGAGCGTCGACCAGCCGGTGCAGACCGGCTACAAGTCGGTCGACTCGATGATCCCGATCGGCCGCGGCCAGCGCGAGCTGATCATCGGCGACCGCCAGACCGGCAAGACCGCGCTGGCGATCGACGCGATCATCAACCAGAAGGATTCGGGCATCTTCTCGATCTACGTGGCGATCGGCCAGAAGCGCTCGTCGATCGCGAACGTGGTGCGCAAGCTGGAAGAGAACGGCGCGCTGGCCAACACCATCGTGGTGGTCGCCTCCGCCTCCGAGTCGGCCGCGCTGCAGTACATCGCGCCGTACGCCGGCTGCGCCATGGGCGAATACTTCCGCGACCGCGGCCAGGACGCGCTGATCGTCTACGACGACCTGTCCAAGCAGGCCGTGGCCTACCGCCAGATCTCACTGCTGCTGAAGCGCCCGCCGGGCCGCGAAGCCTACCCGGGCGACGTGTTCTACCTGCACTCGCGCCTGCTCGAGCGCGCCTCGCGCGTCTCCGAGGAGTACGTGGAGAAGTTCACCAACGGCGAGGTGAAGGGCAAGACCGGTTCGCTGACCGCGCTGCCGATCATCGAGACCCAGGCCGGCGACGTGTCCGCGTTCGTGCCGACCAACGTGATCTCGATCACCGACGGCCAGATCTTCCTGGAGACCGACCTGTTCAACGCCGGCATCCGCCCGGCCGTGAACGCCGGCATCTCGGTGTCGCGCGTGGGCGGTTCGGCGCAGACCAAAATCGTCAAGAAGCTCTCCGGCGGCGTGAAGCTGGCGCTGGCGCAGTACCGCGAGCTGGCCGCGTTCGCGCAGTTCGCCTCCGACCTCGACCCGGCCACCCGCGCCCAGCTTGACCGCGGCCAGCGCGTCACCGAACTGATGAAGCAGGCGCAGTACGCGCCGCTGTCGATCGCCGAGCTGGCGCTGTCGGTGTACGCGGCCGAGAAGGGCTACCTCGACGACCTGCCGGTGAACAAGGTGCTGGCGTTCGAGAAGGGCCTGCACGCCTTCATGCACCAGAACCACGCCGAGCTGATGAAGAAGATCGTCGCCACCGGCGACTGGAACGCCGAGATCGAGGGCGTCTTCAAGAGCTCGCTGGACGAGTACAAGAAGACGGGCAGCTGGTAAGCGAGCCGGGACTCGGGACTCGGGACCCGGGACTCGCGAAAGCGCGTCCCGCATGCCCCGGATCGCGAGGCCCGGATGAAGGAAATCCTCTCGTGACCTGGATGGCGGCGCATTGCCGAGTCCCGAGTCCCGAGTCCCGAGTCCCGAGGTAGACAAGTGGCAAGCGGACGCGAAATCAAAACCAAGATCAAGAGCACGCAGAACATGCGCAAGGTGACGCGCGCGCTCGAGATGGTCTCGGCCTCGAAGATCCGCAAGGCGCAGGATCTGATGAAGGCCTCGCGCCCCTATGCGCAGCAGATGCGCAAGGTGATCGCGCACGTGGCGCAGGCCAGCACCGACTTCAAGCATCCGTTCCTGGTCGAGCGCGCGAACGTGGCCCGCGTGGCCTACATCGTGGTGTCCACCGACCGCGGCCTGTGCGGCGGCCTGAACTCCAACCTGTTCCGCCGGCTGCTGCCGGCCGTGCAGGAGTGGCAGGCCAAGGGCGTCGCCGTCGACGTGGTGGCGATCGGCCAGAAGGCGCTGCAGTTCTTCCGCCGCATCAAGGGCGTGAACCTGGTCGGCAGCGTCACCCACCTGGGCGAGCGGCCGAAGCTGGAACAGCTGATCGGCGTGATCAAGGTGGTGCTGGACGCCTACCAGGCGAACGGCCTGGACCGCGTGTTCCTCGCCTACAACGACTTCGTCAACACCATGACGCAGAAGGCCACCATCGACGCGCTGCTGCCGCTGCCGCTGGTGGCGGCGGAGATGGAAGCGCACCAGGCGGCGGGCGAGTCGGCCTACGCCGGCATCAAGCTGGAACAGGCGCACGACTGGGACTACATCTACGAGCCCGACGCGCAGACCGTGCTGGAACACGTGCTGGGCCGCTACATCGAGTCGGTGGTGTACCAGGGCGTGCTGGAGAACCACGCCAGCGAGCACGCCGCGCGCATGGTCGCGATGAAGAGCGCGTCGGACAACGCGAACAAGGTGATCGACACGCTCACGCTGGTCTACAACAAGACCCGCCAGGCGGCGATCACGCAGGAAATTTCCGAGATCGTCGGCGGAGCAGCAGCGGTGTAACCGCTGCTGCTCAAGAAAGAATTCTGGCGACGCGCAGCGGCGCCGCAACAGACACTAAAGAGATCCATCCGGAGCACATCCATGAGCCAGGGCAAAGTTGTTCAGATCATCGGCGCGGTCATCGACGTCGAGTTCGCGCGCGATCAGGTGCCGCAGGTGTACGACGCGCTGAAGATCGACGGCACCGAGATCACGCTGGAAGTGCAGCAGGTGCTGGGCGACGGCGTGGTGCGCACGATCGCGCTGGGCTCCACCGAGGGCCTGAAGCGCGGCCTGCTCGCCCGCAACACCGGCGAAGGCATCAAGGTGCCGGTGGGCAACGCCACCCTGGGCCGCATCATGGACGTGCTCGGCAACCCGATCGACGAGGTCGGCCCGATCAACGCCGAAGACCGCTGGGTGATCCACCGCGAGGCGCCCTCGTACGACGAGCAGGCGCTGGCCAACGAGCTGCTGGAAACCGGCATCAAGGTGATCGACCTGGTCTGCCCGTTCGCCAAGGGCGGCAAGGTCGGCCTGTTCGGCGGCGCCGGCGTGGGCAAGACCGTGAACATGCTCGAACTCATCAACAACATCGCGACCCAGCACGCGGGCCTGTCGGTGTTCGCCGGCGTGGGTGAGCGCACCCGTGAAGGCAACGACTTCTACCACGAGATGCAGGACGCGGGCGTCGTGAAGCTCGACAACCTGCCCGAGTCCAAGGTGGCGATGGTCTACGGCCAGATGAACGAGCCGCCGGGCAACCGCCTGCGCGTGGCGCTGACCGGCCTGACCATGGCCGAGTACTTCCGCGACCAGAAGGACGCCAGCGGCAAGGGCAAGGACGTGCTGTTCTTCGTGGACAACATCTACCGCTACACCCTGGCCGGCACCGAGGTGTCCGCGCTGCTGGGCCGCATGCCGTCGGCGGTGGGCTACCAGCCGACCCTGGCCGACGAAATGGGCGTGCTGCAGGAGCGCATCACCTCCACCAAGACCGGCTCGATCACCTCGATCCAGGCCGTGTACGTGCCCGCGGACGACCTGACCGACCCGTCGCCGGCCACCACCTTCGCGCATCTGGATTCGACGGTGACCCTGTCGCGCCAGATCGCCTCGCTGGGCATCTACCCGGCGGTGGATCCGCTGGACTCCACCAGCCGCCAGCTCGACCCGCAGGTCGTCGGCCAGGAGCACTACGACGTGGCCCGTCGCGTGCAGGGCATGCTGCAGCGCTACAAGGAGCTGAAGGACATCATCGCGATCCTCGGCATGGACGAGCTGTCCGAGGAAGACAAGCAGGTGGTGGCGCGCGCGCGCAAGTGCGAGCGCTTCTTCAGCCAGCCGTTCCACGTGGCCGAAGTGTTCACCGGCGCCCCGGGCAAGTACGTCTCGCTGAAGGAAACCATCCGCGGCTTCAAGATGATCGTGGACGGCGACGTCGACTACCTGCCGGAGCAGGCGTTCTACATGGTCGGCGGTATCGACGAGGCGATCAAGAAGGGCGAGGAGATGGGCGCCAAGAAGGCCGCCTGATAGCCGGGACTCGGGACTCGGGACTCGGGACTCGCAAAAGCGGGTTCCGCAGGCCCGGTCGCGGGACTCGGACGGTTGGACACTCGCCTCGGCTTGGTCGGCTCTCCCGAGTCCCGAGTCCCGAGTCCCGAGTCCCGCAACGAGCGTAGCGAGAGAACACCATGACCACCATCCGCGTCGACATCGTCAGTGCCGAGGCCGAGATCTACTCCGGCGAAGCCACGATGGTGATCGCCACCGGCGAGCTGGGCGAGCTGGGCATCACGCCGCGCCATGCGCCGCTGATCACCCGCCTCAAGCCCGGCCACGTCGAGGTGCTGCAGGACGGCGGCGAGCGCCTGCAGTTCTACATCTCCGGCGGCATCCTCGAAGTGCAGCCGCAGGTGGTCAGCGTGCTGGCCGACACCGCGATCCGCGCCGCCGACCTCGACGAAGCCTCCGCGCAGCGCGCGAAAAAGGAAGCCGAGGACGCGCTGGCCAACCGCACCGACGCCATCGAAGTGGCCGAGGCGCAGGCCAAGCTGGCCCAGGCGCTGGCCCAGCTGCAGGCGCTGGAGCGGCTGCGCAGGAATATCAGGCATTGACTTGTGCGCTCGTCCATGAGCGCAGAGCAAGATCAAGAAGCGGCCTTCCATGGCCGCACTCTTGGCAAGAGCGACCGCTTCGATGGGCGCTTTTGGTAAAAGCGGTCGTTTCGATTGACGATCGGATAATTGGACGCCGGCCTTGCGCCGGCGTTTTCGTGTCCGGCGGCACTATCCATGTCATTGGAAATTACAGATGTAATTTGATAGCGTCGGCAGCGTTCGCCAGCGGGAGACGGAGCGTGATGCCGATACGCATGGGATCGCTGCCAGCGGGATTGCTGGCATTGGGATTGGCCGGTTGCGCCAGCGTCGCCGCGCCGCCGGCCAAGGCGCCGAACGAGGGCTCGGCCAGTTACCGGATGCTCGACGACGGCCACATGGCGCATTACCAGCTGGCGCTGGGCGACACCGCCACCGGCGCCACGCCGTTCCGGCGCGTGCTGCCGGTCTATCCGCCGGATCAGCTCGCGGCCTGCCCGCCGGTGCAGGAAGTGCGGGTGCAGGTGATCGTGGACGACGCCGGCAAGGTCGGCGACGTGCGCGAGTTGCCGGCGGACGCGGCGCCGGCCGCGCCGCGCAGCCCGTCGTTCCTTGCCGCCGTGCGTGCGGCGGTGCTGCAGTGGCAGTTCACTCCGCTGCGCATCAGCCACTGGGCCGCGGACGCGGCCGGCAACAGCCACGAGGTGGACAGTCGCAGCAAGCCGTTCAGCCTGATCTATGCGTTCCGCTTCGAGTGCCGCGCCGGCAAGGCGACGGTGTCGTCCGCGCCGGCGCAGGGTTGAGCCGGGGGCCGGCAGGGGGCTGATAGACTCCGCGGATTCTCTCTGTCAGGGCCGACACGCATGAACCCCGCACCGCTCCACGTCATCGTCCTCGCCGCCGGCGCCGGCACGCGCATGAAGTCCGCGCGCCCGAAGGTGCTGATGCCGCTGGCCGGCCGGCCGCTGCTGGCGCACGTGCTGGCCACCGCGCGCGCGCTCGAGCCGGCGGCGATCCACGTGGTCTACGGCCACGGCGGCGATGCGGTGCAGGCCGCGTTCGCGGGCCAGCACGACCTGCGCTGGGTGCTCCAGGCCGAGCGGCTGGGCACCGGCCACGCGGTGGAGCAGGCGCTGCCCGGCGTGCCCGACGACGCGCGCGTGCTGGTGCTGTACGGCGACGTGCCGCTGACCCGCGCCGAGACGCTGCGCCAGCTTGCGCAGGTGGAGGGCGGCTTCGGCCTGCTGGCGATCCGCGTGGCCGACCCGCACGGCTACGGCCGCGTGCTGCGCGACGGCAACGGCCACGTGCGCTGCGTGATCGAGGAGAAGGACGCGAACGCGGAACAGCGCGCGATCGACGTGGTCAACACCGGCATCCTGGTCGCGCCGGCTGCCGCGCTGCGCGGCTGGATCGCGCGGCTCGACCGCAACAACGCGCAGGGCGAGTTCTACCTCACCGACATCTTCGCGATGGCGAACGAGGAGAAACGTCCCGCGCTCAGCGTGGCCTGCGCCGATCCGGTGGAAGCCTCGGGCGCGAACGACGCGCTGCAGCTCTCGGCGCTCGAAGCCGAATTCCGCCAGCGCGCCACCCGCGCGCTGCAGCGCGCGGGCGTGCGCCTCGCCGATCCCGCGCGCTGCGACGTGCGCGGCGAAGTGAGCGCCGGGCGCGACGTGGAGCTGGACATCGACGTGATCCTCGAAGGCGCGGTGAGCCTCGGCGACGAGGTGCGCGTGGGCCCGTTCACCCGGCTGAAGGACGTGCAGCTCGCCGCCGGCACCGTGGTGCAGGCGCACTGCGACCTCGACGGCGTGGTCACCCACGGCCCCTGCACCATCGGCCCGTTCGCGCGCCTGCGCCCCGGCACCGAGCTCGACGCCGGCGTGCACGTGGGCAACTTCGTCGAAACCAAGAAGACCCGCATCGGCGAAGGCAGCAAGGCCAACCACCTCACCTACCTCGGCGACAGCGTGATCGGCCGCGGCGTCAACGTCGGCGCCGGCACCATCACCTGCAACTACGACGGCGTGAACAAGTTCGTCACCCGCATCGAGGACGGCGCCTTCATCGGCTCCAACAGCGCGCTGGTGGCGCCGGTCACCATCGGCGCCGGCGCCACCATCGGCGCCGGCTCGGTGATCGCCAAGGATGCGCCGGCCGGCGAACTCACCCTCGCGCGCGGGCGCCAGCTCACGCTGGCGGGCTGGCAGCGGCCGGCCAAGCAGAAGTGAGTTGGAGGGCAGGGAGCAAGGCGGAAAGCGGATTCGTGGTGATCCGCGGGGCGGCCAGAATGCTTGCTCCCGACGTCGTGTTAAAGCATCCTTTAATAGCGGTCGTGCATTTTAAAAATGCCTTTAACGACCCCTTCAAGGTCTTGCTTGGAGCACGACGATGCCTCGCGCCACCGGCACCACCTGACCACGGCGATCGGCGGCGAGGCCGTCAAGGCCTTCGTGCCCCATCCGCTGCCGCCGGCCGCCCCGCCGCTCGATCCGGCCTGCTATGCGGGCAACACGGCGGCGGAGCAGGCGCTGGGGCGACTCTCCGCGTTGTCGGGCCTGGTCGCTTCCGCCGAGTGGCTGATCTACAGCTCCATCCGCAAGGAAGCCTTGCTGACCTCGCAGATGGAGGGCACCCAGGCGACGCTGACGGATCTGCTGGACGAAGAATCCGGCATGGACGTGGCGAGCACCACCGACGTCAGCGACGTGACGAACTACCTGAAGGCGTTCGAGCATGTGCGAGGCAAGCTCAACGCCGGACACGGCGGCCTGCCGATCTCGACGCGCCTGCTGTGCGAGGCGCATGCGATCCTCATGGACAACGTGCGCGGCGAGCAGAAGCTGCCCGGCGAGATCCGCCGATCCCAGAACTGGATAGGGGGCACCCGCCCCGGCAACGCCGTCCACGTACCGCCGCCGCCCGCCGAAGTCGGCCGCTTGCTGGGCGAGATGGAGCGCTACATCCACGATCCCGCGCCTGCACTCCCGCCGCTGGTTCGCGTCGCGCTGGTCCACGCACAGTTCGAAACGATCCATCCGTTCCTCGATGGCAACGGGCGCATCGGGCGCCTGCTGATCGCCGCGCTGCTGGAGGACTGGAAGCTGCTGCCGCAGCCCTTGCTCTACGTTTCCGGCCAGCTCAAGGCACATCAGGCCGAGTATTACCGGCTCCTGTCGGCCATCCGCACGGAAGGCGACTGGGAGAGCTGGGTGCGCTTCTTCCTCGAATGCACGATCGAGGCGGCCGAAAACGCACAGCGCAGCATCATCGACATCGCGTCGCTGATCGCCGCCGATCGCCGAAAGGTCATGGCCGCGAAGGACGGCACGGTGCAAGCCATTCGCCTGTTCGAAATGCTGCCGACGATGCCGCGCTTCACGACCAAGTTCGCGGCCGAAAAGCTGGATGTGAGCTTTCCCACCGCCAGCGCGGCCATCAAGGTGCTGCAGGACGTCGATATCCTGGCCGGCAGCACCGGCCAGAAACGGAACCAGCAGTTCAGCTACAAGCGCTATATCAAACTGCTGCAGCGTTTCAGTTGATGCGCAGGCGGCTTCAGGCGTAACGCCACCCATCCAGCTCCACCAGCAGCTCGCTGCGGCAGACGTCGCCGTGCAGCAGCAGCACGGGTACGCCGGGCAGGCGCTGCTGCAGGCGTTCGCGCACGCGCGGCGCGTCGGCGGGGTGGCGCACGTAGGCTTTCAGCGGCGCCTGGGTGTCGAAGCCGGCGGGCATGCCGGCACTGGCGAGCAGCGCTTCGAGGTTGAGCAGGATCTCGTCCAGTTGCGCGGCGGTGTCGCCGGCGTGGGCCGAAGCGTGGCCGACCACGGCGGCGGTGCCGGAGATCGCCAGCGCGTCCTGCGCGGGCAGCATCATCGCACGGGCGAAGCCGGGCGCGGTGCGGCCGTACTGGCGCGGGTAGCGCCAGGCGCTGACCTGACGCGGGTTCTCCACCGCGGTGCCGGCCTGCGCGCTGGCGAGCAGGTAGACCTGCAGCAGGTGCGGCGCGCCGTGGTGGCCGATCGCGGTGGCGGCGGGGTAGCCGGCGGCGAACCAGTCGCCGCAACCCTCGGCGCGACCGTCGCAGAACAGCTTGTAGCGCTCGGCGTCGCCCTCGCCGTGGTTGATCGCGCCCTGGTAATTCCAGAGGCGCAGCACCTGTTGCTCGTCGCGGCCCTGCAGGAAGTCGCGCAGCTGCGCGTAGGCTTCTCGGGCCGCGCCCGCCGGGCCGCCGTGTTCGCGTTCGTCCAGTTCCAGCGCGGCGTACAGCCAGCCGCCGCCGGCGGACCAGCGCAGCGCGCCGTGGCGGCCGTGCCGCACCGGGCCGTCGACCTGCCAGGCTTCCAGCGGCGCGGGCGCGTCGAGGGCTTCCAGCGGCACGCGCAGCCAGCGCGGGTCGTCGATATCCGCGCCGTGACTGCCGAAGCCGAACACCGCCAGCGTGCCGGGCTCGGCCAGCAGGGCGGCGGGCTCGTTCATGCGATAGGAAATGCGCGGCGCGCGTGCCGGGCCGGCCTTGGCCCACCTGCTTTCACAAACCTCAGTCATGCGTTCAACCGGGAAAGACAAGGGCTCCATGTTACACTTCGCCGCTGCTTTTCAATGTTTCGACGACGTTTACCGAGCTTCCGCGCACATGGCCGAATTGACCGCTGCCCAGCACGAGCTGGCCACCCTGATCGTGGAAAGCCTGAACCTCGACGCGGTCGATCCCGCGCGGATCGATCCGGACGCGCCGCTGTTCGGCGGCGAGCTGGGGCTGGATTCGATCGACGCGCTGGAGATCGCGCTGGCGGTGTCCAAGCGCTACGGCTTCCAGTTGCGCTCCGACCATCCCGACAACCGGCGCATCTTCGCCAGCCTGCGCGAGCTGTCGGCGCACGTCGAAGCGCACCGCGCCCGCGGCTGAAGCCGCGGCGGCATGGGCGAAGCCACGCACTGGCGCGCGCACCGCGAAGGCGGCGGCCGCTTCGCGCTGTGGCTGATCCGCACGCTGGCGCTGCACGGCGGCCGCCGTTTCGGCCGGCTGCTGCTGTATCCGGTGACCCTGTATTTCTTCCTGCGCCGCGGCGCCGAGCGGCGCGCCTCGCGGCAATACCTCGCGCGCGCGTTCGGGCGGCCGCCGCGCGTGTGGCAGATGCTGCGCCAGTTCCATGGCTATGCCGCCACCACGCTGGACCGGATCTTCCTGCTGGCGCACGGCGAGCGCGGTTTCCACATCGAGATCGAGGGGTTGGCCGAGCTGGAACGGTGCATCGCCGAAGGCCGCGGCGTGCTGCTGGTGGGCTCGCACCAGGGCAGCTTCGAGGCCTTGCGCGTGTTGAGTGCGCGGCGCCCCGAGGTGCCGCTGCGCGTGGTGCTGGACAAGGGCAAGACGCCGGCGATGACCGAACTGCTGGAGGCGCTGGCGCCCGCGGTGGGCGCGGCGGTGATCGACGCCGCGCAGGGCGGCGCCCATGTGGTGATGGCCGCGGCCGAGGCCTGCCGGCAGGGTGCGATGGTGGCGCTCTTGGCCGACCGCGCGGGCGAGCACGAGGCGCAGCGCGCCGTGGACTTCCTCGGCGCGCCCGCGCCGCTGCCGGTGGGGCCGTGGCTGCTGGCGAACGCGCTGCAGGTGCCGGTGCTGCTGTGCTTCGGCCTGTACGAGGGCGGCAACCGCTACCGGCTGGTGTTCGAGCCGTTCGCCGAGCGTGTGGCGATTCCGCGCGAACAGCGCGGCCCGGTGCTGGATGCGTTGCTCGCGCGCTACGCGGCGCGGCTGGAGCATTACGTGCGGGTGGCGCCGTACAACTGGTTCAACTTCCACGACTTCTGGCGACCGCCGTCGGCGGCGCCGTAGCGGCGTCGTGCCTCAACGCGTGCCGGGTAGCGGCGACAGCGGCCGGGTGTTCTCCGGCGCACCGTCGATCACCCGCGGCGCGGTGTGCGAGCGGCGGTAGCTGGCCACCACGTGGCCGTAGTGCAGCACGCGGGCTATCGTGTAGACGGTGATGCGCACGGTGTCGCGTACCGGCCGCAGGTGGCTGGGGCGCGCGCCCGGCGGGTAGCGCGAGGCGATCGGCACCGAGACGATGCCCATGCCCAGTTCGCGCGAGGCCGCGATCAGGATCGCCGCCTCGAACACGAAGTTCTGCGCGGGCAGGTCGACCAGGTCCAACGCGGCGCGCGGGTACCAGCGCTGGCCGCTCTGGGTGTCCGCCACGCTCTGGCCGCAGCCCCAGGAGATGCCCCAGTCGGCGAACGCGTTCGCGCGGCGGCGCGCCTTCGGCTGCTGCGCCTTGTCGAGCAGGCGCGCGCCGATCACCAGCTGGCCGGGATACGCGGCGGCAACGGCCACGATGCGCGGGATGTCGGCCGCCAGGTGCTGGCCGTCGCCGTCCATCGTCAGCACCGCCTCGTAGCCCTGGCGCAGCGCCTCGCGGAAGCCGTCGCGCAGGGCCTGGCCCTTGCCGAGGCGGCGGTCGTGGCGCAGCACGGTGACCGGCAGCGCGGCGAGGATCTCCGGCGTGCGGTCGTCCGAGCCGTCGTCGACCACGATGACCGGCGCGCCCAGGGCGAGCACCGACTCGACCACGCCGCGGATCGCCACCTCCTCGTTGAGGCAGGGGATCAGCACGCACCAGCGGGGCAGGGCAGGGTTCATGCGACGGGCTCCACGTCGATCAGCAACTCCGCTGCGGCGGCGCGGCCGATCCGGCAGCGGCCGCCGCGACCGGCCAGCAGGGCGAGCAACGGCAGCGCCGCAGCGGCGGGGTTGCCCGCCGCCGCAGCGGCCAGCGTAGCGGGCGGCGGCGTGGATGCGGCGTGATCCGTCGGCAGCGTCAGCCGCAACCGCGCCAGCGTGTTCGCGCCGGCGGCGGGCGCCAGCAGCAGCGCGCTGCCGAAGGCGTGGTCGCAGCCGGTCATCTCCAGCAGCGGGCCGCGCCCGGCGATGTCGCTGCACGCCAGCAGCACGGGACGCTGTTCGGCCAGCACCTGGCTCGCCGCTTCCAGCAGCGCGGCGCCGAACGTGTGCGCGCCCGCGCAGACCGCGCTGGACGGCGCGCGGCAGCCGGTGGCGATGGTCCAGTAGCCGGCCGGCGCGTTGTGCACGGAATGGTGGAAGCGGGTGGGCGACAGCTCGGCCGGCGCGCGCGCCAGCGTGGTGCAGATCGCGTCGGTGATCGCCTGGTCGCCGTGCGCCGAGGCGAACACGCAGGCCAGCGTGCCCGGGTCACGCCCGCTCATTGCCAGCGCCTGACCGGCCACCTCCACCGCCAACCGCACGCTCTCCGGCGCGCGGCGGCGCTCGTTCGCCGGCAGCAGCGCGGCGGCCGGCGCGGCGGCCGCATCCAGCACCGCGCCCGCGAGCAGGGCGCGCAAGGCGGCGAAGTCGCCCAGCCGCGGCGACCACAGGCCGATGCCTTCGACGAACAATTCAAGCGGCGTCATGGCGCGCGTCCGAACACGAGGCAGGCGTTGTTGCCGCCGAAGCCGAAGGAATTGCTCAGCGCCACGTCCACGCGCCGGGCCTCGTTGCGCCACGCGAACTGCGGCCCGCAGGCGGGATCGGGCGTGGCGGCGCCGAGGTTGCCGGGCACGAAGCCGTGCTCGATCGCCTGCAGCGCGATCGTCGCCTCCACGATGCCCGCCGCGCCCAGCGTGTGGCCGGTGAAACCCTTGGTGGAACTCGCGCGCGTCGTGGCCGGAAAGCGGCGCGCCAGCAGCGCCGCTTCCATCGCGTCGTTCGCGCGGCTGGCGGTGCCGTGCAGGTTCACGTAGTCGACTTGTGCGGCGTCGATGCCCGCGCGCGCCAGCGCCGCGTCCAGCGCCAGCTCCGCGCCGTGGCCCTCGGGGTGCGGCGAGGACATGTGCCAGGCGTCGCTGGCTTCGCCGTAGCCGAGCAGGCGCGGCGCCCGCGGCGCGGCGTCGGTGCGCTCCAGCAGCGCGAAGCCGGCGGCCTCGCCGATCGAGATGCCGTCGCGCGCCGCGTCGAACGGCCGGCAGGCAACGGGCGAGATCAGCTCCAGCGCGTTGAAGCCGAACAGCACGTTGTCGCAGAGACTATCCACGCCGCCCACCACCGCCGCGTCGGCGAGATCGAGTTCGATCAGCCGCGCCGCGCTGGCGAACACCTTGGCGCTGGACGAGCAGGCGGTGGAGATCGTGAGGCACGGCCCTTCCAGCCCCAGCGCCGCGGCGGCGAACGCGCTCAGCGAATCGGGCGCGTGCAGCGCGGGGCGGCGCAGGTCGGCGGGGAAACGGCCGTCGGCATCGAGCCGGCGATACGCCTCCTCGGTGGCGCCGATGCTGGCGGTGGAGGTGCCCAGCAGCAGCGCCACGCGGCGCGCGCCGTAGCGCGCGCGCGCGGCGTGTACGCGGTCGAGGAAACCGTCCTGCTGCAGCCCGAGCCAGGCGAGGCGGTGGTTGCGGCAATCCCAGTCGGCAAGCGCGGCGGGCAGTGCCGCGGCTTCCACGCCGGCGACGCGGCCGACCCAGCCCAGCCGCGGCGCGCTGCCGAAATCGTTGGGGCGCAGGCCGCCGCGGCCGCTGCGCAAGGCCTCGTGCTGTGCTTCAAGGCCATCGCCCAGCGCGGATGTCACCGTGCAGGCGCTGACGGCAAGGGGCGTCATCGGTGTCGTCATCGCGCCAGCGTAGCGATTGCGCATCGGCGTGCCTAGGAGCCTGTCGGACTTTGACCGGCCGGCCTGCGAATCCGTCTGTGTGGTGCATCTTTCCGCCGCCTCTTGCCCCATGGAACCACCATGGGGCGGCGAGTCGTCGAAAACCTGCCCTCACACAGCCGAATTCTCGCCTCGACCGTCAAAGCCCGACAGGCTCCTGGCGCGTGCGTGCAGGCCGGGTACTGATCCAGTTCAGGTGTGCGCGGCGCCGCGCTTGCTAAGCTCGCGCCATCGACCACGGAGCACCGCCGATGTACGAGCAAGCCGACCGCGCCGAACATTTCCTGCGCGAGCTGCAGGACCGCATCTGCGGCGCGCTGGAGCAGCTGGATGGCTCCGCGCGCTTCGTCGAGGACGCCTGGACGCGCGCGGCGGGCGGCGGCGGCCGCACCCGCGTGCTGCGCGACGGCGCGCTGTTCGAGCAGGCCGGCGTGAACTTCTCGCGCGTCAGCGGCAACCAGCTGCCGCCCAGCGCCACCGCGCACCGGCCCGAGCTCGCCGGCGGCAGCTTCGTCGCCACCGGCGTGTCGCTGGTGCTGCACCCGAAGAATCCGTACGTGCCCACCACGCACGCGAACGTGCGCTACTTCGAGGCCGGCAAGGAAGGCGTGGAGCCGGTGTGGTGGTTCGGCGGCGGCTTCGACCTCACCCCGTATTACCCGTTCGACGAGGACGCGGTGCACTGGCATACGGTGGCGCGCGACCTGTGCGCGCCGTTCGGCGCGGACGTCTATCCACGCTACAAGCAGTGGTGCGACGAGTATTTCTACCTCAAGCACCGCGGCGAGACGCGCGGCGTGGGCGGCCTGTTCTACGATGACCTGAACGAAGGCGGCTTCGAGCGCTGCCTCGACTTCACCAAGGCCGTGGGCCAGGGCTTCCTCGACGCCTACCTGCCGATCGCGCAGCGCCGTCGCGACACGCCCTGGGGCGAGCGCGAGCGCGAGTTCCAGCTGTACCGGCGCGGCCGCTACGTGGAGTTCAACCTGGTCTACGACCGCGGCACGCTGTTCGGCCTGCAGTCGGGCGGGCGCACCGAATCGATCCTGATGAGCCTGCCGCCGCGGGTGCGCTTCGAGTACGCGTACCAGCCCGAGCCCGGTTCCGCCGAAGCGAAGCTGGCCGATTACCTCAAGCCGCGGGATTGGGTGTAACGCCCGCCTGTCTCACACTTCATCCTCGAGGCCTGCCGCGCGCAGGCAGCGAGCAAGGGCGACGCTGCGCATGCTCGTGCCGGTGCTCTCAATCGCGTAAGCCTTGGACACGGTGGACTGGACGCGACAGTTGCGCTCGGCGCGCTGACGCAGCGCGTCGCGATTCATGGGGGTGCTGGCGCAGCCGGCCAGCGCAGCGGCGACGACCGCAGCGACGAATTTGGTGTTCATGGCAATCTCCTGGCGAGCCGCCTGGACGGTGGCTCGCTGCAATGGCTCGGGTGTTCCGTTGTGGGGGCGAATACTGGGTCGCGGCTTACGGCGCATCCCCGTGGAAGCGCTCCACGGTCGCCCCCTTCACCGTGCCGATCTGCGCGCTGTCGCTGACCTTGAGCACCACCTCGCGGCGGAACTCCAGCGTGCCCTGCACCACCGCGTGCGGGCCGATCACGATCACCGGCTTGCGCTCGCTGCCCCAGTGGAACCAGCCGTTGTTCGGCTTGTCGACCAGGATGCCGCCTTCGACGTGCGAGCCGGCGCCCACGGTGACGTCGCCGGCCACGGTTTCCAGGCCGCCGGCGACGTGGGCGTCGTCGAGGGTGATGGCGCCGTTGACGTTGGAGAGGTGGCCGTTCACCTGCGCGCCCTGCGCCAGGGTGATGGCGCCGTTGACGGCCTCGACCTTGCCGTCGACCTGGCTGCCGCTGGCGAGCCGGATCGCGCCGTTGACGGTGCCCAGCTCGCCGGCGCGGGCCTGCGCGCCGAGGTTCACCGAGCCGTTGACGGTGCTGGCCTTCTGCACCACGGCGCGGTCGCCGACGTGCACGCTGCCGTTCACCGAGCTGACGTCGCCGGCATGCTGGCCGGCGTCCACGCGCACGCTGCCGTTGACCTTGTCGATGTCGTTGTCCGCGGCGACGGCCGCCAGCGGCAGGAGGAGGGCGAGGGAAAGCAGGATGCGGCGCATGGCGTGACTCCGTTCGGTGGGTGACGTGACTCTGGGATGCGTGCTGGCGCGGTTTGGTTGGCGTGACCTTTGGCAGGGGCGGCGGCTGCCGCTACCATTTCGCACTTTCCCGCCGAGAATCCCTGCCATGCACAAGCTCGTCCTGATCCGCCACGGCCAGTCGCAGTGGAACCTCGACAACCGTTTCAGCGGCTGGGCCGACGTGGACCTCACCGCGCAAGGCATGGCCGAGGCGCGCGAGGCGGGCGAGATCCTGAAGCGCGAGGGCTACGCCTTCGACGTGGCGCACACCTCGGTGCTCAAGCGCGCGGTGCGCACGCTGTGGGGCGTGCTCGACGCGATGGACCTGATGTGGCTGCCGGTGTACACCGATTGGCGCTTGAACGAGCGCCACTACGGCGGCCTCACCGGCCTCAACAAGGCCGAGACCGCGGCGAAGTACGGCGAGGCCCAGGTGAAGATCTGGCGCCGCAGCTACGACATCCCGCCGCCGCCGCTGGAGCGCGACCAGAACGAATCGGTGCACGACCCGCGCTATGCCGCGCTCAAGCCCGAGCAGATCCCCGACACCGAATGCCTGAAGGACACCGTGGCGCGCGTGCTGCCGTACTGGCACGAAGTGCTGGCGCCGGCGATCAAGGCCGGCCGGCGCGTGGTGGTGGCCGCGCACGGCAACTCGCTGCGCGCGCTGGTGAAGTACCTGGACGGCATCTCCGACGCCGAGATCGTGGAGCTCAACATCCCGAACGGCGTGCCGCTGGTGTACGAGTTCGACGACGCGCTGAAGCCGCTCAAGCGCTACTACCTCGGCGACGCCGCCGCGATCGAGGCGAAGATGGCCGCGGTGGCGAACCAGGGCAAGGCGAAGTAGGCGCCTGGTCGCGATCTGCCACCTGCCCGGGCCGAATCCCGGCGCTCAAGGCTTGATGCTGAAATCCACTTCCAGCGGATAGGGCGCGGGCGCAGCCGGCGGCGCGGGCAGCGTCCACTTCGCGAAGCGTGCCGCCATGCAGTTGGCCACCGGGGTGGCCGGCTCCGCCGCGAGGCGCTGCGGCCGGCCCTGTGCATCCACGTCCAGCACCACGGTGAACGGCGACTTGCCGGTGGCCTTGTCGCTGTCGATGCAGGCCTTGTAGGCCTCGGTGGTGGCCTTGCCGATCCGGTCCCACAGCGCCTTCTGGTAGGCCGGGCCGGTGGCGGCGGCTTCGGCCAGCTTGGCCTGCTGCACGCGGCTGGCGAAATCGTCGCCGGCGGCCGCAGGCGCGGCGCCCAGCAGGCCGGCAAGGGCGAGTGCGGTGAACATGCCTGGCTCCGGCAGAGAAGATCGGCGCAACCTTAGCAGCTCGCTCCGGCCGGCGGGATGACGCAACCTTGGCAGCTCACTCCGCCCGGTGCGGCAGCGCCAGGTAGTCCTCGCTCTGCATCTCGATCAGCCGCGATTCGGTGCGGCCGAATTCGGCGCGGTGGCGCTCGCCGTCGTACAGCTCGGTGATCGGCGCGGCGGCGGAGAGCACCAGCTTCACGTGGCGGTCGTAGAACTCGTCCACCAATTGCACGAAGCGGCGCGCGGCGTCCTCGCTGTACACGGTGAACTGCGGCACGCCGGAAACGATGATCGCGGGGCCGGCCTTGGCCAGCGCGATGTAGTCGGCCACCGCGCGCGGGCCTTCGCACAGCGCGGCGAAGTCGAACCACAGGATGTTGTCGGCGCGCTTGCGCAGCGGGATGTCGCGGCCGTTGACGTGCAGCACGCCGCCCTCGCCGATGTCGCCGCGCGCGTGGTCGTGGAAGATGCGTTCCAGCGCGCGCTGCGCCTCCGCGCCGGGCGGCGTGTAGTACACCGCGGCCTGGGAGAGCGCGCGCAGGCGCCAGTCGTGCGCGGAGGCCATCTCCACCACGCGGCAGTGCCGCTCCAGCAGCGCGATCGCGGGCAGGAAGCGCGCGCGCTGCAGGCCGTCCTTGTAGAGATTGGCAGGCGCGGTGTTGGAGGTGGTGACCAGCGCCACGCCGCGCGCGAACAGGCCTTCGAGCAGGCGCGCGAGGATCATCGCGTCGCCGATATCGTTCACCAGGAACTCGTCCAGGCACAGCACGCGGCAGCGCGCGGCGAGCCCGGCGGCCACCAGGTCCAGCGGGTCCTGCCGCTCGCCCAGCGCACGCAATTGCTCGTGCACCTCGCCCATGAAGCGATGAAAGTGCCGGCGCAGCGCCACGCCGTGCGGCAGGCTCGCCGCGAACAGGTCCATCAGGAAGGTTTTGCCGCGGCCCACCGTGCCCCACAGGTACAGGCCCTGCGGCGCGGGTGCGGGTTCGCTGGCGAGCAGCGATTTCAGCCGTCCGAACAGGCCGTTGCCGTTGCCGTTCGGCGCGGCGCACAGCGCGGCGTGCAGGCGGTCGAACTCGGGCAGCACCGCGAGCTGGGCGGGGTCGGATTCCCAGCGGTGCGCGACCACGCCTTCGTGGTAGCGCACGCCGGGTGCGGGCGAGAGGGGTTCACTCATGCGACGGTTACCGGCATCGACGGCCGTGCCGCCGCGACGCGTTCAGAAGATTTCCTTGATGCCGACCACCTGGCCGTGGGCGACGTAGATCTGCACGGTCTTGCGGCCCTGCACGTAGTCGAGCCGGTAGCCGCGCAGCGCGCCGTAGACGTTCTGCACCTCTTCCTTGCGCACCGGCTCGCCGGCGATCTGCACCACCTTTTCCTCCGAGTCGCCGGTGGCGATCACCTTGGAACCGAAGCGCACGGTGTCGGCGGCCAGCGCCTGGAAGGCGAGCAGCAGGCCGGCGGCCAGCACGATCCATCGTTTCATGACATCACCCGCAGCGAGGGAGGTGGCCGGATTATACGGGGCCGCCCGCGCGCTCAGCCGCGCGGCGGCGGCAGCCAGTCGGCGATCGCGTGCTTCACCGCGCCGCGCAGGTCCATCAGCCGGCGGTGGAAGAAGTGGCCGGTCTCGGGCATGCGCACCAGTTCGGGCGGGTGCTCGATCGAGGCGACCCAGTCGAACACCGCCTGCGGCTCCACCACCTCGTCGGCCTCGCCCATCACCACCAGCCACGGGCAGCCGGGCAGCGTGTCGGCCATCGTCCAGCGCCCCACCGGCGGCGCGATGCTGATCAACGCGTCGGCCTTGAGCCGCACCGCGTTGCGGATCGTCACGTAGCTGCCGAAGGAGAAACCCGCCAGCCACAGCGCGTCGTCGGGCCGCACGCGGCGCAGCCAGGCCACCACCGCGGCAAGGTCCTCGCTCTCGCCGTTGCCGTCGTCGTACGTGCCTTCCGACGCCCCGGTGCCGCGGAAGTTGAAGCGCAGCGTGTCCAGCCCCGATTCGCGCAGCGCGCGCTCCAGCATCGTCACCACCTTGTTGTGCATGGTGCCGCCCTGCACGGGGTTGGGGTGGCAGACCACCGCCACGCCGCGCCGCGCCACGCCGCGCTCGGCGACGTCGCCGATGCACTCCAGCGCGCCGGCCGGACCGGTGAGGCTGAAGGCGGCGGCCTCGGCGGGGAAGCTGGCGGGGTTGGGCGGGAGTTCGGGGAGGTTCATGGGCGGCATTGTAGCGGAGGCATTCCCGCGGCCCCGATGCCAGCCTGGCGTCCACTCGTGGGTCGGGATTCATCCCGACGAAGCTGGCGTATCGCCTGGAGCCCCTGGGTCGGGCTGAAGCCCGACCTGAGGGGTTTTACCCCTCCCAACCTCCCCCTGCTGCGCAGGGGGAGGGGCAAACGAAAGCGCCGCCCTTGGGCGGCGCTTGCTGTTACTTCATTGAAGCTGGCGCTTACTTGGCCTGGCCCACGATCCAGGTCACCGCGGCCTTCACCTGCTCCTCGTTGAGCGCGGGGTTGCCGCCCTTGGGCGGCATGAAGAAGCCGTCGGGGCCGTGGTAGCCGTCGGTGGCGTGCTTGATCAGGGTGTCCAGGCCCTGCGCGATGCGCGGCGCCCAGGCGGCCTTGTCGCCCAGCTTGGGCGCGCCGGCGACGCCGGCGGTGTGGCAGCTGGTACAGAGGTTGTCGAAGATCGTCTTGCCGTCGGTGGTGCCGCCGTAGGCGACTTCCGAGGCGGCGCTCTTGGCGGCGGCGTCGGCGGCGGCCTGCATCGCGGCACGGCCGGTGTTGCCGGCGTACACCGCGCCGGCGGGCGCGAGCCGCTCGGCGACCCGGGCCTGCACGTTCGGGTCGGTTTCCTTGGGCTCGCCGCGATAGATCGTCAAGGCAACCAGGATCAGCACCACGGTCAGCACGCCCAGCCCGCCGATCAGCTTGGCGAACTGGTGCACGAAAACCCGGTCGGAATCGTTCATGGAACCGCTCACGTATGTACTCCAGGTCGGTGGATCGTCCGGAAGGCCCCTGCGGCATCCGGTCGGCCGATGGGCTGCCGCGTGCCTGCGCCTGCCGCGGCCGCGACGGGTGCGGCGAGTCGGGCAGGCGCAAGGTGCGGAGTATAGACGAAGCCGCCGGCAAGTTTTCGGTCGGCGGCAGCGACGCTCTGTCGCGCGTGGAGCCGCGGTGGCCGGCATCGGTCCAACGACCCCGGTGCGGCGGGAGCGCATCCCTGCCATCGGTCATGCCCCACCCCTGTCAACTGGCATTGTTCCTTTCCGTTGCACTGCACCTATGCTGGGGTCCATTCGCCGGCCGTCGGCCGATGTCGGCACGGGGCCGCGCTGGCACAGTTTTCATCTCGGGAGTTTTCCGCAATGTCGCGTTTTTGGAAGATCGCGCTGATCGTCGTCGCGGTGGTGGTGCTGGTCATCGTCGCCGTGCGCCTGCTGCACAAGCCCGGTGGCGCGGGGCGGCCCGGTGGCATGGGCGGCAAGGACGATGCGCCGGTGCCGGTCACCGTGGTGCCGGTGGTCCGGGAGAACGTGCCGGTCTACCTCACCGCGCTGGGCACGGTGCAGGCGCTGAACACCATCACGGTGAACCCGCAGGTGGGCGGCCAGCTGCTCAGCCTCGACTTCACCGAGGGCCAGCCGGTGAAGAAGGGCCAGGTGCTGGCGCGGATCGACCCGCGCACCTACCAGGCCAGCTACGACCAGGCGGTGAGCAAGCGCAGCCAGGACCAGGCGCTGCTGGCTACCGCGCGCAGCAACTACGAGCGCTCGCAGAGCCCGCAGTACAAGCAGTACGTGGCGCAGGCCGACCTGGTCACCCAGCGCAACACCGTGGCGCAGTACCAGGCGGCGGTGGCGGCGGACGACGCGGCGATCCAGAGCGCGAAGACCCAGCTCGACTACACCCAGATCCGCTCGCCGATCGACGGCCTCGCCGGCATCCGCAGCGTGGACCCGGGCAACGTGGTGACCACCAGCAGCACCATCGTCACGCTGACCCAGCTGCACCCGATCAACGTGATGTTCACCCTGCCCGAGCAGAACCTGGACATGGTGCGCACGGCGCAGCAGGCCGCGCCGCTGCAGGTCACCGCGCTCGACCGCGTGGACGCGCATCCGGTCGCCAGCGGCGGCACGCTCAAGGTGGTCGACAACCAGATCGACACCGCCACCGGCACGTTCCGCCTGAAGTCGGAGTTCCCGAACGAGAAGAACGAGCTGTGGCCGGGCCAGTTCGTCAACGTGCGCCTGCAGGTGCGCGTGGCCGACGGCGCGCTGGTGATCCCCGCCGAGGCGCTGCAGCGCGGCCCCGACGGCGACTACGTCTACCAGGTGCAGGCCGACAACACGGTGAAGATGCAGCCGGTGGTGGTGGCCGGCGAGGTGGGCGACAGCCACGTGATGATCGGCAGCGGCCTCAAGGCGGGCGAGCAGGTGGTCACCGAAGGCCAGTTCCGTTTGAAGCCCGGCAGCAAGGTCAACCCGCTCAAGCCCGGCGAGGTGCCGCCGGCGCCCAGCGCGGCGGAAATGCAGAAGGCCAAGCAGCAGGGCAAGGGCGGCGGTCGCCGCGGCCACTGACGCCAGACCCCCGTCGCCACGATGGCGGCGGGCCACGCATCGCCTCCCGGCGGCCCCGGCCCCGGCGAGCAGGACGCCATCCAGACAGCAGCACGGACACCCATGGGATTCTCGACGCTCTTCATCCGCCGCCCGATCGCCACCTCGCTGCTGATGGTGGCGATCCTGCTGCTCGGCATCCTGGGCTACCGCCAGCTGCCGGTGTCGGCGCTGCCGGAGATCGAGGCGCCCAGCCTGGTGGTGACCACCCAGTACCCGGGCGCCAGCGCCAGCACCATGGCGGTGCTGGTCACCACGCCGCTGGAGCGCCAGCTGGGGCAGATCTCCGGGCTCACCATGATGAGCTCGGACTCCTCCGCGGGCCTGTCCACGATCATCCTGCAGTTCTCGATGAACCGCGACATCGACGTGGCTGCGCAGGACGTGCAGGCGGCGATCAACCAGGCGCGCGGCGTGCTGCCGAACAACCTGCCGTACCCGCCGGTGTACAACCGGGTGAACCCGGCCGACGCGCCGATCCTCACCTTGTCGCTGCAGTCGGACAGCCGCCCGCTGCGCGACGTCAACGACTACGCCGACTCGATCCTCGCGCAGAAGCTGTCGCAGGTGCCGGGCGTGGGCCTGGTCTCGATCGCCGGCAACGTGCGCCCCGCGGTGCGCGTGCAGGTGAACCCGGCGCAGCTGTCCAACCTCGGCCTGACCATGGAGGACGTGCGCAGCGCGCTGACCCAGGCCAACGTCAACGCGCCCAAGGGCACGCTGAACGGCAAGACGCAGAGCTACTCGATCGGCACCAACGACCAGCTGAAGGACGCCGCCGAGTACCAGAACACCATCATCAGCTACAAGAACGGCGCGCCGGTGATGCTCTCCGACGTGGCCAAGGTGGTCGACGGGGTGGAGAACGACCAGCTCGCCGCGTGGGCGAACGGCAAGCCCGCGGTGCTGCTCGACATCCGTCGCCAGCCCGGCGCGAACATCGTGCAGACGGTACAGCAGATCCGCCAGATCCTGCCCGAGCTGCGCGCCGCGCTGCCGGCCGACGTGCACCTCGACGTGTTCGCCGACCGCACCATCACCATCCGTGCCTCGGTCGAGGACGTGCAGTTCACCCTGCTGCTGACCATCTTCCTGGTGGTGGCGGTGATCTTCGTGTTCCTGCGCCGGCTGTGGGCCACGGTGATCCCGTCGGTGGCGGTGCCGCTGTCGCTGCTCGGCACGTTCGGCGTGATGAGCTTCACCAGCATGTCGCTGGACAACCTCTCGCTGATGGCGCTCACCGTGGCCACCGGCTTCGTGGTGGACGATGCGATCGTGATGATCGAGAACATCGTGCGCTACATCGAGCAGGGCAAGGACGGCAAGGAGGCGGCCGAGCTGGGCGCGAAGGAGATCGGCTTCACCGTGCTGTCGCTGACCGTGTCGCTGATCGCGGTGTTCCTGCCGCTGCTGCTGATGCCCGGCGTCACCGGCCGCCTGTTCCACGAGTTCGCCTGGGTGCTGACCATCGCGGTGGCGATCTCGATGCTGGTGTCGCTGACGCTGACGCCGATGATGTGCGCCTACCTGCTCAAGCCCGACCAGCTGCCCGAGGGCGAGGACGCGCACGAGCGCCACCTCGCCGCCGGCAAGCGCACCGTGTGGGCGCGCACCGTGGGCCTGTACGAGCGCACGCTGGACTGGGTGCTCGACCACCAGAAGCTGATGATCCTGGTGGCCGCCGCCGCGGTGGCGTTCACCGTGTTCCTGTACATCGCGATCCCCAAGGGCCTGCTGCCCGAGCAGGACACCGGCATGATCACCGGCGTGGTGCAGGCCGACCAGAACGTGGCGTTTCCGGCGATGGAGCAGCGCACCCGCGCGGTCGCCGAGGCGCTGCGCAAGGATCCGGCGGTGGCCGGCGTGGCCGCGTTCATCGGTGCCGGCACGATCAACCCCACGCTGAACCAGGGCCAGCTCTCGATCGTGCTGAAGGACCGCGGCAAGCGCGACGGCCTGGACAAGATCCTGCCGCGCCTGCAGCACGCGGTGGCCGGCATCCCCGGCGTGGCGCTGTACCTCAAGCCGGTGCAGGACGTGACCCTGGACAGCCGCGTCTCCGCCACCGAGTACCAGTACGCGCTGTCGGACACCAACACCGCCGAGCTGGCGAAGTACGCCACCGAAATGACCCAGGCGCTGCGCCAGCGCGCCGAGCTGGCCGACGTGGACAACAACCTCGCCGACCAGGGCAACGCGCTCAAGCTCACCATCGACCGCGAGAAGGCCTCGCGCCTCGGCGTGCCGGTGCAGACCATCGACGACACGCTGTACGACGCGTTCGGCCAGCGCCAGATCTCCACCATCTTCACCCAGTTGAACCAGTACCGCGTGGTGATGGAGGTGGCGCCGCAGTTCCGCACCACCACCGGATTGCTCGACCAGCTCACCGTGCGCGGCAACGGCAACGGCGCGCTCACCGGCTCGACCGCCACCAGCTTCGGCCAGCTGAAGTCCAGCAACTCGGCCACGCCGTCGGGCATCGGCAACACCGGCAACGTGGGCTTCCAGATCGGCGCCGGCGGCACCATCCCGCTGTCCTCGCTGGTCAGCGCGCAGGTCACCAGCGCGCCGCTGGTGATCAGCCACCAGCAGCAGCTGCCGGCGGTGACGCTGTCGTTCAACGTGGCGCCGGGCTATTCGCTGTCCGACGCGGTGACGGCGATCCACCAGGTCGAGGCGCAGCTGAACTTCCCGCCGCAGGTGCGCGGCGAGTTCATCGGCAAGGCGGCGGAGTTCTCCAGCAGCCTCGGCGACGAGGTGCTGCTGCTGCTCGCCGCGATCGTGGTGATCTACATCGTGCTGGGCGTGCTGTACGAGAGCTACATTCACCCGCTGACGATCATCTCCACGCTGCCGCCGGCCGGCGTGGGCGCGCTGCTCGCGCTGATCCTGTTCGGCATGGACCTGTCGGTGGACGGCATCGTCGGCATCGTGCTCCTGATCGGCATCGTGAAGAAGAACGCGATCATGATGATCGACTTCGCGATCGAGGCGCAGCGCAAGGGCATGAGCGCGCGCGACGCGATCCACCGCGCCTGCCTGCTGCGCTTCCGCCCGATCATGATGACCACCGCCGCGGCGATGCTGGGCGCGCTGCCGCTGGCGCTGGGCAACGGCATCGGCGCCGAGCTGCGCCGGCCGCTGGGCGTCTCCATCGTGGGCGGCCTGCTGCTGTCGCAGCTGGTGACGCTGTACACCACGCCGGTGATCTACCTGTACATGGAGCGTTTCCAGGACTGGTTGCGCGCGCGCCGCGAGCGGCGCGCGCAGGCCCGCATGCAGGCCGACGGCACGGCGCCTTGAGGCGTACTACGCTACCCGGCACCGCGCGACGGTGCGCATCCAGCGCGGCGAAACGATCAACCGTTTCGCCGCGTGCACGTTGAGCAGGACATGAATCGCAGCCTTTCCACCCGCCTTTCCGCGCCGCATCGCCACGGGTGCGGGGCATGAACATCTCCGGCGCCTTCATCCGCCGCCCGATCGGCACCTCGCTGCTGGCGATGGGCGTGTTCGTGGCCGGCATGATCTGCTACCTGCTGCTGGGCGTGTCGGCGCTGCCGAACATGCAGTTCCCCGCGATCTTCGTGCAGGCCAGCCAGGCCGGCGCGGACGCCTCGACCATGGCCTCCACCGTGGCCGCGCCGCTGGAGCGGCACCTGGGCCAGGTGCCGGGCATCCAGATGATGAACTCGCACAGTTCCGAAGGCGGCACCTTCGTCTTCATGATGTTCAACAACGGCGTGAACCTGGACTCCGCCGCGCGCGACGTGCAGGCCGCGATCAACGCCGCGCTGCCCGACCTGCCGAGCGGGCTGAACGGCGCGCCGAGCTACCAGAAGGCGAACCCGAACGACGACCCGATCATCGCGATCGCGCTGACCTCGGAGACGCAGTCGGCGGCGCAGCTGTACAACGTGGCCGACACCCTGCTGGCGCAGCGGCTGCGCCAGCTGAAGGGCGTCTCCTCGGTGGACATCGCCGGCGCCGCCACGCCGGCGATCCGCGTCGACGTGAACCTGCGCGCGCTGAACGCGATGGGCATCTCGCCGGACGAACTGCGCAATGCGCTGGTGGCCGCCAACGTCACCTCGCCGGAGGGCTTCCTGTCCAACGGCAAGACCACCATGGCGATCAGCGCCACCGCCCAGCTGCACAGCGCCGACGACTTCGCCAAGCTGGTGATCGCGATGAAGGGCGGCACGCCGGTGCGGCTGTCCGACGTGGCGCACGTGTACGCGGGCACCCAGGACGCCTACCAGGCGGCCTGGTTCCAGGGCAAGCCGGCGATCCTGCTGTACGTGTTCAAGAAGGCCGATGCGAACGTGATCGCCACGGTGGACGAGGTGCGCGCCCAGCTGCCGCTGCTGCGCAACTACCTGCAGCCGGGCACGGTGATGACGCCGTTCTTCGACGACACGCCGACGATCCGCGCCTCGCTGCGCGAGGTGCAGGCCACGCTGCTGATCTCGCTGGCGATGGTGGTGCTGACGATGGCGCTGTTCCTGCGCCGGCTGGCGCCGACGCTGATCGCCGCGGTGGCGGTGCCGCTGTCGCTGGCCGGCGGCTTCGTGGCGATGTACATCCTCGGCTACACGCTGAACAACCTCACCCTGCTCGCGCTGGTGATCGCGATCGGCTTCGTGGTGGACGATGCGATCGTGGTGATCGAGAACATCATCCGCCACATCGACGCCGGCATGACGCGGATGGAGGCGACGCTCGCCGGCGCGAAGGAGATCGGCTTCACCATCGTCTCGATCACCGCCTCGCTGATCGCCGTGTTCATCCCGCTGCTGTTCGCCGGCGGCTACACCGGCATGTTCATGCACGACTTCGCGGTGACCCTGGTGGCGGCGATCGTGATGTCGGCGCTGGTTTCGCTCACGCTCACCCCGGCGCTGTGCGGGCGCTTCCTGCGCGGGCATGCCGGGCAGGCGCAGCCCGCGCCGTCGCGGCTGGGTCGCCTGCTCGACCGCTTCCACGCCGGCATGCTGGCGATCTACAGCCGCGCGCTGAACTTCTCGCTGCGCCACGCGCTGGCGTTCGCGCTGACCCCGCTGGCGCTGATCGTGGCCACGTTCTTCCTGTTCGGCGTGGTCAAGAGCGGCCTGTTCCCGCCGCAGGACACCGGCCTGATCTGGGGCCGCGCCAGCTCCAGCGCCACCGTCTCCTTCGCGCAGAGCGAGCAGCGCCTGCAGCGGCTCACCGACATGCTGCTGGCCGATCCCGACGTGGCCACCGTGGGCACCCGCCTGGGCAGCAGCCGGCAGGGCACCAGCGGCGCGTTCAGCATCGACCTGAAGACCCGCGCCGAGGGCCGCCAGGACGACACCTTCGCGGTGCTGGCGCGGCTCAGCGCCAAGGCGGCGAAGTACCCCGACCTCAACCTGCGCCTGCGCCCGCTGCAGGACCTGCCCAGCGCCAGCGGCGGCGGCAGCAGTCAGGGCGCGCAATACCAGATCGGCCTGCAGGGCAACGACCTCGCCGAGCTGGAGCTGTGGCTGCCGAGGCTGGTCAACGAGCTGAAGAAGAATCCCAAGCTGCAGGACGTGGGCAGCGACGTGGACGAGGGCGGCCTGCGCCAGAACATCGTGATCGACCGCGCCACCGCGGCGCGCCTCGGCGTGTCGATCGGCGCGATCGACGGCGCGCTGTACGACGCCTTCGGCCAGCGCCAGGTGTCCACCATCTACTCCGACATCAACCAGTACAAGGTGGTGGTGAACGCGCTGCCGAACCAGACCGCCACGCCGGAAGCGCTGAACCAGGTCTACGTGCGCTCCAGCACGGGCAAGATGGTGCCGCTCACCGCGATCGCGAAGCAGGTGCCGGGGCTGGCGCCCAGCTCGATCACCCACCAGAACCAGTACACCACGATGAACCTCAGCTTCAACCTCGCGCCGGGCGTGAGCATGGGCGAGGCGATGGGCATCGTGCAGGCCACGGTGAGCAACATGCGCATGCCGGGCGACATCAAGCTCAACGTCGGCGGCGACTTCCGCCGCTACCGCGAGATGCAGGGCGGCATGGGCTGGCTGATCCTGGCCGCCGTGCTCACCGTCTACATCGTGCTGGGCATGCTGTACGAGAACCTGATCCACCCGGTGACCATCCTCTCCACCCTGCCCGCCGCCGGCGCGGGCGCGCTGCTGGCGCTGTGGCTCACCAACACCGAACTCTCGGTGATCGCGCAGATCGCGCTGGTGCTCTTGATCGGCATCGTGAAGAAGAACGCGATCATGATGATCGACTTCGCCCTGGTGGCCGAGCGCGAGCACGGCAAGAGCCCGCTCGACGCCGCGCACGAGGCCTGCCTGGTGCGCTTCCGCCCGATCATGATGACCACCATGGTGGCGATCCTCGCCGCGCTGCCGATCGCGATCGGCTTGGGCGAGGGCAGCGAGCTGCGCCGTCCGCTCGGCATCGCGCTGATCGGCGGCCTGCTGATCTCGCAAAGCCTGACCCTGCTCTCGACCCCGGCGCTGTACGTGGTGTTCTCCTGCCTCGGCGCGCGCTGGAAGGCCTGGCGCGCCCGCCGCGCCGAACAGCGGCGCGCCCGACGCGCGCCGCCGGTGCGGCTGCCGGGCTGATCCGCCCGGGTTCGTGCCCGCCCTTGTCGAGAGGCGAGGGCGTTGCACGCGTTTCGGCGCGCGGCGCCCAGGTCCATTGCCATCGGCAGGTGAAGCCGTTTGCCTGCCTCGGCCCGTTCCCGCGCATGGCCTTGCCGAACACATCGGATGCGTGGGCCTGCGCGACATCGCTTGCCCGTGCGGCACACCGGCTTTTCCGCTGCGCAAGCCATCCCGGAACGATGCGCCCTGTCGGCCTGCGCCGATGGCGATTGTCGGCGCAAGGCGACTTCACACCGATTTACGGCTTGTCCATTTACGATATGCTAACGTTGAGGTCACGAATTCAGGGGAATGACCATGAAGCGATTGATCGTGCTCGTTGTACTGCTGCTGGCGTTTGTAGTAGGTGGCTGCGCTTCAGTGACGCCATCGACCCAGCCGCCGAAAGCCAGCACCGACGCCATGGCGGTCAGCAATTACCGCATCGGCGTGGACGATCAGTTGCAGGTCTCCGTGTGGCACAACCCCGACCTCAGCGTGTCGGTGCCGGTGCGTCCGGACGGCAAGATCACCGTGCCGCTGATCGGTGACGTGCAGGCCGGCGGGCAGACGCCGGAGGAAGTGGCCGCGGTGATCCGCGACAAGCTGACGGCCTACGTGCGCGACCCGCAGGTGGCGGTGATCCTGACCCAGCTGCGCAGCCACGAATACCTGGCCCGCGTGCGCGTCACCGGCGCCGTGCGCACGCCCGTCTCACTGCCCTATCGCCAGGGCATGACCGTGCTCGACGTGGTGCTCGCTGCCGGCGGCGTCACCGAATTCGCCTCGCCGGACCGCACCGAGCTCTACCGCCACGCCGGCCAGGGGGAAAACCAGGCCTATGCCGTGCGCCTGGGCAAGATCCTCAACGACGGCGACCTGGCCACCAACTATCCGCTGCAGCCCGGTGACGTGATCACGGTGCCGCAGCGCAGTTTCTAAAACAGACGCCCGAGGGGGCCTCAAGGAGAAGAGGCGAGCGCCATGAACGAACAAGCGATTTCACTGCAGGCCCTGCTGCCCGTGCTGCTGGAGGAGGGCCGCCGCCGCCGTGTCGCGCTGGGGCTGGTGTTCGCCGCGATCACGCTGGCCGCACTGGTCGTGGGCCTGCTGTGGCCGAAGAAGTACGAGGCCTCCACCACCATCCTGGTGCAGGAGAGCAGCATCATCGCGCCGCTGATGAAGGGCGCCGCCACGCCCACCGGCAACGCGAACCGCGCCGACATCGCGCGCGCGGTGATCCTGAGCCACAAGGTGCTGGACCAGGTGCTCGCCCAAGGCGGCTGGCTGGACAGCCATCCCAGCCCGGTGGAGCTCGACCGCATCGCCAACGGCATCAAGTCGCGCACCACGGTGAAGTTCTCGCGCGACAACCTGCTGACCATCAGCTACTTCGATTCCGATCCCGCGCGCACCTACAAGGTCACCCGCCTGTTCGGCCAGCTGTTCATCAGCGAGAGCCTGGCCTCCAAGCAGCGCGAGAGCCGCGACGCGTTCGACTTCATCAACGGCCAGGTCGAGGCCTACAAGCGCAAGCTCACCAGCGCCGAGGACAAGCTCAAGACCTACCGCGAGAGCAATGCCGACGCGCGTCCGGGCAGCGAGGCCGCCACCGCCGCGCGCATCAACGAGTTGCGGACGCAGGTGGAAAACGCGCGCATGGACCTGATGGAGAAGCGCTCGCAGGAAGCCTCGCTGGCGGCGCAGCTGTCCGGCGAGTCGGAAGTCTCCACGGTGCAGACCGCGGCCGGCCTGTACCAGGCTCAGTTGGCCGAGCTGCAGGCGCAACTGAACAAGCTGCTGCTCACCTATACCGACGACTACCCCGACGTGGTGCGCGTGCGCCACCAGATGCAGGACCTGCAGCAGCAGCTGGCGCGAGCCGAGCAGCAACGGCGCAACGCGGCCGGCGGCAAGCCGACCGCGCTCGACGGCGGCGCGCAGTTCAACCCGCTGTATCAGCAGATCAAGAGCCAGCTCACCGACCTGCGCGCCCAGATCGCCGCGACCACCGCGCGGATGAACGCCAGCCAGGCGATGCTGCAGTCCGAGCTCGAGCGCAGCCGCCGCATCGCCGGTTCCGAGAACGCCACCGCCGACCTGACCCGCGACTACGACGTCAACCGCGACGTCTACCAGGACCTGCTCAAGCGCCGCGAGAACGCGCGCGTGTCGATGGACCTGGACGCCACCCAGCAGGGCCTGACCTTCGCCGTGCAGAACCCCGCGATGATGCCGCTGGTCCCCACCGGGCTGCGCTTCATGCACTTCGCCGTGGCCGGCACCCTGCTCGGCCTGGCGCTGCCGCTGGGCCTGCTGTTCGGCATCGCCCGCTTCGATCCGCGCGTGCGCTCGGCCGAGCAGCTCGAGCGACTGACCGGCCTGCCCGTGCTGGTCACCGTGCCCTACTACGCCACGCCGGAGGACCTGCGCCGTGCACGGCTGCGCAACCTGGCGCTGGCGCTGATCCTGGCGGTGGTGGCGCTGTCCTACCTCACGCTGTTCGTGTTCAAGCTCAAGGGGGCGGCATGAAGCCCGACAAATCGATTTCCGACGCGGTGCTGCGGGCCGAGGCGGAGGGCGCCGACCACCTGCCGCAGCAGGCCTCCGCGCATACCATCGCGCTGATGGCCGAGCCGCGCGCGCTGGCCCCGCGGCAGCTGGAGGAGCGCCGGCTGATCCACCGCGATGCCTCGTCGCGGGCGCAGTCGGATGTCTTCCGCGAGCTGCGCACGCGCCTGCTCGGCATGGGCGGCGACAGCAATTTCGTCACCCTGGTGGTCGCGGTCAGCCCCGGCTCGGGGGCCAGCTTCGTGGCGCGCAACCTGGCCGCCGCGTTCGCCTTCGACGAGGCCCGCACCAGCCTGCTGATCGACTGCAACCTGCGCTACCCGGAGCAGCACCGCGCGCTCGGCGTCGATCCGGCCAACGGCGGCCTGATCGATTTCCTGGATCACCCCGCGCAGGGCATCGCGTCGCGGATCTACGCCACCGGTGTGCCGCGCCTGCGGCTGATCCCGGCGGGCGAGGTGCGCGAGGACAGCGGCGAGTATTTCTCCTCGTTCCGCATGCACGCGCTGCTCGATTCGATGCGCCACCGCTACGCGGACCGCTACCTGTTCTTGGACGGTCCCACGATCAAGGGCTCGCCGGACGCGCGCATCCTTTCCGACCTCGCCGATTTCGTGGTGGTGGTGGCCGGCTACGGTCGCGACACGCCCGCCGCGATCAGCCAGGCGGTGGCCCATTTCGAGCCGGAGAAGCTGGCCGGCGTGGTGTTCAACCAGGCGCCCTGAGGCCGGCGGCGAACCGCCGCCCGGGCAGGGCGCGGGCGGGCGTCGTCGCCACGTCGTCCAACGCAGGAGGCAGCATGTCCTCATCCACCCGCTTAGCCCGCGCCATTTCGTTGGCGCTCGCGCTCGTCGCCGCGCCGGCGTTCGCCGGCCAGTTCAACTACTCGTTCTACGGCGGCGTCGAGTACAGCGACAACATCAACCTCAGCCCCACGGCGCCGGAGAGCCAGTGGGTGCTGATTCCCGGCTTCGGCTTCGACTACGTGCAGCAGGGCGCCACGCTGCAGGCCCACGTGACCGGCGCGGCGGAATACCGCGACTACCTGGGCGGCCGCTATGCGAACCAGAAGCTCGGCGAACTGGCCGGGCTGGCGAACTGGATCGTGCTGCCCGGGCGGCTGGATTTCACGGCGCAGGACTACGCCAGCGTGCAGCCGATCTCCACGCTGTCCAGCGACGCGCCGGGCAACCAGCAGCAGACCAACGTGCTCACGGTGGGGCCGACCCTGCATTTCAACCTGGGCACCGCCATGCGCGGCCAGGCGGAGCTGCGCTACATCAACAGCCGCGCCTCGCGCACCACCCAGTTCAATTCCTCGCGCGGCGCTGCGGCGCTGCGGCTGATGCGCGATCTCTCGCCCACCAGCCAGCTTTCGCTCAACCTGGAATCGCAAAAGGTCAATTTCGATGACCGCGGCGAGGTGGATTACCGCCGCGACGAGGCGTTCGTCGGTTTCGTGCGCCGGCTCGCGCACCTGGACTTCGACCTGGCTGCGGGCTGGTCGCATATCCGCCTGAGCGGGGGCAAGGGTTCGGCTTCCGACCCGCTGGTGCGCGCGAATGCCAGCTGGCATGCAAGCGCCCGCAACACGTTCGGGATTTCCTACGCGCGCGGCTATTCGGATGCCGCGCAGGACCTGATCAACCTGGTCGAGCCGGCGGAAACCGGCGGGCGGGTTTCCGCCCCGCTGAGCATCCAGACCGGCGGCGCGGTGATCGGCAGCGGGATCTACCTCGAACGGCGCCTGGACGCCCATTACGATTACAGCGGCGAGCGCTTCAGCTTCAGCCTGTCGCCGTGGTACCGCAAGCTGCATTACGTGGAGGGCACCCAGCCGGACGAAACCGGCCGCGGCGCCAATGCCGGCGTGGGTTACCGCCTCAGCGCGCGGCTGACGCTCTCGGCTTTCGCCAACTACGAGCGGGAGCACTACACCACGCTGGCGCGCCGCGATACCACGACCAACGTCGGCGTGGCGCTGCGCCAGCAGCTCAACAGCCACTGGAGCTGGCGCGCGTCGCTGCTCGACCGCCACCGCACCAGCAGCGCGCCGGACAGCGGCTACCGCGCGAAGGAAATCTACTTCGGGGTTGTCTACCAGCGATGACGCCGGCATCGGAGCCTTGCCAGTTCGGACGCGACGGAGCGCTGATCGGGATGTACCACGGCACGGCCGGCCATGCGCCGGTGGGTGTGCTGCTGTGCCCGCCGCTGGGCCAGGCGCTGCTGCGCACCCACCGCGTGTACCGCCAGCTGGCCCATGGCCTGGCCACGCGCGGCATCGGCGCGCTGCGCTTCGACTACCGCGGCACCGGCGACTCGGCCGGCGACAGCCTCGCGCTGGACTGGCAGCACTGCCTCGCCGACATCCGCAGCGCGGCGGCCGAACTGCGCGTGCGCAGCGGCTGCGCCACGGTGGTCGGTTTCGGCGCGCAGCTGGGCGGCAGCCTGGCGCTGGCGGCGGCGTCGGCGGCGGGCTTCGCGCGGCTGATCCTGTGGGATCCGGTGCTGGACGGCGCCCGCCACGTGGCCGAGCTGGACGCCTGGCAGGAAGCGCTGCGCACCGATCCGTTGCACTACGCCAAGCCCCGCACGGTGGAGGAGGCGGCCGGGCAGTGGCTGGGTTTCCCGGTCGGCGCGCAGTGGCGCGCGCAGCTGGCCGGCTGGCGTGCCGAACCGGCGCGGGTGCCGACCCTGATCCTCGACTCGCGCCCCGAGCCGGCGGCCGGCGGCTGGTCGCCGCTGGTGGAGGCCGGCGCGCAGGTGTGCGCGATGTCGACGAGCACGCACTGGGGCGACCTGCACCGGCTGGAGCACGCCATCCTCGCTCCCGACCTGCTGCGCGTGGTGGGCGAGGCGCTGGAGCGGGCCGCATGATGGCCGAGCGCGCCTTCCGCTTCGGCCGCGCCCGCCACCTGGTGGGCATGGTCGGCCTGCCGCCTGCCGCGCCCGGCGCGGTCGGCGTGATCGTGCTCAACACCGGCCTGATGCATCGCGTCGGCCCGTTCCGCCTGCACGTGGACCTGACCCGCCGGCTCAATGCGCTCGGCTATCCCACCCTGCGCTTCGACCTGTCCACCATGGGCGACAGCGGTGCCAGCGCGGAAGCCGGTTCGCGCGAGGAGCAGATCCGTGCCGACGTGCACGATGCCGCCGCGCTGCTCGCGGGCCAGGCCGGCTGCACGCGTTTCGTGCTGGTCGGCCTGTGCCGCGGTGCGCAGAGCGCGCACGTCGCCTGCAGCGAGGCGGGCGTGGCCGGCGCGATCTTCCTGGATGGCTACATCTACCGCACTTTCGGCTTCAAGCTGCGCCACTACCTGCCGCGGCTGCTCAGCCCCGCGCGCTGGCGCGGCTTCCTCGCGCGCAAGCTGCGCGCGGCGCTGGCGCCGGAGGAGGAAGTCTCCTTCGGCAGCGTCTATCCGCCCCGGGCGCAGGTGCGCGGCGAGCTCGCCGGCATGCTGGCGCGCGGCCTGAGGCTCTACTTCGTCTACAGCGGCGGCATCGGCGAGCAGCTCAACCATCCGCGCCAGTTCCGCGAATGCTACGGCCGCGGCGTGGCCGACCATCCGGCGCTGCGCATGGACCTGCTCGACGGCACCGACCACACCTACACCCTGCTCTGCGACCGCGAGCGCCTGTTCGGCCACATCGAGAGCTGGCTGCAGGAGCAGTTTCCGGCGGCGCCGAAGACGGCGCCGGCAGGCTGATTTACACCGCCGCTTCGCGAACGTCGGTTGCCGACCCGCTGTGCCGCCGGTGCGGCGGTGGCGGCAGCGCGTAGTCGCGCCAGTCGTTCGGGTTGCCGGCCTTGCCGGCTTCGGCGGCCTTGATGATGTTGTACATCTCGCGTGCGGTGACGTAGTGCAGCACGTGGTTCGTGCCGTCGTTGTAGGCGCGTTCCAGATGCGCATGCATGCGCTCGGCCGCCTCGCCCAGCAAGGTGTCCATGTCGCGTTCCTGGGTGCCGTGGGTGTGCACCTTGACGAAGATCCAGTCGGGTCGGCCTTCGACGTGGATGCCGGTGCGCACCCAGTGGTCCACGCGCGCCGGCGTGGGCGGGCAGCCGCGGCGCACGTCGGCGTTCTCGATGCGCGGGATGATGCCGAAGCGGCGATCGCGCCAGTTCAGGCCCAATGGACCCTGCACGATCATCAGGTCGCCGCAGGGCGCGCCACCCACGCGCACCGGCACGCCGGTGTCGTGCGACTTCGGGCGCGCGGGGTCGTCGGTGGCGTAGTAGATGCTGTTGACCGTGCGCGTCTGGGTGTCGCTGGGCGCGGAGGGCAGGGTGAAGTCGGCGTAGCAGCCCAGCTCGCGCAGCAGGATCAGCTCGTTGTTGATGCCGCACCAGCGGCCGTCGGCGCGCGAGTTGTCCAGGCACCAGTTGCCGTGGATGAAGCCGAAGCGCAGCTGGCCGGTGGCCGGATCCTTCGGCAGCGCGCCGTGGCGCTCGTGCAGCAGCCGGTTGAAGCGGTCGATGGTGGCGGTGAAGTTTTCCGGCGTGTCGTTGTCGTGGTGCAGGTGGATCTCGATCTCGCCGTAGCCCTCGGCGCAGAGCGCGGCGAGCTTGTCCAGGTGTTCCTCGACGTATTCCTCTTCCGGATAGAAGAAGCTGTGCTGCGGATGGCGGCCGTCGGCGTCGCGGTGGCGGCCGGCCAGCGCGCGGTAGTCGCGGCACCAGCGGTCGACGCGCGCGCGCTGGGTGGCCATGTCGACGCGGCCCCAGTTCGGCTCGAAGTGGTCGACGAAGGCGAACATCACGTGTACCGGTCCGTTGGCCGGGCGCGGCGGCGGACGCCGGCGCAGGTAGCTGCCCAGCCAGATCTGCATGTTGCGCGAGCGGATCGCCAGCGCCAGCACCACGACGGCGAGCAGGGCCAGTACGGCAAGGATGACGAGCATGAGGGTCATGGCTGCACCTCCGGCAGCAGGCCGAGCAGTTGCTCGGCGTTGTTGCGCCACTGGCGCTCGCGCACGATGTACTCGCGCGCGGCCGCGCCGACGCGTTGGCGTTCCTCCGGCTGCGCGGCAAGTTCCAGCACGCGCTGCACGCAGGCGTCCGGTTGCTTGCGCGGGAACAGCCAGCCGGTGCGACTGTCCTCGACCACCTCGGCCACCGGCGCGTAGTCGGGCGCGACCATCGCCACGCCCATCGCCATGAACTCGAACAGCTTCACCGGCGAGCCGTAGTGGTTGGAGTCGGGCAATACCGCGTAGTCCATGCAGGCGATCCAGGAGGGAATCTCGGCGTGCGGCACGCGGCCGGGCAGCAGGATGCGGTCGGCCAAGCCGTGCGCCTGCACCAGTTCGCGCACCTCGGGCAGGCTGCGGCCGTCGCCGACCAGGAGCAGCACCAGCTCCGGCGCCTCGGCCAGCCGCGCGGCGACCGCCTCGACGAAGCCGTTGACGCCGTGCCAGTGCACGAACGCGCCGACGTAGCCGCACACCACGCGTCCTGTCACGCCGCGTTCGGCGCGCAGGCGTTCGCGGTCGTGCCGCGCCGGGTCGAAGCGGGCGAGGTCGGCCGCGTTCGGCGAAACCACCGAGGGCGCGATGTCGCCATAGGCGTCCCGAGCTTGCTGCTGGAAGTAGCTGGAGATGAATACCAGCCCGGTGGCGTGCTGCAGGCACCAGCGTTCGATGCGCCGCGCCAGCGACTTCAACCACAGCGGCCGCACCCGCTCGACCAGCGCTGAGTCGTTGATCTCCAGGATCACCGGGATGCCGCGCCGCCGCGCCAGCCACACGGTGGCGCACAGGAACAGCGAATAACGCTCGTAGACCAGTTGCGGCTTGAGCCGCGCGAACGCGCGGCGCATGCGCAGCAGGGTGACCAGGTTGTAGCCCAGCTCCAGCAGCTCGAACAGCACGCCCGGCATGCGCGAGACGATGGCGCCGAGCCCGCCGCGCTGCTTCGCCTGTGCGGCGCCGGCAGCCGGCTCCTGCTCCGGGTCCGCACCGGGGAAGGACAGCACGCTGACCTCGTGGCCCAGCGCGCGCAGCGCACCGACCACGCCGCGGATGTGCACGCCCTCGACGTCGCGCCCGCGCGTGCGGTGGTGGTAGAGGATCCTCATGCGACCACCGCCGGCAATGCGCGCAGGCTGCGGCCGTCGGCGCACCAGGCCGGCAGCAACCGGGTCAGCACCTGGGCCGCGCAGTCGCTGTCGTCGTGCATCAGCAGCACGTCGCCGTCGGCCGGCGGCCGACGCTGCAGCCGCGCGGCCAGTTCCGCGGGCGGGTGCGGCTGGTAGTCCAGGCTGTCGTAGGACCAGTAGGCCAGGTTGCGCCCGCGCCGCGCGAAGGCCAGCAGCAGCGGCAGCGACACCACGCCGCGCGGCGGCCGGAAGCGGTGCGGGCCGGAACGGTCGAAGCCCGCCAGCAGGCGGTCGGTGCGTTCCACCTCGTCCAGCTGCTCGCGCAGGCTGAGCCGGTGGAACAACGGATGGCTGTACGAGTGATTGCCCAGGGTGTGGCCCTCCGCCACGATGCGCTCGACCAGCGCGGGATGTTGCTCGATGCGCTGGCCGATCAGGAAGAAGCTCGCCCGCGCGCCGTGCCGGGCCAACAGATCCAGCAGCCGCGGCGTGTGCTCCGGGTGCGGGCCGTCGTCGAAGCTGAGATAGAGCGCGCCCGGCGCGCCCGGCGCGCGCGGGCCGCGTACCAGCACCAGGCGTTCGGGCAGCAGGCCCAGCAGTTGCTGTCGCGTGGGTTTGATCCTCATCGCGGCACCTCGGCCATGGCTTCGCTGCGGGCCGCCTGCTGCAGGATCGCGTCCAGTTGGTCGATGTTGGTTTCCCAGCTGAAGCCGCGCGCATGTTCCGCGATGGCGGCGTGGTCCCAGGCTTGCGCCGTGGCACCGGCCAGCGCGTCGGCGAGCGCGGCGCGGTCGCCCAGCGGCACCAGCCGGCCGGCGTGCGCGGGCACCACCTCGGGAATGCCGCCCACCCGCGTGGCCACCACCGGCGTGCCGCAGGCCATCGCCTCCAGCACCACGTTGGGCACGCCCTCGTTGTGGCTGGGCAGGCACAGCAGGTCGGCGGCGCGGAACCAGTCGGGCAGCGCCGCATGCGGCATCGCACCCGCGAGGCGCACACGCGCCGCCAGCCCCAGCGCCTGCGCGCGCGCGACCAGCGCGGCGCGGCAGGTGCCTGCGCCCACGTAGACCAGCTGCGCCTGCGGTTGCGCCGCGGCCATCGCCGCGAACGCTTCGAGCAGGTCCAGGCAACCCTTGCTTTCCTTGAGGTTGCCGACGTAGAGCAGCAGCGGGCCGCCGATGTCGGCCAGGCCGAGCCGCGCACGCGCCGCGGCCCGGTCGCCCGGGCTGAAGCGGTGGCCGTCGACGCCGTTGTAGAGCGTGTGCACGCGCGCGGGGTCCGCGCCCAGCGCCACCGCCTTGCCGGCCAGCGCGCGGCTCACCGCCACCACCGCGGCGGCGCCGCGCAGGCTGGCAGCGATCTGCGGCCGGCGCAGCGCGTGGGTGGCCTGCACGTTGAGGTCGCTGCCGTGCACCTTCACCACGTACGGAATGCCGAGCAGGCGCGCCAGCCAGCCGGCGGCCACCGCATCGGGATAGGCCCAGCTGGCCAGGATGCCGTCGTAGCCGGCCGCGCGCAGCCGCCGTCCGCGCTGCAGCAGCAGCGACAGCAGCCAGCACGCCGCGTGCAGCGCACGGCCGAAACGCGGCGGGTAGACGAACACGAAGTGATCCGTGCGCAGGCCCGGCACTTCGACGTCGCCGCGCCGCCCGCGCAGGCGTTCGCGGAAATCCACCGCGGTGAGCACGTGCAGTTCGTGGCGTCGGCCCAGGCGCTCGAACTGCTGGCGGTTGAACGCGCCGCGCAACGGATCCCAGGGCGTGGGGAACAGGTTGGTCAGCACCAGCAGCTTCATGCGGCCGGCCTCCGCGACTCGTAGAGCGCAGCGTAACGCAGCGCCATCGCCTCCAGCGAGCCGCTGGCTTCCATCATCGCGCGGGCGGCCGCACCGAGGCGGGCCGCGTGCTCCGGGTTGCGCAGCAGGCCGAGGGTCGCCTGCGCCAGCGCCTCGGCGTCGCGCGCCGGCACGACCGCACCGGTGACGCCGTGCTGCACGATCTCGCGGTTGCCGCCCACGTCGGTGGCCACGATCGGCAGCGCGGTGGCGGAGGCCTCCAGCAGCGCCATCGAATAGCCCTCGCTCACCGAGGACAGCACGAACACATCCAGCCCCTGCAGCAGCTCGCGCACGTCGCTGCGGTCGCCGAGGAAATGCACCGCCCCGGCGAGGCCCTCGGCGCGGGCGCAGGCTTCCAGCTCGGCGCGCAGGCCGCCGTCGCCGATCAGCAGCAGCGCGCTGTCCGGCAGCTGTTCGCGCACGCGGCGGAAGGCGCGGATCAGGCTGGCCTGGTCCTTCGCCCAGTTGAGCCGGCCCACCGTGCCGACCAGGCGCGTCTGCGGCGGCAACCCGAGCATCTGGTGCAGGCGTTCGCGAGCGGCCGGCGAGGCCACGGCGAACTCCTGCACACGCAGGCCGTTCGGCACCACGCGCAGCTTGCGGCGCGGCACGAGGCGGTGCTCGATCGCGCCGTTGCACGCCGCCTCGCAGACCATCGCCACCGCGTCGGTGCGCGCCAGGCTGGCGCGATAGAGCATTTCCGCGCGTTTCCAGCGCTGCATGCCGCCCATGCCGTGGCGAGTGTTGACGAGCTTGCCCACGCCCAGGCCGAGGCTGGCCAGCACCGCGAGGTAATGCGCCGCCGCGTTGTGGCTGTGCAGCACGTCGGTGCGGTGCTCGCGGATCAGCCGGCGCGCGCGCGCCAGCGCCCCGAAGTCGAGGCCCTTGCGCTTGCCGCAGGCGTGCACCGGAATGCCCGCGGCATCCAGCTCGTGCGCCAGCGTGCCGCGCTCGAACAGGCACACGACCTGGCAGCGGTGGCCTTGCTGCTGCTGCAGCTTGATCAGGTCCACGACCACGCGTTCCAGCCCTCCGCGGTTCAGGTTTTCCACGACGTGGGTGATGTTCATCGATGCATTCAAGGGGGAGAAGAAGTGAGGGCGGAGACGGTGACGCGCAGCTTGCCGCTGGGCGTCAGCGGGAGGTCGTCGACGATGCGGCAGTCGAGCGCGACGCTGTCGCCGACCACCTTCGCCAGTTCGCGGCGGATCCAGGCCATGCCGTCGTCGTCGAAGCGCTCGTCGCAGACCAGCGCCAGTTCGAGCCGGTCGAGCCGGCGCTGCACCAGTTGGAAGCGGCGCAGGCCCGGCACGTCCTTGAGCATGTGCGGGAAGAATTCGCCCGGCAGCAGGTGGCCGTCCGGCGTGCGGATCGCGTCCAGCTTGCGGCCGTCCACGTGCGCCAGCAGCGGCAGGCCGCGCCCGCATGGGCAGGTCACGGTGCTGGCGGTGGCGAGGTCGCCGTTGGCGTAGCGCAGCAGCGGCATGCCGTAGTTGGAGAGGTCGGTGAGCAGCACTTCGCCGCTCGCGCCCGTGCGCGCGGCGCCGTGCAGTTCCACCACCAGATGGTCGGCGTTGACGTGCAGGCCGTGGCGCTGCTCGCACTCGGAGGCGATCAGCATCACCTCGCGGCAGCCGTAGGTGTTGTACGCGGGGCAGCCGAACGCGCGCTCGATCAGCTCGCGCTGGAAACCGTGCAGCGCCTCGGCCGCGCCGAGCACCGCGGCCGGCGGCCGCGCCAGCGTGCGGCGCCGGTCGAGCAGCCACTGCGCCAGGCGCACCAGCGGGCCGACGTAGCCCACGATCACCTCGGGCCGGTAGGCGTCGATGGCGTCGGCGTACTCGCCGATGTTCGCGTCGGTCATGTGGAAGCTGTTGAGCATGCGCCGCGCGAACGCCGCGTGGTACAGCCGCTCCTTGAACTGGTGCAGGCGCTGCGGTTCGCCCACCGCGCCGCCCCACACGTACAGCGTGCGTCGGCCCATGCGCGCGCCGGCCCAGCCGTAGCCGCGCCACATCACCGCGGTGCGCCGCTCGTTGCTCTCGCGGGTGTAGCCGAAGCGCATCGGCTGGCCGGTGGAGCCGCCGGTGGTCTTGTACAGCAGGCGCTCGTGCCAGCCGTCGGCCTTGAACTCGTCGAAGTGCGCGCGGATCTCGTCCTTGCCGAGCACCGGCAGGCGCGCGTAGTCGTCCAGGCTGCGGATGTCCGCCGCCGCGATGCCCAGTTCGCGCCAGCGCCGGCGGTAGTACGGCACGTGGCGTTCGCAATGTTGCAGCAGCGCCTGCAGGCGCTGCCATTGCAGGGCGCGGATCTGCTCCGGCGCCAGCCACTGGTCGCGCTCGTAGTCGGCCTGCCAGGCCAGCGTGCGGCGCCGGCGCAGGCCGGTCTCGTAGGCCGGATACAGCACGTGGCGAAACAGGTGTTCGTAGATGCTCATGAGCGCTGCTCCGCGCGTGTGCCCGACCAATCCAGCAAGCGCCCCAGCAGCAGCGGGCGCCCCGCCGCGAAGCGCAGGTGCAGCTCTTTCAGCTGCGCGATGTCCGCCGGGGTCCAGCAGCGCAGCCACAGGGTGAACAGCGCGTAGGCCGCGACCAGCAGCGGACCGCCCAGCAGCAGCGTGGCCAGCGGCGGCAGGTGCAGCGGCAGCACCAGCGCGGCGGCCGCGCCGGCCAGGAGCGCGGCCAGCACGATGCGTGCGAGCCGGCGCCACTCCAGCGGCACGCCGCCCACGTGCATGCCCAGCAGCAGGTAGGCCGAGGAGCTGACCGCGGCGGCGATCAGGATCGCCGCCATCGCGCCGTGCAGCCCGAAGTGGCGGATCAGGGTCACGTCCATCGCGATCTTGAACACGCCGAACAGCAGGGTCAGCGTGAGGATCACGTGCTGGCGGTCGGCGCTCACCAGCAGGCTGGTCGCGCCCTGGGTCGAGGTGTTGAGCGCGCTGGCCAGCATGCACAGCGCGAACACCGGCGCGGCGGCGGCGTAGGCGCTGCCGTACAGCAGGCCGATCACCGCAGCGGCAAAGCAGGCGCCGAACGCCACCACCGGCGCGCCGAGCAGGACCAGGTAGGAGGTCACCGCCACGAAGCGGCGGCCGCCCACGGCGCGGCCCTCGCTCAGCGCCTTCGCCATCATCGGCAGCAGCACCGCGCCGAACACGCCGGGCACCAGCAGCATGATGCCGCTGGCCAGCTGGTAGGCCACCTTGAAGTAGCCCGCCGCGGTCGCGCTGGCGAACATGTTGAGGAACAGGATCTCCACGTCGCTGGCGATCAGGAAGCTCACGATGATCGTCAGCGAGACGATCTTCAGGTGCCGGCGCACGCGCTGCAGCAGCTCGCCCGGCAGGCTGCCGCGGCGCGGCAGCGGCGCCAGCAGCCGGTGCACCTGGTACTGCGAGGCGAGCAGGAACACCGCGCTGGAGAGCGCATACATCACCACGAACCACAGGATGTCGCCGTGCAGCAGCATCGCGGCGACCACCAGCGCCAGATTGGTCGGCGCGGCCACCAGGGTAATCCGCGCGGTCGCGTCGAACGCCTCGAAACCCTTCGCGACTGCCACGTTGAACATGTACGGCGCGCGCATGCCCACCGCGGCTGCGAGCAGCGCGAATTCCAGCGGGTCCAGCTCGGCGGCGTAACGCTGCCCGAGCAGCAGGTACAGGCCCAGGCCGATGCCCAGCACCACCAGAAGATGCCAGCGCTGCACCTTGCGCATGTAGCCGAGCAGCGGTCGGATCAGCTCGGGTTGCCGGCTGCCGCGCAGCTCCGCCACGAACTTGATCACGCCGGTGGTGATGCCCGAGTTCGTCACCACGATGCCGATCGCGGCGAACCAGATGAACAGGCCGTAGATGCCGTAGTGGTGCGGCCCCAGGTGGCGCGCGATCAGCACCGCGCAGACCATGCCGAGGAAGTACTCGACGTAGATCCCCAGCGAGGAGAACAGCGTGTTGCGCAAGGTGAGCGAGCGTGAGGTCATGACATCCGCAACAGCACGGCCACCAGCACGTAGAGCGCCGCGATGACCACCAGCGAGATCGGCAGCCAGCGCCAGCCGCTGGCCGAGAGGGTGAAACGCGGCAGCGCATCGTGGCGGCTACGCATGCTGGCGTAGTGGCCCACGACGATCGCGGCCAGCGTGTAGAGCATCATGTTGTAGCTGCGGCTGAGGAAGAACGCGGCGGTGAAGAAGCCGCACAACGCGCAGAACAGGGTCAGCGACAGCGTCTGTTCGGCGCGGGCCTGCTGCTCTGCCGCCGCGGCGTCGGCGTGGTCCGCCACGGTTCCCGAGGCAGGCGCCGCGGCGACCGTCCCGCGCGCCAGCGCCTGCTGCCGCTGCGGCGCGCCGGTGCCGGCGGGCAGCGCCTGCGCCAGTGCCAGACGCGCCGGCGGGCGCACCGTGGCCACGGCGCGCACGGTGGCCTGCACCGCCTGCGTCAGCCCGGCCTGCAGCTGCAGCAGCCGCCACATCATCCAGAAGCCGTAGCCGATGAAGGCCAGCCAGGTCACGAAGCCCAGGAAGCCGGTCTCGGCCAGCACCAGCACGAACGAGTTGTGCGCGGTCAGCGTGTTGTAGTCGGTGAAATTGCCGAAGCCCACGCCGAACAACGGATGCGTCTTGAACATGTCGAAGCCCTCGTACCACGCGTCCACGCGGCCGAAGGCGGACTCCTCGTCCGGATCGAGGTCGTTCATGCGGGTGGACGGCAGCAGCATCAGGCCGACCAGGCCGGCGAAGCTCAGCGTGCCGGCGGTGAGCAGGCCGCGCTTCTGCCACAACCAGATCGCGCCCATCATCAGCACCGCCAGCTGGGTGCCGCGCGACTTGGTCAGGTACACGCCGGCCAGCAGCAGCACGATGCCGGCGCGCCAGAACCAGCGGCCGAGGAAGCCGGCGCGCGTGGACAGGCAGAACAGCATCGGCAGCGCCATCACGAACAGCAGGCCGAGGTCGTTGGGGTCGTTGAAGATGCCCACGTAGCGAATGCGCCCGTCCTCGCCCAGGGTCATGCCGGTCCAGCCCACGCCGTGTTCGGCCTGCTGCACGCTGTGCAGGGCCAGCACCATCGCGCACAGGCCGATCACCGTGAAGGTGGCGGCGGTGCGGCGCGGGTCGTCGATCGCGCTCGCCAGCACGAAGAACACGATCAGCGAGGGCCCCAGCTGTTCGAGCGCGTAGACCACGCCGCCGCTCCAGCCGTTGACCACCAGCGAGGCCATCGCGATCAGCACGAACAGTGGTAGCAGCAGGAACTGCGGCGCGCCGGGCGTGCGCGCGCCACGCAGCAGCCAGCCGGCGAAGGCCAGCAGCAGGGTCGCCGACATCACCGGCAGGCCCGCCATGCCCGGCAGGTAGTCCTGCGGGCGGACGATCGCGAAACCGAGGTAGACGAGGATCAGCAGGAACATGGGCACCACTCTCCGCCTGCGCCCGCAGGCGCACCGCCGCATGCTGCCGAAGGAACGCGCCGATCATGCCAGTGGATCACCACAGATGCAGCCTCCGGTTGCGCGCGAACGCCAGCAGCGCCTGCGCGGCGAACAGGTTGAGATAGCAGAACGCGGTCAGCAGCCGCACCGGCAGGTGCCGGCCCAGCGCCGGCAGCAGGCGCCCGGCCACCACCGCGGCGAGCGCCGCGAGCAGCGCCAGCGCGGTCGCCGCGAACAGCGCATGCCGCGTCGCCAGCAGCGCCGCCGAGAGCGCCAGCGCCAGCAGCAGCCACGGCGCCAGCAGGCGCAGCAGCTTGTGGCTGACGAAGCGGAACCACAGCGGATTGCGCCAGGGCAGCAGCAGCCACGGCGCCAGCTGCACCAGCTGGTAGTTGCCGGCCAGCGTGCGGATCTTGCGCCGCTGCTCCTCGTGCGGCTGCTGCGTACTGCCGTCCCAGGCCACCGCCGCCGGCTCGTACACCACGCGCCAGCCGGCCGCGGCCACCTGCATCGGCACCAGCACGTCGTCCAGCACGGTGCCCGGCGGCAGCGGCCGGAACAGCTCGCGCCGCATCGCGTACAGCGCGCCGCTGACGCCGATGACCGAACCCGAGCGGCTCTCGCTGGCGCGGATCAGCGTCTCGTAGCGCCAGTACGCATCGATGCCGCGGGCGAAGCCGGTCTGCGCGTCGAACAGGCGCAGTTGCCCGCCGACCGCGCCCACGCGCGGGTCGCCGAGGTTCGCGACCAGCTGGCGCAGCGCGTCCGGCTCCAGCCGCTGGCGCACGTCGGTCAGCAGCAGCACTTCGCCGCGCGCCGCGGCCACCGCGTCGTTGATGCAGGCGGCCTTGCCGCGCCGCTCGGCGAACTCCAGCACGCGGATGCGCGCGTCGCCCAGCTGCCGGCAAAGCGCCGCGCTGTCGTCGCGGCAGCCGTCGCAGGCCACCACGATGTCGAGCAGCTCCGGCGGGTAGTCCAGCGCGAGCAGGCCTTCCAGCTTCGCGCGCACGTGCGCGGCGCCGTCGTGCACGGCGAGCACCGCGGTGACGCGCGGCGTCCATGCGCACCGCTGCACCGGGCGCGGCCGCCAGCGCGCCAGCGCGACCACCCACAGCGGGTAGCCGACGAAGACGTGCACGAGGCCGAGCGCCGACAAGACGAAGAGCAGCACCGCCAGGTCCGTCATGGCCGCACTCCCGTGTGGTTGACCGTGCGCGTCATCGTTTCCATCCCATGTGCCGGCGCAGCCGCTGCAGCAGCGGCAACCGCGGGGCATCCTGCGCTTGCACGGGCAGCTCGCTGGCCAGCGTCGCCAGCGTGCCGGAGGCCACGTCGAGCAGGTGCAGCCGCACCGAGGTTTCCCGCTGCACGCGCGCCACCATTTCCACCGCCAGCAGCGAGTGGCCGCCCACGTCGAAGAAGTTGTCGTTGGCGCCCACCCGTTCCGCGCCGATCAGCTCGCGCCAGATCGCGGCGAGGTAGGACTGGCGCGGATCGGCCAGCGCGTCCGCCGGCGCCCGCACGCCGCGCAGCGCGGCCGCGGACGGCTGTGGCAGGGCCTTGCGGTCGATCTTGCCGTTCGGCGTCTTGGGCAGTGCGTCCAGCCGCTCGATGTGCTGCGGCTGCATGTAGGTCGGCAATTGCCGGTGCAGGCGCGCGCGCAGCCGTTCGGCCAAGCCGTCGTCCGCCGCGGCGGCCACGTACAGCACCAGGCGCACGTCGTTGTCGCCGAAGGCCTGCGCCACGGCGACGCACTCGCGCACGCCCGGCTCGGCGGCGGCCACCGCCTCGATGTCGCCCGGCTCGATGCGGTAGCCGCGGATCTTGATCTGGTCGTCCGCGCGGCCGTTGAAATACAGCTGGCCGTCGCGCCAGCAGCCGCGGTCGCCGGTACGGTACATGCGCCCGCCGGCGAAGGGATCGTCCACGAAGCACTCGGCGGTGAGGTCGGGGCGGTTGAGGTAGCCGTCGGCCACGCCGTCGCCGGCGATCCAGATCTCGCCGACCACGCCCGGCGGCACCGGCTGGCCGCGCGCGTCCAGCACGTAGATGCGCGTGTTGGCGATCGGCGTGCCCAGCGGGATCGGTTCCATGCCCGGCTCGATGCGCGCCGCCGAGGACCAGATCGTGGTCTCGGTGGGGCCGTACAGGTTCCACAGCTCGCGGCAGTTGCCGGCCAGCGAGCGCGCCAGCGCCAGCGGCATCGCCTCGCCGCCCACGAACAGGCGCAGCCCGCGCACCACGTCCTCGCGGCCGAGGCCCTGCAGCAGGCGCAGCAGCGATGGCGTGGTCTGGAGCACCGTGCAGCCGCTGTTCGCCATCAGCGCGTACAGCGCCGACGGATCGCCGTGCTCGGCGGCGGTGGCGATCACCATGCGCCCGCCGCTGAGCAGCGGCAGGTACAGCTCCAGGCCGGCGATGTCGAACGACAGCGTGGTGACCACGCACAGCGTGTCGCCGGCGCCGTAGCCCGGCCGTTCGCGCATGCTTTCGAGAAAGTTGACCAGGTTGCGGTGCAGGATGCGCACGCCCTTGGGCTGGCCGGTGGAGCCGGAGGTGAACAGCACGTAGGCGAGGTCGTCGCCATGCACGGTCGGCAGCGGCGTATCGCCGCCCGTCTCGGCGGCCAGCTCGCCGATCGCGAGGCATGCGCGCCCCGCGGCCAGTTCGGATGGCGGCTGCAACGCGGGGGTGACCAGCAGGTGGCGCAGGCCGGCGTGCGCGGCCATGTAGGCGAGCCGCTGCTGCGGGAATTCCGGATCCAGCGGCACGTAGGCGGCGCCGCACTTCAGGATGCCGAGCACCGCGACCAGCATGTCCAGGCTGCGCGGCACGTACACGCCGACCAGATCGCCGCGGCCGATGCCGCGGCGTGCCAGCGCCTGCGCCAGGGCACCGGTGCGCCGTTCCAGCGCGGCGTAGTCCAGCGCTTCGCCGGCGCACTCGGCGGCGATGCTTCCCGGCGTGCGTTGCGCCTGCGCCGCGATCCGCGCCGGCAGGCCCAGGCTGAGGTCGTAGTCGCGCGCGGTGTCGTTCCACGCCTGCAGCACCTGGGCGCGCCCGGCGGCATCGAGCAGGGGCAGCTCGGCGACCGTCAGCGCCGCCGGCTCGGCGGTACCGGCGAAGGCTTCGAGCAGGGTGGCGTAATGGCCCAGCCAGCGCTGCAGCGTGGCCGCGTCGTAGCGCGCGGCGGTGCCGTGCAGGTCGAGCGCGAGCGCATCGCCCTCCAGCGCCGCGCGTGCGTGCAGCTCGCCCAGTAGCGCCACGCGGCCGCCGTCGTGCATGTGGTGGCGCAGATCGGCGAAGGCAAACCCGGGCAGGCCCGGATCGAACTCGAACGAGACGCCGGCCAGGGCGGCCTCCGCGCCGCCACGGTGCAGGTCGAGTGCGCGCAGCAGGCCCATCAGCGTGACCTCGCCGTGCGCCTGGACCTCGTGCAGCGCGCCCGCGGTGCGCGCAAACAATTCCGCGACGGAGATCTCGGGCTCGATGCCCAGGCGCAGCGGCAGGAAGTGCAGCGGCTCGCCGTGCGTGCCGACCGGCACGCCGAGCGCGAAATCGTGCTGCCCGCTCATGCGCATGAGGAAGGCCGCGTAGCCGCCGAGCAGCACCTCGTGCAGCGAGCGGCCGCAGGCTTGCGCCAGCCGGCGCAGGCCGGCGAGCGTGGCCGCCGGCAGCACGCGCCGCGCGCCCACGGCGTCGAACCGCGGCCGCAGCGGTGCCGGGCGGTCGGCGGGCAGGGCCAGCGGATCGGGCCGGCTGGCCAGGCGCGCACGCCACCAGGCGAGCGATGCGGCGGGCGATGCATCATCCCCGGCGGCCGGCAGCGGCGCCGGTGCGGACGCCGGTTCCTGCCCCGCGCGCAGCTCGCCGTAGTACTGCGCCAGTTCTGCCAGCAGGCGGGCGCTGGCGCGGCGATCGAGCACCAGTTCGTGGGCGTGCAGCAGCAGGGCATGCCGGTCCGCGCCCAGCTGCAGCAGTTCCAGCTGCAACAGCGGCGGCACGGCCGGATCGAACGGCGTGCGCAGGCGCGCCTGCACGTGCGCGGCCAGGCGCGCCTCCGCGGCCGCGCCGGCGGAGGAGAAATCGTGCCGTGCCCACGGCAGCGGCAAGCCGTCGTGCACATGCTGCGTGTGGCCGTCGGCCGAGGGCTGGATGCGCAGGCGATGCTGCCGCCGCCACAGATGGGCGGCGGCCTGCTCCAGCGTGGCGGCGTGCAGCGGGCCGTCCAGCCGCACCACGGTGAGGTGGGCGAGCGCCAGCGCGGCACCGTCGCCGTACTGGCTGGCCAGCCACTTCTCCTTGCGGATTGCGCTCAGCGGAAAGGCGGAGCCGATCACCGGCTCCGTGCGTCGGCCATCAAGGTTGTAGTTCATGTCGTCCCCTGTTCCGGACAGTCCCCTGTCCGACATGCATCGATCGAAACCATGTCGTCATCGTAGCCATGGCATCCCGCTATGGCGATGGACGAATACGTATGGCCAGGTGCGCACGGCACGCATCAGCGCAGCCCCAGCAGTCGCCGCAGGCGATGGCCGAGCGGTGCTGCCTGAGGCCCGGCCGCGGCGGACTCGGGCAACTGCCCGGCCAGCGTGGCGAGGGTGCCGCTGGCGATGTCCAGCAGGTTCAGCCGCACGCCGGTCTCGCGCTGCACGCGCGCGGCCAGTTCCACCGCCAGCAGCGAATGCCCGCCGACGTCGAAGAAGTTGTCCTGCGGCGCCACCGCGCTCACCCCGATCAGCTCGCACCACACCGCGCCCAAGTAGCGGCGGCGCGGGTCGCTGTCCGCGTCGTGCGGCGCCGGCTCGCGTTCCGTCGTCGCCACCGGCGGCGGCAGCGCCTTGCGGTCGAGCTTGCCGTTCGGCGTCTGCGGGAACGCTTCCAGCCGCACGATGTGCTGCGGCCGCATGTAGCCGGGCAGTTGCGCTTCCAGCGCGCCGCGCAGGCGCGGCAGCAGCGTGGCTTCCGCCTCGGCGGCGGCCACGTAGAGCACCAGGCGCTGGTCGCTGGCGGAGAACTCGCACAGCACGACCGCGGCGTCGGCCACCGTGGCGTCCTCGCGGGCGATCGCCTCGATCTCGCCGGGTTCGATGCGGAAGCCGCGCAGCTTGATCTGGAAGTCGGCGCGGCCGAGGTGTTCGAGGGAGCCGTCGGCGCGCCAGCGGCCGCGGTCGCCGGTGCGGTAGAGCCGTGCGCCGGGTTCAGCGGAGAATGGATCGGCGACGAAGCGCTCGGCGGTGAGTTCC